>JAAEPW010000200.1 GCA_024232355.1 Chloroflexota bacterium | reverse complement strand
CCTGCGCTTTGACGGCGGCGTGGCCGACGACGACGGCTACGATGGCGTGGCCGATTACGCCACCGTCGAGGCCACCACAGACCTGCTGGGCCTGTACGACACCAGCTTTAGCGTACTGGCCTGGATCAAGGCCGACGACCTGAGCGGCGACCGCAGCATCTTGGGCGCCCCTACCCAGGCCGCAAACGAGGGGTTGCACCTGATAATCCGTGACGCCAAGCCGTATATGGGCTTTTTCAGCAACGACACCGCGGGCGCTACGACCCTGGAAACAGAGCGTTGGTATCACCTGGCCTGGGTGTATGACAAAGACAGCAGCACCCAGTCCATCTATGTCAACGGCGTGCTGGACACCAGTGAAGGCGGTAAATCCGCCTTTGTGGGCGCCGGCACAGTGGAAATTGGGCGTTCCATCAACAACCCCGACAGCTATTTTGACGGCCTGATTGACGATTTAAGCATCGTCCGGCGGGCGCTGGACGTGGATGAAGTAGAGGACTATATGCTGCAAGCGCCCATCGTCAACCTGCACCTGGACGAAAACCTGAACGCGCAGAGTTTTGGCAATGACAGCGTGTATGCCTATAGCGCCGACTGTGTTGACTGCCCCGCCGCGGGCGACAAGGGCCAGATGCGCGAGGCGCTGGTCTTTGACGGTGACGATTCCTTGACCATGTCTGGCGTGGCCGAGTTGAACAAGAACAACTTTAGCGTAGGCATGTGGGTCAATCCCCGCGCCTTTGCCCAATCAGATATCCTTTTATTCCAGATCAGTGACAGCAACGCAAGCAATGACGCCGAGAGGTTTCAAGCTTTTATTGACTCGGACGGCAATTTAATAGTAGGCGTGACCACCACGTGTACCAAGCCAGAAACAGTATACCGTATGTTCACTCATTTCGAGACCATCAATGGCTTGTTCAGCAAAAATCAATGGCAGCACCTTATGATCACCCACCTGGCCGCAGACGGGTTGGCAGTCTATTTTAACGGTCAACTAAAAGGCGTTTTCGATGAGGACATTACCTGGCGCACAGATTGTACCGCCCCCTCTGATCTGGTGATTGGCGAAAATCTGGTGGGCAACCTGGATGAAGTAGTAATTTACGGCGGAGCCTTGAGCGCAGATCAAGTATCCGCGCTACACGATTACCAGAACGCCTGGTTCGACGTGGCTATGGACCACACCGTCATCGTGGACGTCGACCAGCCGCAGGTGTCGCTGGCCCTGTACACCGACCACATCTCTACCACCGAGCAGATCATGGCCATCGATGCCCACGACGACACCTCGCCCATCGTGACGGTCGAGTACAAAATTGACGGCGGCGACTGGACAGCGGCCACACAGGACAAAAGCGCCTGGGTTTTCACCTATGACGCCGTCAGCCCTGGCTCGCACTGGGTCTATTTGCGGGCTACCGACTCGGCTGGTAACGCCAGCGGCGAGGTGAGCCGCGAAATAATCGTGGACAACACCCCGCCAATCGTAACCGTTGACGCTGCTTTGACCAGCGCCGTGCAGCAGGTTGACGATTCTCTCCTTTTGAGCGGCACTATTGCCGATAGCGAAAGCGGCGTCTCGGATAACGCCGTGCTGGTAGAACTGCAAGACTGGCGTGGGCAATCAATCGCTGGCCTGCAACAGGCGCAAATCAGCGCGGGCGATTGGCAGCTTGACTATCCCATTCCCAACGTCAAGCCCTATGGAGACTATGACCTCGTTCTCAATGCCCAGGATCAGGTAGGCAACCCCATCACTACCACCGCCAACCTACAATTGGATGGCTATGGCCCTTATGCCGATCTGATTATCTCGACCTACTTTATCACCTCCAGCACCTCTGTGTTGAGCGGGACCGTGGGCGATATATTGCATCAGCCGCAGAGCAGCCGTCTGCACCTGCATTTTGAAGAGGCCGCGGGCGCAACCGAGTTTGGCGATGGCTCTGGCAACCACTTTGCGGCTACGTGCAGCGGCGCGGCTTGCCCCGCAGCGGGCCAGAGCGGTCAGCATGGCAGCGCCCTGCGCTTTGATGGCGTAGACGACGGCCTGAGTGTTTACGGAACTGCAGCTGTGTCTGTCACCGAGCACCTGGGCCTGTACGACGACAGCTTTACCGCTATGGCCTGGTTGAACGCCGATGACCTGAGCGGCGACCGGGCCGTGCTGGGGGCCGGAATCAACTCTGCCAATCAGGGCTTGTTCGTCGGCCTGCGAGACGGCAAGCCGCACCTGGGATTTACGGGCGACGACACCACCGGCATCACCACCACCTTGAGCACCGGCCAATGGGTTCACCTGGCCTGGCGCTACGACCTGGATAGTGGCGAACAAGCCCTCTTTATCAACGGCGAGCTTGAACTGGCCGTTACGGGCCACGATGTCTTTAGCGGCACAGGGGAGCTTGAGGTGGGGCAAGCGTTAGGTGGTCGTTATTTTGACGGCCTGCTGGACGAAGTGGCTATTTACAGCGGCGCTTTGGACGACGAGAGTATCTGGCGTATCGCCAACCCGCTGGACGTGGGCGTTGATAGCCTGTGGGTGCGATTGCGGCACGCTCAAGAGGGCGACCTGGCCGACGACGAAGGGATCTGGTACGCCGCCACGCTAGACGACGTTGGTCAACTCTTTGGAACCTGGCAATTGGCCCTGCCCAATAACCTGGAAGGCCCCTATCGCATCGACCTCAAAGTCACAGATACGCTGGGCAACCAGAGCGTCATTCTCAACGCCTGGACGGGGACCGTGGATCTGCTAGCGCCCCGTCTGGACTTTGTTTTTGAATTCCTTGATGGGCAAAACAGCGAGTTCCAGATTGGCTGCACGGCCACCGACTATAACCTGGTTCAATCGGGCTGGGAATGCCCCATCGGCGGCGGCTCACCCACGGCCATCTACGAAGACGCGGATTGGTTCACGACCATATTTGGCAGTGAACAAAAACTGGCCCAACTGACCGTGCCGCTAGCCACCATTGTTATCACCACCACCGGCTATAGCGGCTATATGAGCGCCTGCGACCTGGTGGGCAATTGCGTCAGCAAAGACAACATCCTCTCCCCTGGCGGCGTGGACGATAACCTGCAACTGTGGCTCAGAGCAGACGCGGGCACAGACATCGCCACACCGGGCGCGAGTGTCACCACTTGGGCCGACCAGTCGGGCCGTCATTATGACGCCGCCCAAAGCGTCGCCAGCCACAAGCCCACCTACCAGAGCGACGTCGTCAACGGCTACCCCGTGCTGCGCTTTGACGCCTCGAACGACGATTTATTGATCACAGACACGCTGGCGATCAGTTCCTCGTATACCATTTTGACCGTGTTCAACACTAACTCGACCTCGGCCTGGCGCAGAGCAGTGCAAAGCCAGGATAACAACTGGTTCATTGGCCCCTACAACGATCAAATTCAGCACTATGCTGGTGGTTGGGTCTCCTCAGGCTTTGGCTTGACACAAGGCCAGTTCTATCTGACCACGGCCAGAAATAACAAGTCGGCCTCGACCTTTTGGATAGACGGCGCAGACCATACCACCAACTCTGGCCCCACCGCCTCGCCAGGTAGATTGGGACTGGGGGCTTTTGGCACCTACAACCACCCCATCGGCGGCGACGTGGCCGAAGTGATCGCCTTTAGCGAGGCGCTAGATAGCGCCGAGCGTAATCAGATCGAGTCTTACCTGGCCCTGAAATACGGCGTCACGCTCACCACCAGCCAGGATTACGTGGACTCTTTTGGCACAACTATCTGGGGCGCGGCCCGCAACAGCGGCACGTACAACGACGTGGCCGGTATTGGGCGCGACAATAATAGCGGGCTGGCCCAGTGGAGATCCAAGAGCGCCAACAGCGACGCCATCGTGACCATTGCCCAGGGCAGCGCCATCACCAACCCGCAATCCAGTTCCAATGACCAGTCCTTCCTGGTCTGGGGCAACGACGACGGCCTGCTGACGGCCACCAAAACCATCACTGTAAACAATGTTGCCTACCAGATTCTTGACCGCGTGTGGCGGGTGCAAACCAGCGGCAGTCTGGACGACGTGACGGTCTCTTTTGACCTGGGCGGCCTGGGCTATACTCCCAACGCTGCCTGGGTAGCCTTGGTGCGCGACAATGACAGCGACTTTAGCAGTGGCGCTACCCTCCATACCACAGGAGCAAGCGTGGACGGCGACGTGGCCAGCTTGAATGGCGTACAGTTTGATGACGCCGAATACTTTACGCTGCTGCTGGCCCCTGGTGAAAAGTACAACGTGTTTGACAACGTGCCGCAGGCCTGGGATTATCAGTTCGTGTATGAACTGGACATGCTAGAAAATGCCGATTATGACTGGACTCGGGAACCTGATTACGCCGTTGATAATTCAGCGACCCTGGGCGCGTATGATCGGGTGGCCTACTATATGGAGTTGGTCTTGACCGAGACCCAGGTCATTACCTGGGCCTACGTCTCCATGCCTGCTTTCAGTCCAGACCCAGGTGAAATTAGCGTCCCGTCGTGGTACAATAATACCCCCAGCTTTGAGCAAACTGTCAGCGACATGTACGTTGACTCGAACCAGCCCGGCGTGGTGACAGGGACCGTCAACACCGGCAATCTTGAATTCTGGTATTACGCCACCGATAAACTGGCGGATTCTGGCCTGGGCGGCAGCGATGGCCTCTATGACTTTGACGACTCCCAGGATATCGGTGAAAGTGGATCATTCCAGATACACAACTATGGTGCAGGTCAAACGATCATGGCCTGGAACGGCTGGTCGGCGGCATTCTATCAAGATGAAATGGGTATTGGTAATTGGTCTGGCGCAAACCCCGACTGGACGGGGGCCAATAATGCTGGTAATCTTACCCTGCGCCGTCTCTACGTGTTGGCCCGCCCTGGAGCCTTGGTAGAAGACGATAGCTATACCACCCCGCAGGGCAAGCAATTGGTGATGAGCGCGCCTGGCGTGCTAGAAAATGACAGCAGTGCTTTTAGCGCCGAGTTGACACAAGCGCCCGCACAAGGGAGTCTTAGCTTTGACGCCGACGGCAGTTTTATCTACACCCCCACCCTCAGCTTTGAAGGGGCCGATACCTTTGTGTACGCCGCCGGAGATGGTGTGATCACAAATACGGCCACCGTAACGATTGCCGTCACCGCCGCCAACTGCTTTGTGGAAACAAATGGCGACAACATCACCGACTATGCCAGCACCGACTCGAGCATTCTGCAGGATGCCATCGATGCCGCCAGCAGCGGCGATACCATCAAAGTGGCCGGAACCTGCCCTGGGGTTGTGGCGGTTGGAACCCTGAGCCAAACTCTTTACATCGATAAATCGCTCACCGTGCAGGGCGGTTATACTGTCACCCAATGGCTGCAAACACCCGACGCCAACCTGCACCCCACCACTCTGGATGCCGAAAATAATGGCCGCGTGGCGCTGGTGCTCGGCGGCGACGTCACCTTGAGCCATCTGACCTTGAAGAATGGGACAAGATCTCACGGCGGCGGCATTTTCGCCGACGCAGCGTTGACCGTGATCAACAGTATCCTGATGAACAATAGCGGCGAACGCGGGGGAGCGATTTACAATGGCAACGAGTTGACGGTCATCAACACCACCTTGGCCGACAACACCGTAGATGGCGACAGCCCCATAGTGGATGACTCTAGAGGCGGCGCTATCTATAACGATTTGAATGGAGAACTGAACGTCAGCGGCAGCACCTTCCAAGGGAACGTCGCCGACCAGGGTGGGGCGCTTTACAACTGGTACGGCGATGTCGTACTGACCAACAACACCCTGTATGACAACACTGGCGTCTATTACGCCGGCGCTCTGCGCAACACCAACGGCTATATGAAACTGGAATACAACACTATCGCCAACAATCAAACCGGCGCGGGAGACGGTGACGACAATAACTTTGGCGGGATTTTCCTGTACGGCGGGCTGGTTTACGTGCGCTATAACATCATTGCCGACAATAGCGACCTCGATTGTGACTCGCAGGGGGGCTATCACGTCCTTAATCAAAATGTGATGGAAACCCCCACCAGCCGCTGCGAATCTGGCAGCAACTCGATAATTTTGGCCGACCCGCAGCTTGGTCCGCTGGCCGACAATGGCGGCGACACCGAGACTATGGCCATCACCGCCGACAGCCCCGCCTACAATGCGGGCGACAGCCCCGGCTACTTTTTCCTATGCCCCGCCACCGACCAGCGCGGTTATGGCCGCCCGCAAGGCTCCAACTGCGACGTGGGCGCTTTTGAGGTGGATTACGTGGATATTGGCATAGCTCTGGCCGTCGAGCCAGAATATCCCCAGGTGGGCCAGCCGGTCACCTATACCGTGACCTTTGCCAACAACAGCACCGGCGAAACACTGACCGACGTGGCTCTGACCAGCACCCTCTCGGCGGGCATCCTCAGCCCTAGTTATCAAACATCTCCCGACCCTGGCGTCAGCATCACCTACACCCCTGCCAGCGCCTTTGAGTGGACCGCGAGTGACCTGGCCCCAGGCCAGGGTGGGGTCATCACCGTCATCGGCGTGGTAGACAACCTGGGCACTGGCGCAACCATCAGCCATCAGGCTGTCATCAGCGCCTCAGAAGACGCGGCCAACGCGGGCAACAACACCGTCATCTTGACGTCGCTCCTGTGCCATTACACAGACATCGTCGTGACCAACGCCAACGACAGCGGCCCCGGCTCGCTGCGCCAGGCGATAGAGGACTTGTGCGAGGGTGGCCGCATCACGTTTGACGCCGACTATACCATCTACCTCAGCAGTACCCTCACCCTCGACCGCAGCGGCGTCACCATCGATGGCTCTGGCCACCAGATCGCCATCAGCGGTGACCGCTATGGCGACGGCACTCGGGATCTGCGGCCCTTTATCATCGAGCCAAGCGGTGTGGTTACTTTGAGCCATTTGAGCGTTATCAGTGGCTCCGCTACAGGTATTTTCCCGGATAATGTTGGCGGCGGCATTTTTAACGAGGGCGACCTGACCCTGGAGAGCAGTGTCCTTTATGATAATTATGCTGATGACCAAGGGGGCGGGCTACGGAACACGGGCTATGCCCATTTGATAAATAGCACGGTTGTTAGCAACACCTGCGCCGCCGCAGGGGGCGGCGTTTTCAATAGCGGAGTAATTACATTGACCCATACAACGATTGCCAGGAATAGCGCTGACGACATTGGCGGCTTTTGGGATAACTGGGGCACAGTCTATATCAGGAACTCGATTATCGCCGACAATTATTCCAGCTTTACCGCCGACTGCTTTGTGGAAGGCGATTCGTTCCACGAAAACATCAACAACATCATCGGGAGCGGCGACTGTAACGAGGGCGACATCTTGACCGGCTATAGCAGCGCCGACCCCAAGCTGGGCACGCTCGATTATCACGGCGGCGATACTCTGAACCTGGAACTACTGGTAGGCAGTCCGGCCATCGCCACGGGCGACACCGCCTACTGCACCAGCCTGGACCAGCGCGACAGCGCCCGCACCCAATACAGCAACCTCTGTGATCGCGGCGCTCACGAAGCGGATGGGGCCAACCCCACTCTGAGTAAGACCGTCACCCCCGTCATCGCTGACTCTGGCGAACCGATAGCCTACACCTTGAGTTTTATCAACGCGGGCAATGAGACAGCCACCGGCGTCGTCATCACCGACACCCTGTTGGCAGAAATACAAGGCCCGTACAGCTTTGACTATAAAGGCGTGAGCATCTCGCCCATTGCCGGGACCGCGTTCGCCTGGACGGCAGCGGACCTGCCCCCCGGTCAGGACGCCAGCATCACCGTTTGGGGAACCCTCGACGGGGCGGGAACCCTCTCCAATACGGCCTATATCAGCAGTTCTAATGACATCTATGGCGGCGACAACATCGCTCAGGCCACCTGGTATGCCTGCAACACCCAGGTCGTCGTCACCACCGACGCCGACAGCGGCCCCGGCTCGCTGCGCGATCTGCTGGCCCAGGGGTGTACTGACTATATCACCTTTGCCGCCGATTATAACATCTATCTCAGTTCCACCCTGGCGATCAGCGGCGACGTGACCATCGACGGTTCCGGGCGCGCGATCACCATCAGCGGCGATTCGGGCAACGACGGCAGCCGTGACGTACGGCCCTTTTACGTCTGGGCCGGAACCGACGTTACCTTGAGCCACCTGAACGTGGTCAGCGGCACGGGCTTTATGGGTGGCGGCATCCTCAACGAGGGCACGCTCAGCCTCGATACGCTGACCCTGGCCGACAACGTGGCCGAAGAGACAGGGACTCCGGATGAGGATGGCTGGGGAGGCGCTATTTCTAACGAGGTCAGCGCCACGCTGGACATTAAAAACAGCCTCTTGATCGACAACAAAGCGGATGGTTCTGCTGGCGCTATCCTCAACTATGGCTGGCTCTATGTGGAAAATAGCACCTTTTATCAAAACTATGCGTATGGTGTTGGGGCGCTCGATAATGCTGGTACGGCCACCGTCAACAATAGCACTTTTGCGTATAACGGCTATGTGGAAATTGGCGGCGTTTACAATGATGGGGATGGCACACTCACCTTGCAAAACAGCATCCTGGCCCATAGCGGTGGCACGGATTGCTTTAATTATGGGACCGTCAATATCACCCACACCATTGTTCAGACAGATTCCGTCGTCTGGTCTTGCGGCGCTGCCCTGACGGGCGACCCCTTGCTACAATCCTTTGGCGACTATGGCGGTGAAACCGCGACCCTAGCCCTACAGTTGGGCAGCCCCGCCCTCGACGCGGGCGACGATGCCACCTGCGCCGCCACCGACCAGCGCGGTTTTGCTCGCCCGCAAGGGCCAGGCTGTGATATGGGCGCTTACGAGTACGAACGCCCGCACCTGACCCTGGTCAAAGAGGTCACGCCGGGCAACATTGACCCAGGCGACTCTGTTACCTACACCCTGCGCTTTGTCAATGATGGGGGCGCAAGTGCCGCCAACGTCAGCATCACCGATACCGTGCCGGGGCAAATGATAAACCTGAACGATGCCTGGGCCGTGGACGGCGGCCTGACCTTGAGCCGCACCATCGATACAACCTTTACCTGGACGCTCAACGGCGACCTGGGCGGCGGGCAAGGCGGCGTCATCACCATAACGGGCCAGTTTACCAGTCCCCTGCCTGCCGGGGTGCTGACCAATACCGCCATCATCAGAGGCGCTCAGGCTTCCTACCCCGTGAGCGCCACCGCTCAGTCATCGCTCACGGTCAACAACATTGCGCCCGTGATGGGCGCTGGGGCCTTTATGGTCTTTGAGGATGCGCCGCTTGGCTTTAGCGTGGGCAGCGTCAGCGCCACCGATGCGAACCTGGACGCCTTTACCTACGCCATCAGCGATGGCAACAGCGACAGTGTGTTTGCCATCGACAAATTCAGCGGCCAAATCGTGGTCACAGATACCACCTGGCTGAACTATGAATCCACCGAGGAATACGTCTTGACCATCGCCGCCACCGACGGCGGCCTGACCGGCACGAACCAGGCCACCATCGTCATCACCGACGTGATGGCAGACCTGATTCTGAACAAAACGATGGCTCCGCTCATTGCCGACCCCGGCGATACCGTCAGCGCCACGCTGACCTATACCAATGCCGGCCAGGATACGGCCAGCGACGTGGTCATAGTTGAACCCTTGATGCACTATCTATCCGCCATCAGTTACCAGACGTCACTCTCGGCGTCAAACATCATCACCTACAACGACGGCAGCCTCTACGCCTGGGCGATTGGCAGTTTGCCCGCCGGAAGCGGCGGCGCCATCACCCTGACCGGCGTTTTGAGCAGACCCTTGGCCAGGGGAACCTCTACCCACACCGCCGTCATCACCACCACCTCTTACGACTTGTATCCCGAAAACAACAGTGTTCCCTACGGGGTCTATATCAACAATATTGCCCTCGTCATCACACCCACCATCCTCAGCGTTTCTGAAGCGGCGCTCGATGGCAGTGAGGTTGGCATGGTAGATGTGTTTGATGCCAACGGTGACACTCTGGCCTTTACCGTCACCGCCGGGAATGAGGACGGCATTTTCGCCGTGAACGGCCCCGACGGGCTGGTGACGGTTGCCGACCGCAGCAACCTGGATTACGAAACTCAATCGCAATACGTCCTGGACGTCGATGCCAGCGATGGCGTTTTTAGTGCGACTAGCGTTGTGACCATCAACGTGGTCGATGCTGACGCTGACCTGGCTCTGCTCAAGACCGTCACCCCCACCCGCGCCGACCCTGGTGATACGATCACCTACACCCTGATCTTTTCTAACGTGGGGGGGGATGTAGCTGCCGGTGTGGTCATCACCGACTGGCTCCCGTTCAGTGTGACCGTGCAGAGTGTTATCAGCAGTGGCAATGTGGCCATCACTCGCGCGTTGAGCAGCCAGACCCTTGAGGTTTTTGAGACCTCAGAGGTTCCACCTGGTGGCAGTGACGGGATCATCACCCTCACCGCCCAACTGAGTTCAAGCCTGTCTGCAAGCACCTTTACCAACACGGCCACGATCGCTACCACCTCAGTGGAGAGCGATACTACCAACAACACGGCTGAGGCAGGGCTGATCGTACAGAACGTCGCACCGGTGGCCGAGGACGACGTCTATGCCATCGGCTACGAGACACCGCTGATCGTGTTAGCGGCCACGGGTGTGTTGAGCAATGATCTGGATGTGAACGGCGATCCGCTGACGGCGACGCTGGACAGCGGCCCGATCAGTGGCACACTGAGCCTCAATCTCGATGGCTCCTTCATCTACACGCCTACGGCAGGTTTTAGCGGCCTGGACAGCTTTGATTACGTCGTCGGTGACGGAGCACTAACCGACACCGCCACAGTGCTCATCGACGTGGGTGTCGCGCCCACCTACACACTGACCATCGCGGTGGATGGCACGGGCAGCGGTAGCGTCGATCCGGATGCGGGGCAGCACGTCTACGAGTTGGGAACGATCGTCACCCTGACGGCCGCAGCCAATCTCGATTCCGAGTTTGTTGGCTGGAACGGCGCGCTGGGAGGGACGACCAGCCCCATCACGTTGACGATGAACGCCAACAAGGCTATCACTGCTACCTTTGATCTGCTGTCGACTGTACCTACCTACACCCTGAGCGTTATCATCAGTCCGACAGTGGGTGGGATGGTGGCCTTGAACCCATCTGGCGGGGTGTACGTCGAGAACAGCGTTGTCTCAATGACGGCGTTCCCGACGACCGGCTACGAGTTCGTCGCCTGGAGCGGCGATCTGGTGAGCGCCCTTGATCTGGTAACCATCACGATGACGCAGGATATGACGGTCACGGCTAACTTTGACCAGACTGGGTTCGCCATCTATCTGCCGCTGGTGCTCAGAAACTACTAGCTGGCGAATCCAGCGTTTCGGGATCACATAACGCCCCGGTGCGCTTTTCGCACCGGGGCGTCTGATTGTGCTGGATACAGAACTATCCAACCATTGTGTGTCAGTTTTGGCAAAGAAGCTTTAACCCAAACCCGATTACTCAATCGAGCAACTGTTGTTCTTAATCCCAAGCAGCGTGAGATCGATTGGATCAAGTATCATGCACGCGAAAATCAAATCGTATATCATTCACGCAATATTGCGCCGCTTGTAGGTAGCAGAATCCCAAGTACCCAATTTTTGCCCAAATTAGTGGCAGTCTGCTCGACCTCGTTCACATTTACTAAAAAGTGTCCGGTAGCAAAATAGCGCACAAGGCTCTGCGAGTGCGCAACTCGTTGCGACGCAAGCCTCGGCTACAAGCCCCTTTTTGAGCCACAATTGGGTTATTATCCAGAAATCCTACCCAACTGAACCAGTGCCCCAACTGGAGTGAATGAGGAATTTCGAGCAAAGTAGGGTAAAATTGCTTCACGACCAAGTCGTTGCCCCAGTAGACATTGACTGAACCGCCAGCCGGCAGGACCTTTCAGAAGATACGCTTGCCGCACATGTTTAGGAATCACGGTCGTGCTATTCTAGTCAGCTAAAGGCAGCCAGATGGTAAAGGTGGAACCTGCATTTTCTTCCACGGAACTTTTCACCGTCACCCGACCACCATGGAGATCCACAACTCCCTTTACAATGATCAAGCGGATGCCGCTTTCTGATATCCGTATCGAACGTGGTTCTTCCTCCCGAAAGAATCGCTCAAAGATATGTGGTAGGTCCTCGGCTGGTATCACTTCTCCCATATCCGATACAGCCATCGTCGCCCAGATGTCACCGTCTGCTTCTGCCTGTCCAACAGTGACCGCCACTCGGCTTTTCTCTGGCGTGTAGCGGATGGCATCGCTCACTAGGTAACTCAGCACCCGAGTCATTTGTTGCGGGTCTACCAGAGAAATCAGATGCTTGTCGATTTTTACCTGGTGTTTCATGATCACATTTCGTTCTTGGGCCATCGCTTGGTGGCGGGCGACAACCATCTGGCTCAACTCGTCGAGAGAAGTGGGTTGGGGCTCGATCTCTAGCCTTCCGGTGTAGATGCGAGAGATCTGCATAATGTCCTCGACCAATTGTGCCTGACGATCGGTCTCTTGCACCAGTGCGTCCAAGTATTGGTTCCACTTTTTACTCTCGGGTGGCATCCGTTGCAATAGGTAGGCGTATGACTTGATCGTTGTGACTGGGTGGCGTAGTTCGTCGGAGGCATTGGCGATGAGGACGGTTTTCATCCGGTCTAGAGCTTTGAGATGGCTTATGTCGTGGATATTTACTACTGCTGCGGAGGGTTCTTTGGCTCCTTCTTCCAGCACCGGTGCGGCGCTCAGTGTCAGGTCTAGCCCGGCTAGTTCCAACATCAGATCAGGCATATCGTTGGCGCATTGGGCCAGGTCTCGCACTACCTTTTGGAGTTGTTCTGCATCCTCCGGTGGCAGGGAATGTGTGAGCCAGTCTTGGGCCACAGGATTGGTTTGAAGGATATCTCCTTTTACGTTAGTGACAATGATACCGTCATTGATGCTGCGTAGAATGGCTTCTGATCGGGCATACTGGGCCTGGAGTTGGACAGTGCGTTCCGCCACCCGTCGCTCTAGCTGATCGGCATAGCTTTGCAGTGCCCGATGCAACCGGGCGTTTTCGATAGCCGTAGCGGCGTGGTTGGCAAAGGCTTGCAATCTCTGGACGTCGGCGGGACTGAACTGATTGGGTTGCGTACTGGTTACGCTCAGAAATCCCACTGTATGGCTAGTCACCTGGATAGGAGTACTGATATGGGAATGCACCCACTCCCAATCCTTTGGTAACATTTCGGCGTGGTTGGCAACGGGGATCTCGGTACGGGCGATCTGTTCTGCGGTCAACCCCATCTGCTCGTGCCCTCGCCAGCGAGCAATCCGGGCGGTGCCATCCTCCGACAGCAACATGATGCTAAACGTGTCTCCGGCTACGATTCGCTCCACTTGTTCCAGAATGCGGTCGAGGACTCTATCGGGGGCCAGGATGCTGTTAAAGGCACTGGCGGCCTTTACCAAGGCTTGGGCCAATTCTCGCTGCTTTTGCTCTGCTTGAAATAGGCGAGCGTTCTCAATGGCAATGGCTGCTTGGGCGGCCAGCGTCTCGACCAGGGCAAGGTCATTTGCGTCAAAGTCGCCGTCTAGTTTGTTCATCACTTCCAGCACGCCGATCACTATATCGCGAACCCGCAGCGGTACAACGAGCAATGATGTCGTGCGTAAGCCGGTCTGCTGATCAATCTCGATGAAAAAACGGTCGTCATCCCGTGCGTTGGCGACGACGGCGCTCTCTCCGGTCTGTGCGACCCATCCCGCAACCCCCCGTTTTGGAGGCAAGCGCGTGCCGAGCGGGGAACGGCCTTCGTCGCGGTAGGAGGTTGCCCGACAGATCAACCAACCCTCTTGATCCTTATCCCATAGCCAAACTGAGGCCCTCTTGGTACCAATGATCTCGGTGACTCCTTGCAATAGTTGTTGCATCACCAACTGTAGATTGAGTGTGGCGGTGAGTTCCCGGCCCAACAGGTTAAAGAGTGCTGACTCGCGATTGTACCGTGCCAGTGTTTCTTCTGCTTGTTTTTGCTCGGTCGTGTCAATGATGAATCCTTCCAGCCCTATGACCTGTCCGTCCTGCACAACAGGGTTGACAGAGAATGTGTGATAGCCAATGGAGCCGTCTTTGCAACGCCGAGTGAACTCGCCAGTGGGGATCGGTTCTCCGCCGAGCAGCTTTGTCACATCTTTTTGCGCTTGTTCCAAATTCGCATCAATCTGGGTTATGGCAAAGTGCTGACCGATCACCTCGTCGGGTAAAGTGTATTTGTGCATCTGTAGCCATGCATCGTTGACGTGCTGGAATTGTCCCTCTCGATTGATGAAAAAGTAACCGGTTTGTGTGTTCTCAATGATCTTGCGAAATCGTGCACCGCTTTCTTGTAGCGCCTCTGCCGTTATAGATGTTTGAATCACTTGAGCAGTGGTGGTGGCAAGGTCTTGGAGCAGTGTGTCCTCGTCAGGAGAGATCACCTGTTTGCTAAAGAGCGCCATGACGCCGATTGGCTGCCCTTTTGCTGAAAGAAGCCGATAACCTGCAAAAGAAGCCAGCCCAAGTCTTTTTGCCCATTCGTGATCGTGGACGCGTGGATCATGCGCGACGTCATTGGTGATGAATTTTGGGTGCTCTCCGGCGGCGACACGCCCGATCTTGTAGCAGCCAAACGGCACTCGCTGATGCATTTCACCGTCAATGTGAGTGTAGCGTCCTGAACTGACCTGGAGGTGAAGGCATTGATCCCGATAGTGGCAGATGTGCGGGCCCTTTGTGACATCGGCGTGAATGCAGCCTGCGTTGCATCTGTCTCCGGGCTTGTTGATCCATATGCGGGCAAAATCAGCGTCGAGGATGCTGACTATTCCATCGGTGATGCGTCCAAGTTTTTGTTTGAGGCTGCTGGGGGACAGCAAGTTCTCTTTTAGTCGATTCAGGTGCTCGAGTCGCTTTTCCATCTGTTTGCGGCTGGTAATGTCCTGTGTAACCTTGACGATGTTCGCAACGTCGCCATTGGTGTCTTTGATGGGGTAGCCTCGTGCGAACCATGTACGGCCATCGGGAAAAATCATTTCTGCTTTTTGGGGTTGACCGGTCTTTCGAGCTTTGACCACCGGACAGCTCGTGCATGGTTTGCGTCGCTGCTGCCACACTGTGTAACAGTAACGTCCCACTAATTGTTCAAGGGATAGATCGACCGACTCGCACGCAGCTTTGTTCGCCCACAGAATCTTCATATCGGTATCCTGATATATGACTAGTTCCGATATGTGGTCCAGAATAGATGCTTTTTCTTGCTCTGCGATTTGCGACTCTGTTTTTGCCTGCTGGCGCTCAATGGCGTGGCGAATAGAATGCCCCAGCACTTGTGCGCCGAGTTGGCTCTTGTCCAAATAGTCGGCTGCGCCCGCTTGCATAATGGCCGAACCAACTGTGTGATTTGTTTGGTCGATCAACAGGATGATGGGGGCTATGCAGCCGTCGGCAATGGCTGCACGGAGGAGTTCTGGGCCGCTTTGTTCCTGTAAGCAATAGTCTACCAGGTAGACGTGGTGTTGAGCCAGTCGTATAGTCTCTAGACCGGCCTTGGATGTGTCCGCCCATTCCAACTCGAATTGAGTGTGTAAATTCGTGCTTGCGTTTATTGCGGTGAGCAGGTCCCGTATCGACGCATAGTCGTCCTCGTTATCACTCACCAAGAGTGCACGGACGAGTTTTTTATCCATATCTGTCTTTTCCTAGAGAGACACAGAATCGCATTCCAATTATGCTCCAGTTTCGTTTTGGTTTAGAATGTTATGATATTATACAGTAGTGACTTGCGGAGGACAAACCAATATGTCAGTGTTTGGAGAGGGGGTTAGATGACGGGGTGATTATAAACTAAGGCGTTGTTCAGAAAGTGTTGCCTCGAAAATAGATTTGTAGCTGCGGATTCCATTCCGCGCCAAGAGTGCGATGTCCCGCGATATGGAAAGCGCGACTGCATTTTCGTCTTTGAGGGTGAACTAAGGATCATGGCAACTATTCAGAAATAGCCTCGCACTTTACAAGTATTTTTACGTAGAAACGAGTTGAAAAGTAAAGCTATTTTTGAACGATCCCTAAAGCGGCACAGGACAAGCCAGTTCACAAGCTCTACAGTACTGGATGATTCGGTATGATTTTCCATCATTTAGCCAGTCTGCTGTGACCACTGAATTTGCCTCATTTTTCGTCATTTCATTATTGCAGGGGGGCATATTGTACGAGCCGCTTTCAAATGCTTTTTGCGGACAAGCACTCTTGCACGGCATATGGCAACTCTTGCAAGGGTTGAACGAATGCTTGCTGTTGGTGTCTATTGGCCCTGTGGCTTTTAAATCCGCATCGAGGAACAATGCCTTGAGGCGAACGCGCGGCCCGAATTCTGGCGTGATCAGCAGATTGTTCTTGCCGATGACACCCAACCCGGCCATCACGGCTGCGTCCTTGAGGAATACGCCTCCTTCTTTGACCTGGTATGGCAAAAGGCGAGCGTTGATTTGGACGCCCCAAATTTTCTCGGATTCTTTGTTCAACCATTGCTCCAAATTCTGCCCCACATTTATCAGTTGGTAGTTCCCGATGGTTTTGCCCGGTATACGACCCCACCAATCCAGTTCTGGTTTCGATTTTGGGTGATGCAAGGCCAATACGAGCACCGATTTGGCCTCCACAGGCCATACCAGTTTGCTTTCTTGGTGAACGAGGGCTTTCTCATAGGAGGCGTAGGATGGTGACTCTTTGAGGAGACTAGTGCTGGCAATCCCCGCCAAAGCACCAAATTCTTTGGCTTGATCGACAATGTGAATGGAGATCTTTGTTCGGGTAGGCAAATCCATAGGCACTCTCTTTTCATTTCAAAGTTTGAAAAAGTATATCAATGATTCTCAGTTTACCACATTCTCAATCTTTGGGAAACTGACGAGGGTAATCTAATGTGCTAGCGACACACAGTTTTGGGGTTGCAGGTGCTTGGAAATAGATTTGTAGGGCAGGTTTTATGTTGTCCGCCTGATGGCGGGTAAAACCTGCCCTACATTATGAGGATTTCAATTAGCGAAACGGCATCTTTGTGATGCCTGCGATTGTAACCGAGTTACGAGAATTTGACCAGTGTGCTCTCCAGGTCTGGCTGACCAATCTCCTGCAGCTCGTAGCGCACCCGCTGGCTGGGCCTGTTGATTTCCACCAACCGGCGCAAGTCGATGGGCGTGGCGACGATGACCAGATCACAGGGTGTGTTGTTGATGGTCTGCTCCAACTCGGCCATTTGCTCTTTGCCATAGCCCATCGCCGGGAGTACCTTGCCGGTGGTGGGGTATTTTTCATAAGTTGCTGTGATAGAGCCGACGGCGTAGGGGCGTGGATCCACGATCTCGGCCGCGCCAAAGCGACGGGCTGCCACCACACCGGCTCCATAGGCCATCTCGCCGTGGGTCAGGGTGGGGCCATCCTCGACCACCAGTACCTTTTTGCCGCGAATGGCGTCCGGGTCCTCGAGAAAGATGGGGGATGCCGCTTCGATGATGGTTGCATCGGGATTCACTGCCATAATATTTTCCCGTACGGTGGCAACGCCGTCAATATCGGCAGTGTCCACTTTGTTGATCACCACGACGTCTGCCGCGTGCAGATTGGCCTCGCCAGGGTGGTAGCTCAGTTCGTGTCCGGGACGGTGCGGGTCTACAACGACGACGTAGAGATCGGATTTGTAGAACGACAGATCGTTGTTGCCGCCATCCCAAACGATAACGTCGGCCTCTTTTTCGGCCTCGCGCAGAATCTGTTCGTAATCTACACCAGCGTAAACGATCACGCCTCGGTCGATGTGTGGCTCGTACTCTTCCCGTTCCTCGATGGTGCAATCGTGCTTGTCCATATCCTCGTAGGAGGCAAAGCGCTGGCATGCTTGTTTCACCAGGTCACCGTAGGGCATGGGATGACGGATGGCGACTACTTTTTTGCCCATATCGCGCAACAAGTCGCAGACGCGGCGGGTTGTCTGGCTCTTGCCGCAGCCAGTGCGTGCCGCACAGATCGCCACGAGCGGCTTGGTGGACTTTAGCATCGTCGTTCCGGCTCCCATCAGGCGAAAGTCGGCCCCGGCGGCCAGTATCTGAGATGCCTTGTGCATGATGTATTCGTGCGAGACGTCCGAGTAGGCAAAGACTACTTGATCTACTTTCAGGTCTTGGATGAGGGTATCCAGTTCGCTTTCTGGGTAGATGGGAACACCCTCGGGATAGCTTGTACCCGCTAGCTCGGCGGGGTAGACGCGCCCATCAATATTTGGGATCTGAGTGGCGGTAAAGGCCACAACTTTATAGTCTGGGTTGTCACGGAAATAGACGTTAAAGTTGTGAAAGTCGCGCCCGGCGGCGCCCATGATCAGAATTCGTTTTTGTGTCACTGCAAGTCTCCTTATGTTAGATTTGATATTCACAAAAAAGCGAGTCTGATTTCGCTTTTTGTTTTTATTGGGTGGGGAATGGTTGATCCCCGTGTAAGGGAATTCCAGAGAAATAAATCTCCTAAACAGATTTTGTGATGCAGTCAACGATACCCTGAAAAGGCATATTGTGATGGAATTCCCTGAGCTTTTCCGGCTATTTTGTAACTCGCGTGCGATTTATGAGATTCTCCGCTGTAAATTTTGGGAGGACTCAAAAACTGGAAAAGCCTAAACTTGTGTAAAGAGCGGTAACAGTGTACAATGTTCAAGCGCAAAGAAAATCAACTGATTTGCATTATATCACGAATAAACATCGATGTCAATGAAAATTTAGCAACAATTTAGCAAAATTGTTGCTTTTTCCACAACTAACGATTAGGAGGATATATGCGCTCGTTAGATGATCTCGACCTCGCAATCTTGGCTGAACTTGAAAACAATGCCAGAATCACGATCTCTGAACTGGCAAAGCGCCTGGATAGCCCTGGTTCCACCATCCGCAACCGAATCCAAAAAATGGAGGATGAGGGCATAATCTGCGGATATACGGCGATCATTGATCCAGAAAAACTTGGTTTTGGGATCAAAGCTGTCGTTCAAGTGACGAGGGAGCATAGCGTCTCGTTAGAGACCCTCATCTCTGAAGTTGCCAAGTTGCCCGAGATCACTAACGTACAACTCTTGACGGGGGATACGGACGAGTTGAT
Organism: Chloroflexota bacterium; assembly: GCA_024232355.1. The sequence continues at coordinate 33,530 of JAAEPW010000200.1, read as the reverse complement.
CACAATCTATGCCCGCGATGTGGACCACCTCAAGGACATCATGTACAATACACTTGGCGCACTCCCCGGATTGATCCGGATGAGCACGGCGATCGTGTTGGACGAGAGACGTTTTCCTCTGACCAATCGTTTCAAAGATAACAAATAATCGACGAGTTCATAAAAACATAGTCGGTGGCTCGGATTTGTATTCCACTGTTGCTCAAGTATAATAGCGGTATGGTGTGCGGTGAACAGATAGGCGAGATAACAATTCGCCAACGCCGTTTTAGACTCCCCTACCAGAATGCACCGCGTCAAGTTTTTGACTTGGAGGGTTAGAAAATGAGTGACTCGTTGAACAATAGTGCGCAAAGTGAAAAAGCCGTCGAGACCACAATCGTAGGGGGACGTCCTGCGGGACGTGGTCAAGGGTATGGAGATATCCCACACGGAATTGAGGTATTGCTCAAAAAAGCATCGGTCGATGCCTCGTTCCGCCAGGTGCTGCTCCAAGACCGCGCAAAAGCCGTGCGCGAGATTGGGCTTGGTTTGACGATGGCTGAGGCGACTATACTCAAGACGACTAGCGTATCTCAACTCGAGGCGATTATCGAGAATACCCGTGTCCCTGATGCGCAACACCCGGTGTTTCTTGGCCGTGACGTTACCGTGATGCTGGAAGCGATTGCCGCAAATTGTACATGTCTTACGTGTCGCCGGACAAAGGGGGAGGCTTTGGAGGATGATCCGGACCCGCGTGCTGCCAGTATGGGCATCCAGCCCGATTTTCCGAAAACCAAGGGGATTCGGCCCGATTTGCCCATGTATCCGGTCCCTACAGGCATTCGACCTGATCCACCTTCTACTACTCGAGGTATCTGCCCTGACCTTCCTCCCACGTTATCTCCTGAGGACTCTTTATCTGACTAGGCGTTGTTCAGAAACAACGGTAGGCGTTGTTCAGAAACAACGGTAGGCGTTGTTCAGAAACAACGTCAGAGACAACATTGTGAGAGAAAAAGACATGTCAGCCGACATCACCCTCGTCAACTTGAATATGCTCTTTGTGCGTTACGGAGAAACGGTCGAGCGGGAGCTTCACGTGCCCCTTGGTTGTCTTTATCTGACCAAGGCGTTAGAGAAAGCCGGCTTTTCTGTGGATCTGCGTGACTATCAAACGTGCGAGAGCGACGATCTTTTCGATATCGAGACCTTTTTGGCCTTTATCGAAAATTCTGCTCCCGTCATCGGGCTTTCTTGCATGGCCAATTTGATGCCATTTACTATCCTGGCGGCCAAGGCGCTCAAAGTCCGTTATCCAGACCGGACCATTCTTCTCGGGGGTGTCGGCCCAGCGTCCATCGAGGAAAAGGTGCTGATCCGATTCCCCTGGATCGATGTCATCGTCCGGGGAGAGGGAGAGAAAACAGGACCAGAGCTTTTGAGAGCACTCGACGGAGGTGATCTCTCGACGGTGCGCGGAATCTCGTATCGAGAAAATGGAACCGTTCGACATACACCAGCTCAAGAGCGGATCTGCGACCTGGACATGATTCCGATACCAGCATTTGACAAGATTGACTTGAACCGCTACGCAGGTTACGGATTGATGACCAGCCGTGGTTGTCCATATCGCTGCACGTTTTGCTCCGTGGCTCCGATATGGAACTATGAAAGCTTTTCACGCAGCCCGCAGAACATTATTGAGGAAATGAAAATTCTCCACCGCGAGGCTGGGGTAGAGCTCTTTCTCTTTCAGGACGAGTTTTTTGTATCGGGCAAAGAGCAGGTACTTGGTTTCTGCCGCGAGTTGCAAAAGTCGGGTCTTGATATCATGTGGAAGGCCTTTGGACGTGTCAACCTTACAGACGTGGAAATGATGCAGGCGATGGCCGACTGTGGCTGCGTGGAACTGCGCTTTGGGATCGAGTCAGGATCAGACCGAATCTTACAGTTGATCAAAAAGGGCTTTACGTCGGCAGAGGTGCTAGAGATCATTCCCCAAGCGATAGATATCTTTCCGCGTGTGGATGTATTTTACGTCTGGGGATTTCCATTTGAGACGATGGAGGATTTCAACCAATCCTTGTTTCAGATGCTGTCTTTTCGGATGATGGGCGCGCGCATTCTGCCAAGCTTGTTGTCATTGCTTCCCCAAACCGAAATCTACGAGAGCCTGTCGCCAGAGACCAAGCTCGATTTTTGCTCGTACCTGCTGCCCGAGTTTGTCCTCACCGGGCACGAGGTGATAAGAGGAAGCATCGTGGAGATGCCACAACAGCACAGACACTATTTCGAGTTGATCGCCGAGAACCCCGACATCTTTCCCGGCTTTTTCCACGTGAATATTGAGGGCAATGTGTTACCGAAACTGGAATTGCTCCGGCAATTTGGTTTCTATCTCCAGCCCGAGGAACCGAGCGCCGAAAGCTGTGGGGCGCACTCTCCCCGAATCGCTCCACACGAACTGGCAACGCAAGCGTGAGGAGGAAACTATGAGCTTGTCCATCGGAATCGTGGGGCTGCCCAACGTGGGCAAGTCCACCCTATTTAATGCCCTGACGCAGGCTGGGGCGACCGTGGCTCCCTATCCATTTACGACGATTGAACCCAATTTGGGTGTGGTGGCAGTTCCTGATCCACGGTTAGAGGTACTGGCCGAGATGGTGGGGCCAGAGCATGTCACCCCGGCGACGGTCGAGTTTGTGGATATTGCGGGCCTGGTACGGGGTGCGCATCAGGGCGAGGGGTTGGGCAACCAGTTCCTGGGCCACATTCGGGGCGTGGACGCTGTTGCTATGGTCTGTCGTTGTTTTGCTAACCCAGATGTGGCTCACGTGGATGGGACGGTAGATCCGTTGCGCGACTTGGAGGTGCTCGACCTGGAACTGATCCTGGCCGATCTGGCAGTGACCGAGCGCCGGTTGGACAAGGTGCGTTCGGCGGCCAAGGCTAGGCCGCGCGACCATACTGCCGAGTTGAAGGCGTTGGAAGATTTGCGCGCGCGTTTGCAAGCTGGAGAGCGAGCGGCTGTCTGGGCGGCGGAAGGGGAGACGGAGATGATACTGGCACGGGATATGAGCTTGCTCACGGCCAAAAAGCGCGTATACGTGGCCAACGTCGGTGAGGAGGACTTGCCTGATGGCGGCCCGCTGTTTGAAAAGGTCGCTTGTATGGCAAAAGAGGATGATGCACCTTCCGTTGCTCTCTGCGCGCAACTGGAGGATGATTTAAGCGAGTGGCCACCTGACGAAGCGGCCGTGTACCGGGCAGATGTTGGGCTGGAGCGTTCTGGATTGGAGGCTTTGGCTCAGGCAGGTTACGCAGTGCTTGGCCTGATCACTTTTTTTACTATCACCGGTGGAAAAAAGACGCGAGCCTGGGCAATACAGCACGGTACCACAGCATCCCAATCGGCGGGTAAGGTGCATACCCAGATGGAGCAGGGGTTCATTCGCGCCGAGGTGGTGCATTTCGAGCAACTGGCAGAATTGGGAGGTTGGCAAGGGGCACGAGAGCGGGGAATATTGCGCATCGAGGGGCGCGACTATGAGATGCAGGACGGCGACGTATGCTTATTCCGGTTTAGTCCGTAAAATGAAACGATGACAAACTTGCACATTAGCGGCCTGCGGTTATAATTGGAACCAGTTATCCTTGATTTCAAGTAGCCATCAATGGAATTCTCCTTTACCTCTGAATACGAAATGACCCGCCAGACAGACGAAAATTCGTCTATAACGGCGTCAGTCATATCAACGAACTGCAAATTACCGGCGTATGGGCCGGAATGTTGGCAAACGTAATTCACTCACGTTTCACGTATCGCATTTAGGAGGTGTATCTTGCACATCGTAGTATGTACCAAACACACGCCTGACACGGAAGCCAAAATGTCGGTGGACGATGCGGGCAATGTCTCCTGGGGAGAGTCACCGCTCATCATCAACCCATGGGACGAGTATGCCGTGGAGGAGGCCCTGACGCTCCGAGACGAGCATGACGGAAAGGTCACTGTTCTCTCGGTGGGGCCAGAAGAAGCGCTGGAGGCGCTCAAGCACGCTGTCGCAATGGGATGCAACGAGGCCATCCGCGTCTGGGATGATGCTTGCGCTGGCGCCGATACCCTTGCCACCAGTTACCTGTTGGCAAAGACCATCGAAAAGATGGGCGACGTCGATCTGATCCTCTTTGGCAAATCGGCGATTGATGCCGAGACGTGGCAGGTTGGCGCGGCGGTCGCCAAGCGGCTGGGCATTCCTTCACTGATGTACACGATCGAAATCACCGAGCTGGACCCCGACGACAAGACGATTGCCGTGGACCGTCTGCTGGAAGAGGGACGGCAAAAGGTGACGGCGTCGCTGCCTGCCGCGGTGGGTACGACCAAGGGCATCAACGAGCCGCGCTATACGTCTTTCATCGGCATCCGCAAAGCGGCCAAGATGGAGTACCCGCTCTGGTCACTGGACGACGTTGGTGCAGAGGCCGACAAGGTGGGCGCAGCCGGTTCCGGCGTGCGGTGGCCCAATGTTTTTGCACCGCCAATGCGCGAGGGTGAGGCCGAGATTATTGAGGCTGAGACGGTCGAGGAATCGGCTGCCATCCTGGTCGACAAACTACTGGCCGAAAAGGTGATATAGGAGGCGATGCAATGACTAGTAATATTTTTGTCTGGGTAGAACAGTTCGAGGGTCAACCCGCAGGCGCTTCCTGGGAGGCTGTTGGTACGGCTCGCCGATTGGCGGATGAATTGGGCGGCAGTGTGACCGCCTGTGTTTTTGGTGGAGAAGGCGTAGAGCCTTTGGCGCAACAGGCCATTTCTTATGGTGCCGACAAGGTGCTCCTGGCCGAGGATGCAACACTAGCTGGCTTTCGTCTTGAGCCGCAAGCTGCTCTGCTGGCCCAAGTAGTTCGTGAGGCTGATGCCGCTGTCGTTCTCATTGGTGCGACGTTCCGAGGGCGCGAGTTGGGACCGACGCTGGCAGTGGAATTGGACACCGGCTGCATTGCCGATTGCACCACGATTGATCTGGAGGATGGTCAACTGGTCGCCACGCGCCCCATCTATGCGGGCAAGTTGCTTTCCAAGTGCGTCATCCCGGAGCGGCGACCGCAAATCTTTAGCACTCGCGTGCGCGCCTTCCCCAAGCCGGAACCCGACGACGCCCGAAGTGGTGAGGTGGTCCGCGTAGAACCGGCCCTGGCCGAGGATGCCATCACGGTCAAGGTGACGGGATTTGAGGCGACCGAAGGCGGCGTCAGTCTGACGGATGCCGGTATTATCGTCTCTGCTGGCCGTGGTGTTGGCGACGAAGATGGGTTTGCACCTGTACAAGAGTTGTCACAGGTGTTGGGTGCTGCTATGGGGGCCTCCCGAGCTGCTGTGGACGCCGGTTGGATTCCCTACGAGTACCAGGTGGGCCAGACCGGCAAGACGGTCAGTCCAGACCTTTACATCGCCGCCGGTATCTCGGGTGCGATTCAACACCAGGCCGGTATGCGCACGAGTAAGGTCATCGTTGCCATTAACAAGGACCCCGAGGCCCCGATTTTCAAGCTGGCGCATTATGGTATCGTTGGCGACTTGTTCAAAGTAGTACCTGCTCTCACGGCGGCTCTCAAGGAGAAACTCGGGTAACATCCATTTGTGTGTGGATGCTTGAGCCATTCGTGCACAAGGCATTCAGTTCTATAGTTGTTGAGGTCCCATCTTTTGGCAACAGAGGATGGGACCTTGTTATTTGCGCCGGTAGAACGAGGTGCTTGTTGTTTCAAACCCCAGGTCGGATGCCTGCGACGCGACTAGTGGGTCATCCACAAAGAGCACACCACCAGGGCGCAATGCATCGCGGAGACATATGTATAGGTGATCTTTGGACTCGTAGGTTTCTGTGTTGTGACAAGCGATTAGATCGAACTTGTCTTTGAAGGAGGTTTTCAAGGGGTCTTGGTGGTGGAAGGCAATCTTGCGCCGTAGCCTCTCAATGATATAGTAACCAATGTTATGATTATCGGTAAAGTTGCGGACAAAGTAATAGTTGAGCAACTGGAAGGGTATTTGTGCAACTTCTTCGGTAGAATAGGGACCACCAGCTCGTGTCCACTCTATTGCGGATCGGTCGGTGTTGGTAGCCAGGATGTAATGTTGGTGGTAAAAGCCACTAGCTTCAGCCAGGGTAATAGCCAGTGAATAAAGGTCGTGACCGTGTGAGCATCCTATACTCCATACATACAATTTAGGTCGCCTATGCATCAGTTCCGGTAGAACGATTTTTTGCAAGCGATCAAATTTTTGTGCATTTTGGAAAAAAGATGAGACGTTGCTGGTTAGGTAATCTTGGAATTTATTCAATTCTGCTGCATCATGCGAGATGGCGCGGAAAAATTGGGGCCAGTTGGCGTGACCTGATTGCACCAGGTAGGTTCCAAGTCGCCGTTGCACTTGCAGACCTGGATAACCAGTCAGATCTATACCGGTCAGATTTGATATTTGATTTCGAACAAAAGTGTACTCGTATGCTTCCATTTGCTGATCAACTCTTGTTTTTATGATGTCTCTTTTGTTTGATTCTGCTCGACTGCATGGTGTATGGCTCGCCTTAGGCGGTTCGCATCTACCTGTCCCTTGACCAGATAATCCAGAGCACCCTTTTGCACTGCCCGCATTGCCAGCTTTTTGTCACTGAGGCTGCTCAATATTATGATTGGCACATCTGGCGCTTGATTGTGAACACTGGCAAAGGTGTCAAATCCCCAACTATCTGGTAGTGAGAGATCTAACAGGATGAGATCAAATGTCTCGGTTTCCAGTCGCTTTTGTCCGGTTGCGAGTTGGTCAGCGTGCACCAACTCGAATGGGGCATCCCGTGCAATGGTCAACATCTCGCGCAACAGATAGGCGTACTCGTAATCGTCTTCAATAGACAAAATTATTAGTTTGTCGCGTGTTTCTTGAGATCGAGTTTTTGGCATTACAAATTCCAGTCCATATTAATTTCTTGATTTGATCTTTCTACAAGTATGCCCTATTCTGGCAAAATGATGGTTACAGTTTTGTTGCTATTCAATAACATCAAAGCATTGTCGGATAGATTGTTTGTGTTATAATCGAACATCAAATGGACAAATCAAACGAAATTGAGCGAACCAATTCATCAGAGATTGATGTTGTGCCTGCAGAAATGACGACTGCAGAGGTGCTGGCCGAGGTGGAACGTCGCCAGGCGGAGCGGCGTGCTACGAATCGCCCCGGGGGACGAGCTATTGTTGTAGTAGATCGACTTGCTTTTTGGTTTTCTAAACATTGGTTGGCTGTTTTTAACGCCTTTGCTTTTTTCTACGTGGGTCTTCCTACCTTTGCTCCAATGTTGATGCACTTGAATGCTCAATGGCTGGCAAAGATCATCTATACCATTTACCGACCATTGTGTCACCAGTTACCTCAGCGGTCCTTCTTTTTGTTTGGCCCACAGTGGACCTATGCGGCTAAAGAGTTGATGGAACGGTTAGAGACCAGTATTGGGCTTGGGACGGCAACGCGCGCCTTTGTTGGCAACGACGCGATCGGCTACAAGGTGGGGCTTTGCCAACGTGACGTGGCTATCTATGGCGTGATTCTGCTCGCCGGATTAGCTTTTGGATTTTTGCGCCGGTTCTGGAAGATATCATCACTTCCATGGTGGGCTTACATCGGCTTGGGCATACTGCCGATGCTGCTGGATGGGGGGTATCAGTTCGTATCTTATATTGTGCCTCTGTTCTGGTCTAGTGCTCCAATTACGCCTCACGAGACTACACCAACAATGCGGGTGGTCACAGGCGCGCTCTTTGGCTTGGCAACGGTTTGGTTGGCTTACCCTATTGTTCAAGAATCAATGGAAGAGATGCGCGAGTCGTTCCATAAACGGTTTGGGTGGTCATAATCCTTTACAATGACAATGATACGAGAGTGTATAGACGGCATTGTGCTGTATCGTTTTCAAGAGTTGAACGAAATCGCGGGGCTGAACCATGCGATTTTGACTCGTATCGGCGGTGTGAGCGAGGGGCCTTATGCCTCGCTCAACCTGGGACACACTGTTGGTGACGACCTGTCGGCAGTGAAAGAGAATCATCGGCGTGCGTTAGGACTGTTGGGAACAAGTCTCGAGAAAGTTGTGAGCCCATACCAAGTGCATGGCGCACGTGTGGGAGTGGTCGAACAAGCTCACCTGGGTAGTGTCCAACCGGAAACTGATGCCCTGGTGACCGCTGTGCCGTCGGTGCCGCTGTTGATGCGCTTTGGTGACTGTGCGTCGGTGCTATTCTTTGATCCTGTACAGCGCGTGATCGGGATGGCTCACGCCGGATGGCGCGGTGTGGTGGCTGGCAGCGCCGAGGCTACGGTTCGGACGATGGTGGAGCGATTGGACTGCGATCTGGCTGATGTGTGGGCCGGCATCGGTCCGACCATCGGCCCTTGCTGCTACGAGGTAGGACCAGAAGTGGTGGATGCGGTAAAGGTCGCGTGCCCGGCCGGAGCCGACATAGTACATCGTGTCAATGGACAAATTCATCTTGATTTGCCCGCTGCGGTACAGGCTCAACTTGATGCCGCTGGTGTGGAGCGGATTGAGAATGCGTGTCTCTGTACTGCGTGCCGCATGGATGAGTTCTTTTCGCACCGAGCCGAACATGGACAGACTGGGCGTTTTGGCATCGTGATGGAGTTGTTGGAATGACGAATATCGCACATAATCTGGCGCGAGTGCAAGCGCGGATCGCAGAGGCTGCACTGCGGGCTGGGCGGGATCCCTCCGAGGTCACACTGATCGCCGTGACCAAGACACATCCAGCTGAGACAGTTGTTGCCGCATATCAAGCTGGCCTGCGCCATTTTGGTGAAAATCGCGTCCAGGAGGGGAGTACCAAGATTTCCGCCTTTCGTACTACCGTTCCTGATTCCCAACCGATCTGGCACATGGTCGGTCACGTGCAGAGCCGCAAGGCCCAAGCGACCGTGGCACATTTTGACTGTATCCACTCGGTGGGGCGGCTCAAGATTGCGCAGCGACTGAGCCGCTTTGCACAGGATTCCGGACGGACGTTGTCCGTACTGCTAGAGTGTAACGTCTCTGGTGAGGAAAGCAAGTTTGGCTTCTCTCTTCAGGACTGGGAGCATGATAAAGCGCAGCGAGAAGCTTTTTTCACCACTGTCGGGGAGATTGCGGCGCTGCCGGGTCTTAAAGTGCAGGGCTTGATGACGATGGCCCCCTTTGTCGCTGACCCAGAGACGGTGCGGCTGGTGTTTATTCGTCTGCGTGCCTTGCTGGATGCGCTGCGAGAGCGTTTTCCCGCCTCTGACTGGCGTCATCTTTCGATGGGTATGACCGGTGATTTTGAGGTTGCGATTGAGGAGGGAGCAACGATGGTGCGCATTGGGCGCGCCATTTTTGGCGCGCGATTGTACTGATGATTGACGCGCTATTTTTGGCGCGCGATTGTACTGACGATTGACGCACCATTTTTGGTGCGCAGTTATCCTAACGATTGGCGCGCCATTTTCGGCGTACGGTTGTATGGATGGAGGTTCACATGGCTGTTTTTCTATTGCAATTGGTTGCTTGGTTCTTTAAGCTTTACTCTCTTGCTTTTATTGTTCGTGTGCTCTTGTCTTGGCTCAATGTCAGCCTCGACCATCATCCGGTGACGCGTTTCGTGTTCCAAATCACTGAGCCGGTGTTGGCTCCATTGCGTCGCTATATTCTGCCCCAGGGTGGCCTGGACTTTACGCCTATGGTGGCTCTGCTCATTCTTTGGCTCGTGGAACAATTGCTGACGTCGATTTTGCTACTGTTTTATCGCGGGGGGTAACGTGGCGCTGTCGGTAATGGAGGAAAAAGAAGGCTGTACCTTTCGAGTGCGTATAGTTCCCAAGAGCAGGCAGGAACAGATTATCGGACTATTCGACGACGCGCTCAAGATACGGTTGACGGCTCCACCTGAGAGAGGCAAGGCTAATCGAGCGTTGCAGATATTCTTGGCTAGGCAGTTGGGGGTTTCGCCCTCGGCAGTCGAGATTCTCAGTGGTCATACTTCCCGCCAGAAACGGGTGCGCGTACGAGGTGTTTCTGCTAAAGCTGTTTTTGCTCTATTGGGTGCAGAGTAGCGCCAACATCACCTGTTTTTTGTCTGTCTACTCAATCCTCAGCGCATACCGCTCGCTGATCCCGATTAATGCCTCCAACGCCGCATTGGCGACGTCCGGGTCGGGAATGGTCAAGGCTCTTTTTAGTAGCTCGATGTCATCCGGCCGCCCTACTTCTGATAACGTTTCTGCCGCTGCCAATCGGGTCGATGCATCCCCTTCGATCAGGGCACGCAAGACCATCCGGCGTGCCGCGTTACCCAATCCAACTCCCTCACCCTTGGATGCTGCCCACGAGATGAGCCACGGCAATTGTTCGGTTTTTGGTGGAGGCACAATACCAGAGATTTTTTCCTGTTCTGCTAACTTTTCCATTGCTGTCACGGCAGCCGAACGCACAATCCACTGCTCGTCATCCCGTGCCACTTTTTCTAACAGATCTCGCGCCCCAATTTTCGCCAATCCAAATACGGTCGCCCGACGGGTTATTGTATCCTCAGATTCGATCGCTTCATACAAGAAATCTACACCCTCTTTTCCGCATTGGGCCAGAGCCTCGGCAGCTACGGTGCTGATCGCTTCGTCTCCTTCTAGGAATACTCGGGCCAGCAATCGTGTTGCTGCGTCGGTGCCTAGACGTGCGAGGCCACGGATAATGATTTCTGGCACAGCAGGATCATTGTCTGCCAGTGCTGCTTCCAGTGCAGGCAAGTCCGAGTCGTTTGCTGTTTTGGTCAATCCTATAGCAGCAGCCTGACGCATTCCGGCATCTGGATGTCGGAGCGCTTGTTTGAAAAGGTAGGTGACGCCCGACATGTTGGTTGCTGCCAGTGATTCTGCCAATCCTCGCTGGATCTGTGCCGGATGCTTGGATTGCATAAATCTGCGGGCCAACATTGCCATTGCTCCATCACGCCAGCTTGCATTCTCTGGGGCCACCTTGATCCAAGAACCAAGGGTCCGAAGGCGCGTGCAGAATATGTCATCTGGACGACGTAGCCAGGCGGTCACCAGGGATTCCGCGTCACCGATTTCGATGTAAAAGCGTGACACCTCGGCCCAGTGGTGGTCGTCTAGTCGTTCGGTAAGATCAATCGAATCAAGGGTGATCAGTTGACGTGTTGCCAGATACGCCTGCCAGAGTGGATGGGTGAAGGAATAGTGATTGGAAAGTGTCGAGCGAAGCAACCCTTGTTCACCAGTTATGGTACGAAAGACCTGGGCGCTTGCGCGTGCAGAAAGTTCCTCGGACAAAGAAAGCGTAGACTCGATAGCGGCGTCAATCTCCTCTCGGCTGATAGTGGTACGCTCGTTTTGCTGCAAGTCTGATGCGATCTGTTCCAATGTTGCACGGCAAGCTGTCGATAGCCAGAGATTTTCTTCTTTTTCCTGTCGTAGCAACAAGTCCAGCACCTGGTCGAACAACGATGCCCGTTTGGCTGGCATTTGTCCGTCCGAGAGATATACAAACGCTTGCAATGCCAATTCTAATGGAGGAGCCCCTGCTCGCGCGGCATATTGGAGTGCAGCCGTTAACTGGCGGAGAGCAACGCCAGACTCTGCGCCATCGGCATCAGTTGGGGGGCAGGCTGCTAACCATTGCTGTGTGAATGCTTCAATTTGTGTGGTGTTCCACGCCTTTAGTTTTAGAGAGATGAAACCGGCTTCAATTAGGGGCGCATACCCTCGCGGCTCTGCGCTGACTAACCACAAGTTGCCCGACAGGTCATTGGTCAGTTCAGATATCCATGCGGTTGCACGCTGTTGCTGCGATGGTAGCAATTCATCCCACCCATCTACGAGTATGGTGGCCCGTCCAGCCTTTAGGTACTCGTAGAGAACGTTCGCCATTCCTTTATTGCCTGTAACGGCAGTTATTGCTGTGTCGATTAGTTTATCTACTTTGCTTTCCTGTTTGTCTGTTTTGCCTTCTCCATCAGGTTCATCTTGGTCAGGTTCATCCCAGTTCATTGCTGAGAGCGGTACATAGATAGGTAATCGGCCTAGAATGGATTCCGGTACCGTTCTAGTCTCGCTGCTTTTTTCTATTGCGCGAGCACACACAATGGCAATGCGGGCCAAAAGCACAGTCTTTCCCGTTCCTGGAGCGCCCAGAATTACCAGTTTGGGATGTTCACCCACTATCTGACCCCACGGCAAGACATAAGGACCGGTAGTCTGCGCATCAGTATCTGAAGGGGATTGAATCGAAGAAATCGGGACGATCAGTTCAGGCTCTACAAAGACGACATTTAATGGAGCAACGTGCGCTAATGTGCTAAGAGAGCGTGCTTGTGTAACGACCAGTGCACGGTAGCGATCATCGGTGTTGGCCTGCAGACCTTGCGAGAATTGGGTCAGTGACCCCGTGATATTTTCCCGACCTTGGCTCAACTTGTCACGAAAATAGTAGATCAACCCAACCAGTATGAGGGTACCTATTACACCGATCAATGCGGATACAAAATCAAATCGCCAAGGTGGCGCTTGAGTTGACTCGGGCAGATGGTGCATAACGGAGCAGATGGCGTAAAGCATAATCTGTCCTTGGAAATGTCGTGTTCCGTTGCTATTTTTGGCTGGCAAGCAGCCGATAACCGATTCCTCGTTCAGTAAGGATGAGTTTCGGCTTTGATGGGTCTGCCTCGATTTTTTGGCGTAGGTACCAAATGTACAATTTCAAGTACTGGCGTTGATTTTCGTGTTGCTGTCCCCATACTTGACGCAAGAGTGCCTCGTGCGGTACCACATTTCCAGCTTCCTCAACCAAGGCTGCCAGCAGTTTGTATTCCAGAGGTGTGAGAATGATATGCTCTTCGTTTACCTTGACAATGTGTTTTTCCAGATCTACAGAGAGTGGCCCATTCTCATAAGTTGTTCCCCGAGAAGCAGTGCGTTGGGCTCGGTGCAAAGCGGCCTTGACGCGGGCTAAAAGTTCTTTGTAGCTAAAGGGCTTGATCATATAGTCATCAGCGCCCAGCTCGAGTCCTCGAATAACGTCTCGTTCGGACCCTAACGCAGTCGAAAAGATAATCGGGGCATCGCTGATTTTCTTCAATCCTTCGCAGACGACCCAACCATCCATATCAGGTAGGAGAATGTCGAGCAAAATTACATCTGGCTCCGACTCGCGGGCTGCTTCTAGTCCGCTCGTTCCAGTTTGGCATGCTGTGACTTGGTACCCCGCATGCTCCAGTTGGAGACGCATCATACGCGATAAAGCTTCATCATCTTCAATGAGCAAGATTTGCTCTTTCACAACTCTACCTCCGTTTTCGAGGATCAGATAGATAGGACCGTTACTGAGACCGTTCTTCTATAATAGCTAGTTTGGTGTGAATGTCAACTGTATTGGTACACAAGTACTATTGACGCAGGACCACTTGTGCGCTAGAATAAGATTGATGTGGGGATGGGTTGCCCGCCCTCCAAATACCACATCAAAGGTTGTTTGTGGTTACCCTCCTTTCGCTAGCCGCGGCCTCCTCATCGATGGGGAGGCCGCGGCGCTTTTACTGTCATATGCGCACAATGATGCGTTCACAGTTACTGCAGTAAACCCGTCCCTCCTGTCGTAATTGCCATTTCAATTTTGGCGATACAGCCATGCCACATGCACCACATGATTCTCCGGTCATCTGGGTTACGGCCAGTCCGCCTTTCATACGCCGCAGGTGCTGGTAGGTGGATAAATCATCGGCCTCAATGCTGGGCATCAGATTCAACCGCGCTTGCTTGGTCTCTGACAATGTCTTTTGTAATTCTTCCTGCTCGGCCATTAGATCTGCTTGTCCAAGTGACCAGTGGGCTTGTGTTTCATCAAGGTGTTGTTGAGCCTGGATTTGTGTGGCCTCAGCTTCTTCCCGCTCGATCATAATCTCGAGCAAATCATCTTCCAGTTTCCCCCCCCTCCGTTGGAGCGAGGCAACCTCTGCTTGCAGATCTGCCAATTCTTTGGGGTTCTTGACAGCGCCGCTATAGAGCCGTTGCTCAGAACGAGAGGTTTTGTCCGAGACACCTTGGGCTTCCAATTCTAGGTCGCGCTGTTGTACCGTCCATTTTCGGACCAGTGTTTGGGCATTCTCTACTGCCAGGCGTGCTTGTTTCAGGGTTTTGCTTTCCCCCAACGCGGCCTTTATCTCTGTCAAGCGACTCTGTTTTGCGTCTCCTTCGCTGTCCAGATCTTGCAGGCGATAGAGATCTGCTCCTTGTGTCATTGACTATTCCTCTATGGAGCAAAGAGAACCCGGCATCTGGTGTAGCAAATCAACTAGTTCTCAGGCTCATACTCTGTATCTGATTCTGGTTCAACTGCAATTGGTTTCGCACTCTTTCCGCGGGCTCTGACGTGGCGCACGACAAGTGTTGCGATTCCACCGGTCATACAGATGAGGGCGAATAATTGCGCGGCGGCGATGGGACCAATCATCCAGGCATCTGGGCGAAAATACTCGATGAAAAAACGACCTAGGGGGTAGCCAATGATATAGCACAGGATCATGTCCCCTTCCAATAATCGATCCTTGAGCTTGTGTGCGATCAATGCCAGGGTGATGAACAGTACCAAACACCACAATGACTCGTAAAGGAATGTGGGATGGAAGAGGGTGTCTGGTGGATAAACGGTGAGATCGTTGTAAGGGGCGATGCGGTGTGCAGGATCAATGATCAGACCCCAGGATGAGTTAGTAGGAGGGCCATACAGTTCTTGGTTGACAAAATTTCCCCAACGCCCAATGACTTGACCTAGCGCCAGTCCTGGTGCCCCATAGTCGAGCCACTGCAACGGGCGCAATTTAGCGCGCCACGCGAATATGACTACCCCCAGTACGCCCCCGATGATGGCTCCATAGATGCCCAGACCGCCTTTTTGAATTTGCAGGATTTCCATTGGATGTTGGCGATAGTAGCTCCAGCCCACCATTCCGCCTGTTGGATCAGAAAAAACGTGGTAAAGTCGGGCGCCGATGATGCCCAAGATGATGGCAACCATAAGTCCGTTCCATGCATGGTCGGGGTTTTCGCCATCTTGTTTGGCTCGCCAGGATGCGTAGACAGTACCCAACATGATGCCGGTGACGATCAGGATGCCGTACCAATGAATGCCAAAACCTGGTGCAATTTGAATGAGAACGGGATCGACTGGTGGTTTCAAAGTTTCCTCCTGCCCATGGTATGAGCCAGATTATACCACAAGCGGGCCGGTTATCCAATTTGATACGTCCACGACGCGTTTGCCACGAGCCTATCCACTTGCTAATATCAAGATGAAGAACATTAGTGCACCTAGCATCGTCAATGCTCCACCGACCAGTGTAGGCACCACAGTTGCAATTACGGCCCGACCAATATCAAAGTCGTTGGCGACTGCCAGGGCTTTGACATAGATGGCGATGCCCCACACTGTCGCCACCAATCCGAGCAATCCTCCAAGGCAGCGCACGCTTCCAAGGATATCCAAGACGTGTGGTACAGCATAGAGAGCGGTGGCTCCTAGCGTTTGCGACACTGTTGCCCGACCTCCCAACAGTTTGGCGATCAGCAAGACCCAGATCGTATATCCGATCCAACTTGCCATCCGAGTAAAGGGCAGCGATAAGAAAGCGCCTAGGCTTGTCAGAACGCCTCCCATAGGCTTGGGTAGCCGGGTTGGGATTGCCTCGATGCCGAGCCCTATTTCCATTCCAGATCGCATGTAGGCAACCATTTGTGTCTCGAATTCAGGTGGCAGGTTCGAGTACTGGGGCGATGCATGGAGTGATGCGGTGAATTCCTGGATGACCTGTTCCATTTCTTGCCGTTGCTCTGCGATGCTCATTGGCCGGAGATTGTTAAAGATATTGATGATAAATGAGAGAGAGCCTGCTATCAATGTCATGACCACTAGCAACGCCAGCCCACGTTTCAGCACGTCAGCGCTATCGGCGTGTTGTGCGTACGCTTCATGTTTGAACAGCAATACGTTCCCTGCGAGTTCAAGTAGCTTTTTCATTGCAAAACTCCTTCGGAAACCAGATAGCTGAACACCATACCGCCCATACAAGCAAAGAGTGAGATCGTCACAATGTATACGATGTATGGCAACAGTGTCGCTGCCAAGGCCCGACCCCAGGTGAGCCGGTGACACGTTTTCAGGGCGACGTAGCGGCAGAGCAGCGTCCATGTGCCCACGATGCCCCCAACGATGAGGTAAGGAAAGATTGTGAGCACGTTCAGCAACTGGGGTGCGACGGCCAGCGCCGTACATCCCAGTGTCTGCCCTAGGCTTCCCTGACCACCCAACAATCGCGCACAGAGGTAGGATACCAAGCCGTACAGAATCCACGCAAGCGTCAAGCGCAATGGCAAGAGAATGATCTGCGATGCTGCGATGCCAACGTTCGGCGCGCCGAATAGGTATGGAAAGACGCGCCATCCCAGATTGTACCAGCGAGAAAACTCCTCGCTGAACCCGGTGCGGTGGTCCAGCATTTGGTACCAGGGCAGGTTTTGGAGGTTCTCCAAAACGGTCGCTTGGACCTCGTTCATATTGGGCGTGCTTGCCCATTCCAGCGTTGTCCCCACCAGCCCAACCAGCGCGACGACCAAGGCGACCAAGATGATGGTCCCCAGGCCGCGCAGTACCGAGTTCGGACTTTCACGTGTTTCAGCGTAGGGGGTTTCGCTCAGGAAGAACGCGTTCCAACAAAGACGAAATAAATCGGACACAGTTATGCTCCTTTCCCGGCTATTTGACTTGTTCGATATTGTACCATCATTGGTAATGTAGGGCAAAATGCCTCGTCGTATGTGTTGACTTTCGTGACGAGGTCCAATATACTGAGCCATATTGTGTGCGCGGTTGAAAAAATGTTCATCAACAGACATGTGGCATCAAAAGGGAGTAGTTTAATTGAAGAATGACAGAATAATCAAGGTTGCTGTGAGTGGGATTCCAAGAGGTTACCATTTCCTTCGATCGGATGGAAACTGGCTTTAGGGAAAGCACAAGGAACAGATTCTCTCAATCTCCTCGGATATTGAGCTTGTTGAGATTCCGGCTCACAAGGTGAGCGATGTGCAAGGCATCCAAGTGCTGCTTGCAGAAGGGGGGAACCGAGTGCACTATTCTGGTGAACTGGACTGGGAGGATTATAGCAAGTTCTTTACGCCCAGCCTCGAATGGGTGCAACTTTGTAGTACCGGCTTTAGTGATAACATAACTCACCAAATTCTGAAAGGAACCGTGACGCTCACAAATGCGCCTGGACTACACACTGTCCCTATTGCCGAGAGTGTCATAGCCGCTATGCTGGATCACGCCAAATGCTTCAAGCAGCGCAAGATCGATCAGAAGAATCGTGAATGGAACCGGATCAAGAATGATGAACTGTGTGGTAGAACTGTTCTTATCATTGGGCTGGGAAAAATTGGCAAGAGGGTGGCGCAGCTATGCAAAGCATTTGACATGCGGGTTATCGGCACCAAGCGGAGAATTGAACCAGTTGAGAACTTGGATACGATTTTTCCTGTGAGTGAACTCGTCAAACACATACCTCAAGCCGATTATGTTGTGCTCGCCCTGCCTCATACTTCCGAGACAGAAAACCTGCTGGGAGAGATCGAGTTCAGGGCAATGAAGGGGTCTGCATACTTTATCAATATAGGCAGAGGAAAGGTGATCGATGAACCAATCATGATCAATGCCTTGAAGGAAAAGCGGATCGCTGGCGCATATTTGGATGCTTTTGTTCAAGAACCTTTGCCAGAGACCCATGCACTATGGGATATGGAGAATGTGTTCATTGTCCCTCATGATAGCCATTCGTCCCCTTATATCGGAGACAGGATGGTGGACATCTTTTGTGGTAATCTAAAACGGTATGTGGCGGGCGAATCTCTTGAGAACATTTGCGATCCTGAGAAAGGATATTAGCTGAGAACCACCGGGCTGTTGAATTTTCGCTCTCATTCCGCTTTGAACGCCTGATTGGGGAAAACTTTCTCTCGCCGTAATTCGTGGTATACTTATTTTATTACAGTCTTATCCAACACACCTACGAGTATGAATGAGAACAATAAAACTGTCCGGACAGAGACACTGCCAGAGGGTGCGCTCTTTGTAGGAAATGACGACGTACTCTATCAAGTAGTGATGGCCGGAAATGCCGGATTCCGTAAAGCAGAACCATGGCCATGGCTCCCCCGCAGCCAAAGTGACAATATTGAAAGGCCAAGTCCGGTAGCACTGGTTCCAGGGTCTCTTTTGGCGCGCAACTATCCATTGATGGCCAAAGGTGCACTGTTACCTACAATAGATCGAGCAAATACTGCCGGTACTGATGGACAGCCAAGTCATTACCTTTTTTATGACGAGAGACTTGCCAGGCTGGCAGCACAACTGGACGAAATATTGGCACACCGGTCGGGTTTGGCGGCGCGTAAGGACGATTACCGGTGGATTCTTGGCGATGGGCATTGCGCTTTTCGAGTCTACCATTATCAGCGAGATAGTCAGGAGATAGAAGTAGACTTGGGCGCTCGTCTGGCCGAGGAACAAATAAACGCTCTGTCGTGTGAGCAGGGGCCATACTATTGGCAATATATCCCTATCTGGAAAGCGACTCCGCGTGTGCCAGTATTGCCTCTCCAATCCTCTTTGGAGCATATGAACGGGATAGAGGCGGCAGAGACTGTGATGGAGCCAGTGGCACCAGAGCCAACCATATCACCGAAAATAGAAAAGCTTGATGTTCAGCTTGCTGCGGATGCGCCATCAGAGGATCGAGTTGAAAAAGTTGAATTGGTGAAACAAACTGCGTCTGCGGCTCCATCAACATCTAAATCAAGGAGAACGGCGATGATACTCTCAATTGACATTGGGTATGGTTATACCAAGGGTGTCGGCCCCGACGATCTGCATTTTTCGTTCCCCAGTGTGATCGGCACTGCCGAGGACATTCGCTTTGCCACTGATCTGATCCGTGGTGGGGAAGAACGAGTGGTCAAATATGGCAATTGGCGTTTCTTTTATGGAGAGCAAGCCGTACTCCAGAGCCGGATTCAGTCCGCTATCTTTGACCGCAGCCGGGTCCACGATGATACTTACAAAATGCTATTCGTCGCGGCACTGGTTGAACTGACTAGATTTATGCCCACCGCTGAACACATCAAAGTGGTCACTGGGTTGCCGGTTGATTTCTTTAACGACCGCCCCGAAGTCATCAAATCATTCGAGGGGGGCTACCGGATCACCACTGATGGCGTGAAAAAGATTGCGGTCGAATCCGTGTTCGTCGCACCTCAGCCCTTTGGTTCCTTGTTCCGGGAATTGTTGAACGAGCGGGGCAAGATGGACAACAACGATGTTGAAAAGGGACGTATAGGCATCATCGACATAGGCACCTTTACCACCGACTTTGTCGTCGCGGATGAACTGCGCTACGTACAGCGATTAAGTGGGTCTATCCACATTGGGTGGAGCAAGGTGATCAATCAAGTGCGACAAGCATTGGCTGATCTGCACATGCTAGAATTGATGCCCTACGAAGTGGATCGGGCAATACAGACAAAAGAGGTACGGGTGCGTGGGAAACCGATCTCTCTAGAAAAACTGATCAAGCCTGCCATCACCGATATTCGAACGGCCATCATTGCCCGCGCCCGCGATTTGTGGGGAGCGGCTGTCAATTTGGACATGATTCTGGTGAGTGGGGGGGGCGGGCCGCATTTGTACGATGTGATTCACGCCGTATATCCTCACGCGCGCTTGCTCGACAATGCGTTTTGGGCCAATGCTGAAGGATTTTATCGCTTTGGCCAGCGACCGGCGACCTTTGAAAAGTAGTCAACAAGATGACGACTATCCACCTGGACTTTGATCCACTCAATGCGGAGCACCGTCGAGCAGCCGACTGGTTAGCGACTCAGCCTGATCCAGCCCAAGCCGTGATACGTTTGATTCGGGCTGCCAGCGAGGGAGAGCGGCGGTTGCAACAATGGGAGGATCTAGCCACGCTGCTGGCGAGCGAGATACATCGAGTGCGCACCAAACTGACAGTTCAGCCGCCGGAACCCAAACCACGAATTGAGATACAAGAAGACCCAGAATCAGCGCATCGGCTGGACACGATGTTTGAGGAACGGGGTTAATCGAACGCCTGATCCAGCAGTACCTCCATCCGGCGATACACATCTCGTTGTGTCTCACTGATCCGGTCCGCTAACAAATCGAGGTCTTTATCTTCCAGCCCGTCTCTTCCAGCCGTGATCAGGGCGTCCGAGTGCGTGACCATGACGCTCACCAACTGGCGCAGTTCACTATCCCCGCTCCAGTTCGCGGCAGTGATGGCCCGTGCCAACCCACCGACTCGTTCTTGTGCCAGATGCTCGCTTCCCCGATATGCTGCCGTGTTGATACCCGTCAGCGCCAGGTCGAGCGTCTCCAGGCTGGATAGCAGCCGGCCACGATATGCCTGCCGGGCTTGCTCCTCCCGTGCCTGAATCCAGCGTCGCCTTTTCTTGGCGACTATGGTTAGGCCAGCACCAATTGTGCCCAGAGCGAGCACTGTTACAACACTCAATACACCAACCGGCAAATCACTCATTTCTCATTTTTCATTTTGATGCATATCAAACGCCAGGACTTTACTTGCTTATCTCTCTTCCAGGTGGTATACTATTCGCTCAAGAAATATTAGATCATCCACGTTTATCTGCTCAAGAGGAAATAAAAATGGCAAAAAAAAGACGTAAAAGCGGGGAGCGTTTTCGCCTTGTGATCTATGAACGCATGTGGAAGCGTTGGGCCTTTCCCAGTATCCTGATTATACCAGCTTCAATTGCACTCTGGTGGTTTGCGCCTCTTCTTTCAATCACCAACGATCTGTATCGCGCCCTGGCCTTTATCCCAGCCCTCATTGCGCTCTTTCTCCTGGTATTTACGTTCCTCTCCCGCAGCAGAGCCTGGGTGCAATGTCGGGCCAACCACCTGCGTATCCAGACTCCCCTCTATCCACTTGTCATCTCTTACGGACGGATCAAAGAAGTGCTCCCGCGACCCTTTTCCCAAGTTTTCGACCCATCCAAAGAGAAATCGGCTCGCCGGAATTGGTTAAGCCCCTACTGGGGACAAACTGCGCTGGTGATAAAGGTATCCAAATACCCGATCCGTAAAGCTTGGCTGCGCTTGTGGTTCAGTAATTACCTCTTGTCATCCGACACCCCAGGATTCGTCTTTTTGGTCGATGATTGGATGGCGCTCTCGCGCCAAGTAGACGATTTCCGCACCACTTGGGGAAGGCACCGCGCCAAGAAACGACAAGAGAAATTGGCAGATCGAACGTGGTGAGTGGTCCCGCGTCACCATAAATGGACGCGACGTCTTTATACCACGTTTATCGCTGAACCACCTGGCGTCTTGGTCACTTGGATGCGCACGGGAAAAGCATCCTTTAACTCGTCAATGTGCGTGATTACCAACACGCGCTCGAAATCGTCTCGAATGGCATTGATCGCCTCGACCAGCCGCTCGCGACCCTGCGCGTCCTGCGTGCCAAATCCCTCATCAATCACCAACGTCTGTAACTGTGCCCCGGCTCGTCGCGCCAAGAGTTTTGATAGCGCGATCCGAATGGCAAAATTGACCCGAAATGCCTCGCCCCCCGAATAGAGAGAATATTCCCGCGTGCCCAATTCGTCGGCGATCTTGATTTCTAGCGCCTCCCGTACTTGGCCTGCGAGTGTCTCTCGTTGTGTGTCAAAGCGCACGTGCATACGACCGCCCGTCATCTGTGCCAAGAGCCGGTTGGCCTCGGTCTCGATTTCCGGCACTGCGGCTTCGATGATCATTGCCGGCACGCCCTTGACGCCAAAAGCTGTCCGTAATTCATCATAGATTGATTTTTCGGCAGCCAACTCGTCCCGCCGCTGAAGCTTGTCGGTTTGCTGTCGCGTTAACGCTCGACACGCTTCGAGCCGTTGCTGTGCAGCGCCTAACCGTTGACGAGCGGCAGCTTCTTCCCCCCGCATGCGTCGTAACTCTGCCTCGACTGTGTCCGCATCCTTGAGATGTTCCTGTAGCTCTACAACTTTTTGCTCCAACTCTACCCGGCGCGCTACTTCGGTCTCCATTTGCTTTTGTGACCGTTGCGCCGCCTCTTCCAGCCGTTCGAGCGCTGTTTGTTCTTCTCTCATTCCCGTTTGTACGGTGCTCAATTGGGCCTTTCGTTCAGCAAAGACTTGTCCATTGGCCACTGCTTGCCGTGCTGCTTCGTGGGCCACCGTGTCATAGCCCAACTCTTCCGCTTGTTCCAACACTTGGGCCAAGGCGGTTCGTATATCAGGAGCATACTCGTCCGCTGCCAACCGCTGTTCCACTAGGGTCAGTTCCGCTCGTGCGGCCTCCAATGCCTCATTTGCTTGTTGCCCTTGATCTAGTCTCTCTGCCAGCGCAGCCCCGCGCCTCTGCAACGCGGATACATCGCGCAGTAACTGATCACTTTGGATAATTTGCTCCTTCAAGGCTCGCACGCGCTCGGTCAGTTCTTTTACCTTGGTCAGGTTAGCGCGATATGTATCTCCCTTGACTGCCCCTCCAGTCTGGAACTGGTTTAGCAATTGCACCCGGTGCTCGTCGGTGAGAGGTTGTTCGCAGAGAGGGCACTCGGCACCTGCCTGCTCCAACTGGGTGATTTTTTCCTTGAGTGCATCCATTTCTGTTCGCAGCGCCTCGTTACGCGCGCGCAATGCTGCTTGCTCCTCGGCAATGTTTGCCAGATCGTCCCGTGCTGCTTCTCGACTTTCCGACAATTGGGCCAAGTGGGTGAGCTGTGCTTGCACCTCATTGTGCTCGGTCAAGAGCGATTCGGTGGGCAGGCGGCTCTCTAGTTCACTAATGCGTTGCGCAACCACCGTTCGCTCCGTCTCAATCTGGTGTCGCGCTTCCGCAAGTTGAGTTTCCAGAGCTACGCGGCGTTCGTTCAGTTCGACCGATTGGTGCAGTTTGGCCCCGAGTTCCCGCTCTTGTTCGACGGCTTGTTGATAGGCGATGTAGCCGGTCTCAATCTCGTCCGCCTGGGCCAATAAATTTTCGTACTCGACCAGCCGCTTCTCTCGTGCGGCTCGCTCCTCGGAAAAAACCGCCAGTTCCTTCTCTGTGTGGACAATTCGCCCGGTGATTTCGACAACCTGCGTTTCTGTGTAACCGAGTTCGGTTCGCGCTGTCTCGATCTGTTGGTACGCCGATTGGGCTTCCTGGAGTGCCGCGCTCAGTCCATCCACAGAATCCTGGGCGGCTTGGAGTTCGGTCTCGTACTCGGATTGGCGGGACAGTTCGGCCTTAATCTCGTGCAGCCGTAGTTCGATTACCTCGGCCTCAGTCCGAATCGCGCGCACTCGATCCTTGGCTTGCTCCTCGTAGGTTGTCCAACGGTCAAGCCCCAGGATTTCTCCCAATACACGCTTGCGATCGGCAGCGGTCTTGACGGTAAACTCGTCGGCCCGGCCCTGGCGAATAAAGGCCGAGTTGACAAAGGTGTCATAGTCGAGCCGCAGGACGCGCTCGATCTTTTGCTGTGTGAGCCGGACACCACTTTCGGCAATGGAGCGCCAACGTCTGTTTGCCTTTCCATCAGATGGGACATCATGCACCTGAAACTCGAGCAACGTACTGCCGCGTTTGCCTGCCTTGCGTCGCCGCAGCACGCGATAAGTCTGCTCTCCCAGCCCAAACGTCAACTCGACCGCCATCTCGTTCTCGCCAAGATGAATCAGTTCGTCGTCCCGTTTGGCCCGCGACTTGCCCCATAGCGTCCAAGTGATTGCATCGAGCAGTGATGACTTGCCTGCACCATTATTGCCTGCCAGGCACGCCACGTGGATACCAGCAAAATCCAGTTCCGTGTGACGGTAGCACATAAAGTTGGTGAGGGAAAGCTTTTGAGGGATCATCCTTGACTCTTTGTTTTGACAAGCCGTTTATTCAACCATCGATGCAATGGACGTTCAACCAGATGGTACAATGCTGCTGCCAAGGCTGTTGCTATTACGTACAATAATATTGCCTGCACAATCCGATTTTCTATCCCAAATACTACACCCAGCAATATCCAATAGAGCCATTGACACGGTTCGGTTAGTTGTATGAGATAGAGTGCGTAGGATATGACTCCGAGGTATACCATCACTGGCGAGCTTAGACCACGCGTGATAAAAGTCGGTTTGGGGCAAGTATGATCACAGGCCAAGCCCAGGATCAAAAGACTGCTAAAAAAGGCAACGCCAAAAACCAGCGTATGATTGAGGGGAGAACCCAGTTCGCTGTTGACAACGTTCAAGATGATAATAGATACTGCCATACCCACGACGCTGGACCAAACGAGCGCACCAGGGCGACGAGTCAATTGCGGAAACAAGTCGCGGCGTAAAAAGAATAATCCGCACACCATGCCCACTAAAAAGTTCGGCAAATGGCCGAATATACTATGGTGCAGAATATACGTGTCAGGCGCGCCAATGAGCGTGTTGGACACGAATTCGGCAAGCGGCAATCGGGCCACGATCAATCCCAACCCAATGGCAGCCAAGCCCAGGACGAGGGCGCGTAATACGATATTGAGCCAGGTGTTGCCACGGTCCAGCCATTTGATCAGGCCAGGTGCTAGGAGGTAAAAGATGGCCTCTAGCGTCAGTGTCCAACCGACTGATGTGCCGATCAGCAGTAAATCCGGAAAAAACGCCTGGGTGAGCGTATAGGAAGCGATGAATGCACGCGCACTTTTGGGCATCATGTCTACTGGTTTTTGCAGTGCGATCACAAAGGCCGTGAGCACGACAAAATAAAGGGGATAAATACGTATGAAACGCTTGGTCAGGTATGTGCGATAAGATATTTGTCGTTGGCGCAGATCATCACGATACCTGATGGTGATGAGAAAACCGGACAGTGCAAAGAAAATGGGAACACCAACGTATCCTACCTCGAATGGTGCTCGGATAATCAACGGTAGCGATGCTGCATAAGAAAAGAACCAGTGATAAAAAAAGACAAGGCTTGCGGCAACAGCACGAATCCCTGTGAGAGAAGAAAGATGGTACTTGGCCTGAACCTTGTGCCGGTTCTCATTGTCTGTGACCAGAGCCCCTCCCGCCAGTAATTGTTTGCTTGTGTTCGGTCACTTGTCTCAAGATTTCTTCCGCATTCCGTAGAACGGCTTTACCACTACCGCCGAGCATTTGGGCCAGTTCTTCTACCCGCGCCTCGTCCTCCAAGTGCCGGACCCGTGTCACAGTGCGCTCGCCCGACTCGGTCTGCTCTATGTGCTTTTCTACGTGAAAATGTGTATCCCCGAAACCGGCCAACTGTGGCAGGTGCGTGACGCACAACACCTGGTGATTCAAATTGCCTGGCGATGTTCCTGTTGCCAATCTCCACAATTTTTCGCCAACCGTCGCGCCCACGCGCCCGCCGATACCCTGGTCGATCTCGTCGAAAACCAATGTCGGCGTTTGATCGGCGCTGGAGAGCACAGTCTTGAGCGCCAACATCAGTCGAGAAGTCTCGCCGCCGGAAGCGATCTTGGCCAGCGGCTTGAGCGGTTCGCCGGGGTTGGGAGAGATGAGAAACTCGACGCGGTCAATCCCGGTGGTGTCGAAAGCGACGCATCTTTCCGCCAGCTCGTCACTCGATGGACTCGGTATCGTCTCCACCAATACGCCGTCTGGGGCATCTTTCCACTGGAAATCGACCCCAAACTGTGCGCCCTCCATCCGCAGGTCCTCTAATTCTCTTTCGATGCCTGCCGCCAACTGTTGCGCCGCCGCGCGTCGTTTTCGAGAGAGTTCTACCGCCAGCTTGCCGAACTCTACGAGCAGGTCCTTTTCCTCTCCCTGCAACTCGGTGATGCGCTCCTCGCTGTGGGTGATGGTATCCAATTCTTGTGCCGCTTTCTCGGCATAGATCAGCACATCGGGGATCGTCGAACCATACTTGCGTTGCAATTGGCGGATCAATGCCAGCCGCTCTTCTACCTCTTGCAAGCGTCGGGGGTTGTGCTCGATCTGCTCTTGATAGTCGCGCAGGTTTCTGACCAGTTCCTCTACTTGATAGTTGATGTTTTCGGCAGCTTGTACTTGGGGTTCCGTCGTCGGGTCAACACGGGCCAACCCTTCGAGAGCGCGCAATGCGGTGCCCAGAAAATCCAGGGCTGCAGGGGTACCTTCTTCTCCCTCCTCGATTGCATAGAGAGCTTCGCCGACCAGTTCGGCCAATTGCTCGGCGTTGGTCAATCGCAATCGCTCGTCCAGCAACTCTTGATCTTCATCAGGTTGAAGGGCTGCTGTCTCTATCTCGCCGATCTGGAATTGCAACAAGTCGGCCCGGTGTGCCAATTCCTGCTCGCTGCGTAACAGGTCATCCAGTTCCTGCCGCACCGCTCGAATCTGTCTCACCAGGTCTGCCACCTGCGTCCGCGGCGACCACAGCTCGGCGTACCGATCCAGCAGATTGACGTGCTCGCGCATCCGCAGCAGCGAGAGATGCTCGCTCTGGCCGTGGATGTCTACCAGCCCCTCGGCTATCTCGCGCAAGAGCGCCAATGTGACCGCTCGCCCATTGACGCGAGAGACGCTGCGCCCGTTGGGTCGTACCTCGCGCCCCAGGAGCAACAGGTCAGGATCGTCTCCCTCTAACTCTTCCCGTTCCAGCATAGCATCGACTGCCGCTCGTCGCTCGGGGCTCAACTGAAAGGTCGCCTCGACGATGGCTCGATCGGTTCCAGCGCGCACGATGGTGCTGTCCGCCCGCCCGCCCAGCACCAGTTCCATCGCGTCCACCATGATGGACTTGCCCGCGCCGGTCTCGCCGGTGAGTGCCAGAAAGCCAGGGCTAAAGGTCAACTGTAATTCATCAATAATCGCAAAATCACGGATATGCAGTTCAGTCAGCACGACGTCTACCTCCTACATACGCCGTCCAGGGCGCAGTCTGGCATAGGCTGCCCCCGCCGCTGTTACCAAATAGACACCAAACCACAACAGCCTCAGTATGCTACCGAAAGCGCTCACTATCATCTCGGGAGATCCGACGATAAACAAAAGCGACAGTAGCAACTGAGGCAGTGCTCCCACGACGATGCACGCACACACCACTATCCACGTGTGCCGTCCTCGCCGTCTTCGGATGGCCCATCGTGCTACCTCGGCGATGCCCCCGCCAGTTATGGGGCCTAAAATGATCGTATACCAACCCAGGCGCGGCAAAATCCAGCCTGCTATCAATGCCAAGGGCAACGTGACTATAGCAGCGATCACGTAATCGGCAGGACGAAAATCGGCGTAAAAGACCTTTTGTTGGACGTTGATGCAATCCCGACAGCGGTAGCCGACCGGTGTCTGTACCGCACACTTGGGGCAGATTGGCTGCCCGCACCTGTTGCAGCGCAAGTAGGTCTCTGTTGTGGAATGATTGACACAGTACAACGGTTCGCTCATATTCTTTACTCCAAATTCGAGTCGACGATCGATGCTTGGTTTCTTGGCAGCAGCCGTGCCACCAACGTCTTGTAAAAATATGTTTGTTCTTGCACCCGCGCAAAACGAGCTGCGTGTGGGCTGGCCTCTACCGTTACCTCGTCGTCGTCCTCTAGTTCTGCTTGCACTCTGCCATCCACCGTCAACACCGCTGGCCGCCCTCCGGTGACCGTGATACGGACTGTGACTCCTTCAGACAGAACGATGGGGCGTTCCATGCTCAGGTGTGGTGACACCGGCACCAAGAGTATGTTGCGCAATTGCGGTGGCAGTATTGGCCCTCCGGCTGCCAGCGCATAAGCGGTGCTCCCCGTTGGCGTTGCCACGATGAGACCGTCGGCGACGTACGTGGCCAGGTATCCACCATCAACCTCGGTGTGCAAATGCACTACCTGGGCTCGCGCCCCTCGTCCCACTACGACATCGTTCAGTGCTTCGGCTTGTGCCGTCACCTCGCCACCCTGCCGGGCTATTACTTGCAGCATCATACGTTCCTCAATCCAATAATCGCCGACCAGCACTCGGGCCAAGACGTCACGCCATGTCCTTGGCCGGGCCTCGGTGAGGAATCCCACTCGCCCCAGGTTGACTCCCAAGATTGGCGTGCCGTAAGGGGCTGCCGCTCGTGCCGCCCGCAGGATCGAACCATCGCCACCCAGTGTCACCAACAGGTTGGTTTCTTGCCAGTAGAGCTCGTCGGGGGCATCGGCTGGCGTACATATCTGCGCTTGCCCCTCTCGCCGTTCTATCCAGGCAGTCATTTCTTCTGCCAAGGAGAGAGCGTGCGGAACATGAGGATTGTAGAGGATACCGACTGTTTTCACGTTCATTCGTTCTTAAAGAAATTGTGGGATGTCCCTGTTCCTGGGCGCTACAACCGCGCTTTCAACCAGGTCACCAGACCAGATAATTCTACGCTTGTCTGGTCTCCAGCTTGCATATCCCGCACCATTGCCGTCCCAGCGGCTAATTCTTCTTCTCCTAGAATAACGGCAAAGCGAGCAGCGCGCTTGCCAGCCTCGCGGAGTTGGCTCTTGAGCCCTCGTTTTCCAAATGCAACCCACGCGCCTACATCCTTCCCGCGCAGTTCGTATACCAGCCGCAACGCTTCCCGTTTTGCTTGCGGTCCCAGGTGGGCCAGATAGACGGTCGGTGTGGGCAAAGCGGGCACCTCGACACCTAGTTGCTTCATCACCAGGATGATTCGTTCCAGCCCAGAGCCAAACCCAACTCCTGGCGTTGGTGGGCCTCCCAGTAGCTTGGCCAGTCCGTCGTAACGACCGCCCCCACAGACAGCCGCCTGGGCACCGATTCCGGCCGCCCAGACCTCGAATACTGTCTTGGTGTAATAGTCCAGTCCACGCACCAGGCGATGGTTGATGGTATAGTGCCGGTCCAGAAGATCCAGATACTCGCGCAGCGTGGCAAAGTGTTCGTCGCACTCGGTACACAGATGATCGATAATGTGTGGGGCATCGGCGATGATTGGCTGGCATTGATTGGACTTGCAATCAAGCATGCGCAGCGGGCTGCGCTCCAGGCGACGGACACAGTCCTCACAAATCTCGTCACGGTGACCGGTATAATATTCCTTCAGTACAGTTATGTATCCCGGCTTGCATTGCGGGCAACCGGTCGAGTTTAACTGAAAACCCAGGTCGCGGAAACCCAGGTCGGCGTACAGGTCCCAGGCCAATAGCATAACCTCAAGATCGGCGACTGGGTCTTGCTCTCCCAAAATCTCGACGTCGAATTGGGTGTGTTGGCGATACCGGCCAGCTTGGGGACGTTCGTAGCGAAAGATGGGACCAAAGGTGTATAGCTTGACCGGCTGAGAGTGCACGCGCATCCCATTTTCGATGTACGCTCGTACCAGGCCAGCGGTGAACTCGGGCCGCAGTGTGATTTTGTGCGCTCCTTTATCGGTAAAGGAATACATTTCTTTGTCTACAATGTCGGTGCCCTCTCCAACTCCGCGGGCAAAAAGTTCGGTTGCTTCGAATATGGGCACGTCGATTCGTTCAAAGCCACCCAGTTCCGCCAAATGACGCGCCCTGGTGCGCACGTGGTACCAATAATTTTGATCCTCTGGCAGCGTGTCGAGAGTGCCTGTCGGGCGTTGATAACGGGCCATAAGGTATTTCCTCCTGTTTCGGACGTGTCACAGATGGGGGCTATTATAGCCCAAGTCAGGGCTGTTGTCTACTAACAATTGAGGGAAAACGTTTCAATTTGGGGGGAGGTCAGCTCGCGACAGGTGATGCGAGCTGACCCGGAAAGAAAAGATGCTACAGTTCGGGACAAGCCTGATAATCATCGCCCAGAATCAAGCGAAAACCAAACTCGGTAGACCCTTCTGGCCGGTAGATCATCTGCTCATCCGAGATACCAAACATCTGCTGCAAATATCCCGCTCCACTACCCTTGACGAGCTCACTAAAGATGATCAACTGGGTTTTCGAATAGTCGTGCTGGTCCGACTCGCCGATCACGGCGGGGAATCCAGCACGATACAATCGATCCGCTGCCAGATGATCCCATCCCTTGTCTGGTGTGCCATTCCATACCTCGACCGGCATATAGGTTCGGCTCATACGAGCTTCGGGGACCGGGGCCATTGCCTCTGCCACGAGCGGCTGAATCTCTTCCCAACGAGGAAGAAAGACGGCACCGCCATACGGGGTTGTCCAGGGGGTTACCTCATTTGGCCCAATATTGTAAAAGCGTACGTTCTGATCTTTTAGCGCGAGGGCTATCCGGGCCAGATCGATAATATCGGTGAATGTTAGGTCTGTCTCGATCATGTCGTGTCCCTGGCTCCACAGAGCCGGAACCTGTATGAGCATTCCCGTATCCTGGGCCTTGTGCCAGAGTGCTTGAAGCACTTGCTGTTGGCGGCGTTCGCGAGAAAAGACACTGGTGGTTTTTCGAGAACGCGCATACCAGAGAGCGGTCTCACCGTCCATATGGTACAATCCCGGTTCCATAGACAGGATAGGATAGACACCGTTCTCGTCAGAGTAGGGCCAGTAATCGCTGAGGTCACAGTGGACGGGGATTTCTACTCCACCTACTGTGTCTACGATTTCAATTAGGCCGTCAAAATTGGTGCGGACAAAATAATCTACCCGGATGCCCAGGTTGTAGAGCAGGGTGTCTCGAATCAGCGCCGGTCCGCCACCTTCGTACTGGTAGGCATCTCCGTAATAGTCGGCGAAATTGATGCGGCTCATCCAAAGGCCCGGGATATAGAGATACAAGTCGCGTGGGATAGAAATGACGGATACCGCTCCCCCATCACGCTGGATGGAGACGACCTGTACAACGTCCGTGTGCCATTCTGACCAGTCGGGTCGTTGATCGCTGCCCATAACGACAATGTTGATGGCGTCGGAAGCCACCGGTACGGGCTGAACGGGGGTGGGCACGGGAAGCGAATTAGAGTATTCGGGTTGAGTGCCCGGCTCAAAGGTAGGAAAGGGAGATGGAACGATGAGTGAAATGGGTGAGGGAGAGGGTGTCGGCATTGGGCTAGGCGTTGATGTTAGAGTAGCGGCAGGTAAAGGTGCCTCAGCCAGTTGGGAGGCAGGGCTGGGGGTTGCCTTTGGGTCAGACAAGTCCGCATCCGTCGTTGGAGAAGGGCTGGCAATGGCAACCCCCTCTGGTGTAGGAGAGCTGAGAAATGGTTGCGCGAATGCTACCGATGTTGAGCGCTCTGCGCGCATTTGATATTTGATCGTCCATGTGAGCAGTATTCCCAACAAGAATACCACTCCCACTACAAACAGTCCTGTAGACACACGTCTCCACGTCTTTCGCAACGTTGCGCCTATCGGACTGCTCTGTTGGTGAGTTTGTGGTTCATCCTCACTGGGTGCCACAATCTCTTGTTGGGGACGTTCGTCAGGAGGTGCTTGGTCGGGTACCAGTTCTCCCCAGCGTTCGGGCATGAATATTTGGTGGGTGGCCTTTACGTCATCCAGCACGGCCTGGGCTTGTTCGAATATGCGGCGGCTCTCAATATAACCGCTTGTTTGCCTGACGACATCACCCAGCAGTGATTTCTCCTCGCCAGTAAATTCACGCTTTTGAGTATACGCGATGGCCGCCAGGCCCATTTGCTCACCGTCAATATACAAGCTCTCTACGAGCTGGTATGGCAGGTTCAGTGCTTCGATATCACCATAAACCTGCCCGTCGAACTCGATAGCGGCCACGCTTATTTCCTGGTACTGGACAGCCTGAGAGATGCGCTGGGCGACCCACGACAGAAACTCGGATACTTGGGGGGTCTGTTCTATCTTGCGGCCAATATCGTTCAGGCAGCCGATCTGCCGGGCACGCTTATCCAGGAGGGATTCGACCTGCTTTTGCTGCGTGATATCGGTTGCCACGTTGGCTAAATAGAGCGGGGTTCCATTCTCATCACGGACGAGAAACATACTCTGAATAGTGGGAATGACCTGTCCACGAGTTGAGAGGAAATCCAACTCGCCGACCCATCGACCTTGTCGTGCGACGGCAGGCAAGATTTCATTCTGTACGCGTTCTTGCAAGTTTTTAGGGTAATAGGAAGTAATCGGTTTGCCAAAGGTGG
This sequence comes from Chloroflexota bacterium, assembly GCA_024232355.1. The sequence goes on along the minus strand of JAAEPW010000200.1, from coordinate 1,314 downwards.
CCTCTGGTCGGACTTCTCCCAACATGTTGGAGAGCGTCGAATTCATATAGATGATGATGTTGCCTTCCAGCGTAATCCAACTAATGCCTTCGGAAGCTTGCGAGAACTGGCGCAGGACATTGGCTTCTTCGATCAATCGGATGTTGTCTATGGCGCTGGCGATGCGGCTGCACAGGTCCAGGAGCATCATCTCGTCGTCATGAGTGAGAGCGCCAGCCGTATCACTCAACACGTCGAGTACGTACAGTTCTTGGGCGCGTGCCTGGATGGGCACGGCCAATTCGCCTTTGGTGTTTGGAAAGTCAGGGTGAGCCCACCAGCGAGGATCGTGCGACACATTGGGGACCAGAACGGATTTTCTGGTTGTCACTGTTGCACCGACAATGCCTGTACTGCAAGGTAACTTGTGGCGAGCTAATTCTGGCTCTCCACTGACCTGGGCATAGCTTTCGACGAGCGTCAGGACATCTGCCCCGGAATTGTGGCGGTAAAGCTGGACGTGATAGTGGCCAAAGTGCTCCTTGACGCGCGTAACAAGACGGCGGAAAAGCTCATTCAGTGTTGGAGCATCCGCAATCTCTTGAGCCAGTCTGGTGACCAATTGCGTTCGAGACACATAGTGCTCGCGTATGGCATCGCGCTCTTGTTCCAAATCGGCGCGTTCAGAGATGTCACGAATGATGGTAGCTATGCTGATTGGTTGACCGGTCTTGTCCGCCACGGGAAAGACCGTCAAGTGGGCATCAAAAAAAGAGTTGTTTCTACGTTTCTGCCGTACTTTGCCACTCCAACCACCGGTATTGATCTGGGGGAACACTTGGGTGACAAGAATAGAAACGTCCTCTTCAGACCAGAGGTTGGCTAATGACAGGCCATTCATTTCCCCAAGTTCATAGTTATAGCCAAAAATATCGTAGCAAGCGCGGTTGCTATAGGTTTGGCGGCCTTCCAGATCGCTGACAAAAATAGCATCGGGAGTATTCTCTACCAGAGCGCGAAAGACCATTCGTTGTTTCTGAGTCTGTTTGCGTTCGGAGACGTTTTCTATTAGGCCTTGTAGAGATACGAGCACATCTTCATTGGCCATTACGGGGTCTTCCAAATCGGAAAACATGTCTTCAAGTTGCAGTTTGATTTCTTTGTCTTCAACCATACTAATTTCCTTGGTAGAGAGTTTGGTCAAGGGTAGGCAGTTATTTTCGCTGTTCTGCCAAATGGCACTGGTTCAGTTGAATGGGATTACGATGTAGCCGCGCTTTCCATAGCGCGTAAGGCCCTGCGAGGTATGGAAACCTCGGCTACAAGCCCCTTTTT
>JAAEPW010000199.1 GCA_024232355.1 Chloroflexota bacterium | reverse complement strand
TCAGCGGGCTTTTGAGATCGTTGGAGACGGTGTAGACAAAGCGTTACAGTACGGCGTTCTTGGTTTCCAGTTATTCGAACAAGGCTTCTCGCTCTTCCTCGATTTGCTTGCGCTGGGTGACCTCTTGGAATATGGTGACAAATTGTCTTTCGGCCGGGCTAAAAGCGACGACTTGAAACCATTTTCCTCCCACTCCCTGGGAGTAGTTCTCAAAGTGGATGGGTTCCCCGGTTAGAGCGACCTTGCCGTAGGTATCAATCCAATGGTGTTCTGTCATCGGCAACACTTTTAACACCCTTTTGCCTATGATGTCTCGGCTGAGCCCTGTGAATCTTTCAAAGGCCGGATTGATGTCCAGGAACCTATAGTCAATGGCTCGTCCATCGTCGTCGCAGATGATTTCGTGCAGCGCATAGCCGTCTAGCATGCGGTCAAATAGTACCTGGTAGCGTTCCTGGCTCTGTCTCAGCGCCTTTAGCGCAGCGTCCTTGCGGGCCTCTATCTGTATTTGCTCAGTGATGTCTCTAGCCAACGTCAGGATGATGTCATCGCCGCCCAGGGTAAAGGAGGCCAGGGTCAGACTGGCATGGTAGAGCGTGCCATCTTGGCGCTTTAATTGCACCTCCATGTCGCGCACCAGTTCCTCTGTTTGCAACCGCTCCAGGAGCAATGCGCGCTCTTGAGGGTTCTGATAGCTATCTCTCAAATCAAACTGGTCCAACTCGGCTCTCGAGTGACCCATCATCTGAAGCATAGCGTCATTGCACATCAATATCCGGCCATCCATGGTGGTCATACCAATGCCTAGCGGTACGTTCTCGAAAAGGGCGCGGTAGCGCAGGTCCGATTCTTGCAGCGCCTCTAGTGCAGCATCCCTTTGGGCTTCTGCCTGCATGCGTTGGACGATGTGAGACCATTCACGCAGGGCGCGCTCGGCGACGCGCGGCATGTTGCCCAGGGTCGTCGCCGACTTTAGCACATAGTCCAACGCTCCTGCCTTTATCGCATCTGCCGCTGCTTTTTCGTCCCCATGACTGGTCATCAACACCAGTGGAAAGGGGGGATGCTCATCTTTGGGCAAGAGTTCTATACCCTTGCCATCCGGCAAGAGCAAGTCGGTGATGACCAGGTCTGGCCGATTTTTTTGGCTCAGGCAGGTTCGCGCTCCTTGCAAGCTGTCCACCACCGTCAGGCGGAATCGATCCGTGTGAGACGCAAAAGCGTGACGCATCAATTCGGCGTGTGCCCCTTGGTCTTCTACCACCAGAATGTGAGTTTTTTGTTCGTTCATCCCTTTCTCCACATGCGATCAAGTGACAGATGGCCTTATAGTCGCGGCTGACGGTTCCAGCCCAACCAATAAAGACCCAGATCGTCCATTTGCTGGGCAAAGTCATCAAAATTTACCGGTTTAACCAGGTAGCTGTTGGCGCGATACTTGTAGGCTCTGGCGACATCGCGTTGCGCCTCAGAGGTCGTGAGGATCACCACCGGAATGCGGCGCAACTCGGTACTGGTCTTGATATTCTTTAGCACTTGCAGGCCGTCAACCTTGGGCAGGCGCAAGTCTAGCAGAATGATGTTCGGCCGGGGGCTTTGTGCCGGGCCGGCATAGTTGCCCTGCTGGAACAGGTAATCCAACGCCGCTCTGCCATCGACGACGTGATAAATCTCGTTGGCTATGCAGTGCCTTTGAAAACTGCGCACGATCAACTCG
>JAAEPW010000198.1 GCA_024232355.1 Chloroflexota bacterium | reverse complement strand
TGGAACCGTAACCCTACACCGTTCGTCTGGGGTGGTAAACGGGCTGCCCGCCGCGAGCGTAGTCGTCAGCGTCGCCATGCGTTGGGTGCTTCTGGAGCTTGTACGAAGCGCCCTGTCCGCCGCAAGCGAACCAAGGTCAATATATGGCTATCTACAAACCAAATGACCCACTAGTTGTAGCAACTCACCCCAATCCCACAACCTACCCCATCGCTCACCACCGCCAAAACCAAGGGTCGATCCCTCGGATGGCATTGCTTTCTCCCCCCTGGCAATAAACCTCGTGCCAGGGGCGATGGAATGAGGCGGGGGGAGTTGGCGTTGTGGGGGGGGTGGCGTTGGTGTACTTTGGTTCGGCGATCATACGGTCACGGATTGGGTGATGAGAAGATGTGTCCACAGATTGCCGCAAGGTCCATCGACCTGACCTGCTCATCACCTCCGCCACCGCTGTGGTCTGAATCCGCTCCCTCGCCGTCTCCCCTTGTTCTACCCAGGTGGTGTCGTCATTGCTTTGTGCCCTTGGACGGAGGCGGTGGAATGCGGCATAGGGAGTTGGCGGTGAACACTCGGTTGCTGCTGGATATTGGGATTGCTGTTAGTGTGCCCACAGATTGCCACAAGGTCTATCACCCTGTCCCATCACCTTCGCCACCGCCGTGGTCTGAGTCCGCTCCCTCGCCGTCTCCCCCTGGTCTATCCCAGGTGGTGCGTTGGCTTGTCGCCTTGGGCCGGGGGCGGTGGAGTGTGGGGTGGGGAGTGGGCGTTGTAGGATGGGGCACTGCCAGGCACTGTTGACAGCCCAGGAGAGAGAATGTACAATTTATTGAAGACTCGCGTGAAAAAACTCTGAAATCAGCAAGCCCAAACTAGCTCAAAAAAGCCCACTGAGCGTAACCAGACTGGCAAATCAGCAAAAAAAGAAACAAAAAAAGAATCCGCAGAGCTTTGTTGATCGCTTTGAACCTCTTT
>JAAEPW010000197.1 GCA_024232355.1 Chloroflexota bacterium | reverse complement strand
GCAATTCGCGCATGGTATAGACTTCTCTCACCTTGCGCGCAGAAAGCTTTGTGACAAACGTTCCCCGGTGAGAAATGGTCTCTACCAGACCATCTTCTTGTAGCATCCGTAGGGCTTCGCGCAGCGTACCTCGCGCGACATCGAGGGATTGGCTCAGTTCCACCTCGCGCAGGGGCTCACCTTGTTCCAGTTCGCCGCAAAGGATCGCCTCGCGCAATGTATCGGCCACAGCTTTGGTAATCGTGGGGGGGCGCACCAGTTGATCGACCATGTAAAACTCCATCTTGTCGGACAATCGGACAGTTAGACTGTTGGTCAATTTACGCCATTGTAGCATGGTCCCATCAGTCTGTCAAGAGGTAGCGGTCATACAAACCAAATGTCGTGGGGACAACAAGTAGATCTAGCCAGCGTCAGCCGCAGCAACTCGACGGCCCACGCTATAATCGCGGACAGACTCTACCTCTGTTTGGGCGGCAGAGGCCGCTATCGTTCCAGAATCTCCAGTATCACGCCATCGGGATCGCTGACGTCGGCGATGCGCCAGTAGGGCTTGCCGATGGGCTGCGCAGCGCGCCGCAGTTTTTCGTCGCTGAGCTCGGCGACGTGCTCGATGGCTGGCGTGTATTCGATGGGAGGAGTCAGCACCTCACCGCCCTGCGCGACGATTTTGGCCAGGGCTTGCTCCATGTCATCGACCCGAAACCCCAGGTGGACCAGCGGCACCTGACTCCACATCTGTTCGCTCCAGCCTGCAGCCGTCTTGGGCCTGACCGGTGGGCATGGGAGAAAAAGTGTTGGTTTCGATTGAAAGACGGGCCACAAACAACTTTATGATCTCTCCTCTCGTCAAAAAGTGAAACGAGAGTATGTGTTGCAGCAGGGAGGCCCAACGGTCAGATGCAATTCAGGAAAAGACGACAACACATATATGGCCGAGCAAAAAGTATAGCCTTCCCCCGCCTGGTGGTTGTGATGAACACAAATCGGCCCTTGATGAGAGCTCAGGATATACTTGAACGTCTCCACCCCCGCGATCTTGTAAGGGTCTTTGAGCCGATATTCAAGATATCTAAAGCGCTCATAACTCGTTCCTCCAGCACGAGCTTGTAGAGAGGGAAAGATCAGATCATCGTTTGCCAAAGGGTGATTGGTATGATAAACACTACGAGCGCCCTCGTAAGGAACATAGCGCACAACCTTGTGGGCCGAACACTCAAAGGTGGCAACGCGTTCAGCATCCCCGATCATAAAGTTCTCGCCAGAAGCGTGCTGGACGTTGTGGAGCAAGTTCGTTGCCCCGTCAAGATCGTCCTGTTCTAGCACGGCCCGCACGATAAAGTTCACCGGCAGCCCATCCACAGAGCTGTTCAGCGCCCTCCACAAGGCATTGGTACACACGCCAATGGAGCGGTTGTTCAGGCCGCAGGTTCCAATCACCCCAGGTATGGTGGGGGCGAGCACCTCGAGAGAAGACTGGGGGTACTTGACGTGCAGCAGCACGGCCAGTCCCTCGAACAAATTGGTCCAGTCCAGATTTTGGCCCAAAAGCGCGGGGCGATCCCCGTCCCTATCACATCCCAACGAACTGCAACGTTGGGTCGCGTCTCTTTGGACAGGGTTCAGATACCACGCTCCTTCATCCATCAATTGTAGCCCAAAGATAGCATTGAAACCCACTCCGGCCCCTTGTGCGATGCCCCTCACCTCTTCCAACAAGTGAGGCGTCCATTTCTCGGCGGCCGCCAAGAAATTGGTATCGCCAACAAACTGGCCGATAGTTTTCTCTAGAT
>JAAEPW010000196.1 GCA_024232355.1 Chloroflexota bacterium | reverse complement strand
GATGATGTGTCCTTGGTATCGTGTCTCTGCAGGCGAACTTCATAGCGGCCCGGCGTCACGGCGTACTTGTAACTCTGGCGTTGCGCCGTGTTGGTGGCGCCTGAATAGCTCTCCGATCCGAGGCTTGTCCATGAACCCGCGCCCGCGCCCTGATCATCAATGGTTCGTGCCTGTGCTTCCCATTGAATACTCTTTGTTGTCATTTCTCCGCTATTGCTTGCGTAATAGAGGCCTCGTGGAAAGATCACATCGACGCCAAGATTGCCGGCCAGTGTTTCCGCCGGGTTGGCTATGAACGGGCCGATCCAGTCACCGCCATCGGCTGCACTCAGCAGTTCCTGTCCTGCGACCTCGGGCGCGGTGACCACGTCGGGTTCAAACAGGGTAACACTTCCGCCTGGTGCAATAATCTCGGTTTCAACCTCCTCGAAGGACGCAATGGGCGTATCCTCGATGCGCACCTGCTCCATGTCATACACACCCTGACCAATCACATGCAGTTGGTACATATACTGTTCATTGTTGACGAACTCCTGGTAGGGGCTGGATGCGATGTTCGGATAGATCATGTGCCGCCCATAAAGAACAGGTATCGCCTGTCCCAGGCGGGCCTCGTTACCCTGCGCAGACAGGGAATAGGTCGGACTTGCCGCAGGTGAAGTGCCAACGGAACCAAAATCCGCGACTGATGGTTTTGGCGAAGGAATGACCGCGTTGATCAGTACGGACCCTGCCATAGTAATCAGGCCGCCCATGATCGTACCCCAGCCGATCTCAAAGAGTGTGCCTGCAAACAGACTGCCAGTCAGCCCCATTGCTCCCGCCAGTGCATTTCCAAGGCCCGGGGCAGCCACCATAAGGGCAATCGTCAAGACAGTACGAAGCGGGTTCTTTCCGCCACCGCCCTTGCCCGGAAAGGGCAGAAACGTGACGATATCGCCGTTTCCAATAACAGTGGTCGGCCATTCAGCGCGCAAGACAGACAGCCCATTGTGGAAACAGACGGTCGGGTCATGGAACTCAACAATGCCATTACTGTCGAGCCAGTCCCGTACAGTCAATGCGTGAGATACAGGCGTGATCACAGGCGCTTCGCCGGGTGCGAACGGGTTATTCATCATGACGACACAAGCTGGCATCAGTTTACTTTCAGGTGATTGGAGGCGGTAGTGCCGCGACAGGGGGTATCTAACATGTACCTGTAGAAGCCCTCGAGCCGCCAGCCGTTCAGTGCCAGCGAGTTTAGTGTTTGAAACGCCACACCGGCTTCTTCGGAGCAATGAAGAACACCGCCGCCATCGACATCGAGCCAGATGCCGACATGAATTGGATAGCGAGCCTGGCGCATGAGGACACAGTCACCTTCGGCTGGTGTCGCAACCTCTTCCCAACGCTTGCGTTCCGGATGGTCTCTAAACCCTCGTGCGATGGCGAGAACATCCTCCGGGTTGGGTATGCCCGGCAGATGCCTCTCGAAGTACTCCATCTGTATGTGGCGCACGAAAGCCCAACAATGGTATGAGTCCGGCCCTTCTCCGGTCGGGTCCCAGGGAATGCCAAGATATTGTTCCGCCCAATGCATGATGTATCCTTTAATGATTAGCGGGCCAGCCCCGGAAACCTGCTCGCCGTATATATCTCCGACGGAAACGCCTTGTTGCCAATATCGAGCATCCGCGCCCGGCCCGTAACCTGCAAGGCGTTGGCCTCGACCTCGCTCAGAACCAGGGTGATCGGCGGGTCCATTTGCGGGCCTTCCAGATCAGTGGAGAGATATGGCCGGTATGTGATCTCGATCTTGTCCTGAGTTGCCACTGCCGCGTCCAGATGCCTGACGATCTCACGTGAAACGTTATCCAGTGTGATGACGATTTCCGGTACCGGGGCGGTGTCTATGGGCGGCATG
>JAAEPW010000195.1 GCA_024232355.1 Chloroflexota bacterium | reverse complement strand
CAGGCAAAGCACACTCGGCAAAAGATTTGCCCTCACCGAGCACCTGGTGCATGATGGGCATCAATTCGCTGATGACAATGCTCTGCGGGCACTTTGGTTCGCACTCGGCGCACTGGATGCAGTTGACGGCCCGGCCATCGCTAGGGCTCATGCCCAACTGGTGGCTGCGTTCCATCCAGCCATAGCTCCCGCGCACCTGGTCGTGCTTGTCGTACATTATGCCTTCGTTGTACAACCAAAAGTTGCTCGGAATATTCACGCCGTTGGGGCAGGGCATGCAATAGTCGCATTTGGTGCAGGGAATGGGGCACAGTTCATCGTACCTGGCGCGCACCTGCTCCACTAGCGCCTGGTCTGCCGCGCTAAACTGGCCCGTGGCAGACACGGCAGCGCTGGCGACGTTCTCCTCGACGTGCTGCATGGCGCTCATCCCGCTGAGGATGAGCGACACCTCGGGTTGGTCCCACAGCCATTGCAGCGCCCAGTCTGCTGCTGCACGCCTGGTGTTGGACGAGTCCCATAGTTCCTGGATGGACTGCGGCGGGTTGACCAGCTTGCCGCCCAGCAAAGGCTCCATGATGATCACGGCCAGCCCTTTGGAGGCGGCGTATTTTAGGCCCTTGACGCCGGCCTGATTCTCGACGTCCATATAATTGTATTGGATCTGGCAGAACGTCCACTTGTCACAAGCGTCCACGATCTCCTCAAAAGCCGGATACTCGTCGTGAAACGAAAAGCCCAGGTGGCCGATGCGCCCATCGGCAATGGCGCCCTCGGCCCAGTCTAGCACGCCCATATCGCGCATTTTGCCCCAGCTCTTCCCGCCCAGGCCGTGCAATAGATAAAAGTCCACGTGCTTAGTTTGCAGCTTGCCCAGTTGCCCGTTGAGATATTTGTCAAAATCTTCGGCGGCCTTTACCTCCCAGCAGGGCAGCTTGGTCGCCAGCCGCACCTTGTCGCGGTAGCCGCCCTGCAGCGCGCGCCCCACAAACGGCTCGCTCTGGCCGCCGTGGTACGGGTGGGCCGTGTCCAAATAGTTCACGCCGTGGTCAATGGCATAGTGCAGCATGCGGGTGGCTTTTGGCTCGTCTATGTCTTGTGTTCCCTCTAGCAGGGGGAAGCGCATACAACCAAATCCCAGGGCCGAAGCCTGCCAATCCAGCTTGCCAAATTTTCGGTACTGCATTTTTGTCTCCTTTTTATTTGATGAGGGCAGGATACAAGCAAGTGTTTGCTTTGTCAAGACAGAGGCCTCAAGGGTTTTACAAACCCTTGAGGTCTTGCCCAAGACAATTTGCCCTAAATTTCAAGCGCCAGTACAATGTATTCCGATACGTCACGCAAACATCCAGAGACTCGTAATGATAAAGGAGAAATAGCTATAGAATCCCCTGACTTTATCCTGATGCACACCGCCGGGCAGCTGGCGTCCGTATAGCAGACCCGACAGGTTTTCTCAAACCTGTCAGGTCTCAAGCCATCATCCGTCGTCTGGGCCAGGGCCAACGTAAAAGATCACAGAAACTTTTTTGAAAAAAGAAGATACTCTGATGAAATTCACTCGCT
>JAAEPW010000194.1 GCA_024232355.1 Chloroflexota bacterium | reverse complement strand
TTTCATGATATAGTCCAGGCTGCGCCACTCTACTTCTCCCTCCAGGTCGTTTATGGCGTCTACGGTGGCGTTATACGCGCCTATGCCCGCAGGGGGAGCAAAGTCCCACTCGTGGCCGTAGATAAAGGCTGGTTTGTCCCGAAAAAGGTCAAAGGGATAGGGGCTGACGCTTTGCCAGTAGCGATTGACGATGGCATAGTTGCCATAGTCCATTATGGCCGGATACATGGCGAAATCCCAGGCCGAGCTGGTCGTCCCACTCAATGGAGTCGTTTGGTAGTTGATCGTGGACAGGAAATTGAGTTCCTTGAGCAACGGCAGTGTACTCTCGCCTGCCAACTTGCATGGAAAGACCATTATTCGCCCGTAGGGAATGCCGGTCGATATCACCTGGGTATCCATTCGCTGTAGAGCCTCTTCCAGGCTCGCTTTTTGCTCTCCGAGAGGAATGCTATCCGTGAATTCTGGACATGGCTTGTGATTGTTGCCGTGAACTACCAACGAATACCGGTCTGGATGGTCCAAGAACAGATCGACGACACTTTGCTCCCATTGATCGTAGCATTTCCCCGGTATGGTAGCGATCGTGGTGTGATAGTCGTGTGCCAGCATTTGTGTCAATAAATGGGTAAAAGTCAGATTGAAATACGGCTCTTGCAGGCACGGATCATCAATAATCAGATTGGCATAGTTGTGATCGTTGTGCCACGCTTCGTCTCCGGCCGTGTAGCGCACGAACACCATCAAGGGGACAACCTCTGCAAAATCTATTTGTGTAAAGCTGTCATTCTGCGCCCAGGCTTGGTACAGTACGTAGAACTGGCGGTTTTGAAGATTATGGTAATGCATACCGCCATCTACAAAGATGCTGCCAGCGCCATTCTGATAACGGACAAAGACCGGATAGGTTTGGCTAAAATCGTCGGTGGCTTGTACCAGCACGTCTACGTGAGTTGCATCGGGCACCAGGCCCAGGGCACGGTCGTACTGATCGTAGGAAGCGCTAATAGTTATGCCAGACAATTCACGCAGGATGTCGGGATAGTCGGCGCTCAACAGGTAATCACGGTTGGTATCGATTGGGTAGGTGACGCTTATGATCTCGCCACCGGTCAAGGTGTTGAGGCTCGCGTGATCATCGGACTCTCGAACTCGCGAGATCAGGAGATTGACGCCGTGTTGATCGATGGCTGTCTTTAGGATGTCCAGTTCGTTGGAATCGAGGGCGGACAGATTGGCCGCATCAATGCTGACGGTCGGGTAGTATTGGCCCTCTTCATCGCGCAAAAGATCATCGGTCAAAGGGGTAGAAGCCAGGTCAACAGACGCCCAATCCAGACCGTAATATTCGGTCACTTTTTGGAAATTGACGTCGGTATTGTAAGGGCTAGCAGCGTCGTACAACAGCAATGCATCGGTCAGAGCCAAGGCTCTCGTGGAAGTAGAACTCATCCACAAGCTGACCAGACACACCAAAAGTATGCCGTAAAACAGCCCCAGGAAACTGCGCCAGGTTCGGAACCTGATCAAAGATGTTTGATCTTTTTTGATTGAAATATAGTTATTTGTCATAGTTGTATTACATTTTGAAAACGCGCTGGCGTAGGACACTTTATCGGCTTCCTATGCCCTGTTCCCTTGCCGGTACATAGCTTTGAATTGATAGATGTACCTTTTGGCAATCATCCAAAAAATCTTGGTGCCTTTGGATCATTGTTTGAGGATGACAGGTATAAATATCATTGTTTCCCAATAGGTGATGATAATCTCTGCCGAGGACATGCCGTCAATGGATACATCAAGTTGCAGCAGGCCGTCGGCCAGTGTATAGCTATAGGGCACACCGTTGACTGTCAGCGATTGGATCGGTACGATACCATCCTCTTCTTTTTGCAAATGGTAAAGTTGCTCACTGTCCGTCTCGTTTTCCAGGATCAGGTGATTGGTGTACCATTTCACGTCAATATCGCCATCGTCGTTTCGCTTTTTCAGATATAGGCGTTTTATGATATAGTCCAGGCTGCGCCACTCTACTTCTCCTTCCAGGTTGTTTATGGCGTCTACGGTGGCGTTATACGCGCCTATACCGGGTGAGGCTGTACCTGGTGCAAAGTCCCACTCGTGACCGTAGATAAAGGCTGGCTTGTCCCGAAAAAGGTCAAAAGGATAGGGGCTGATGCTTTGCCAGTAGCGATTGACGATGGCATAGTTGCTATAGTCCATTATGGCCGGATACATCGCGAAATCCCAGGCCGAACTGATTGTCCCACTCAATGGAATCAGTTGGGCGTTGACTGTGGCCAGAAAATTGAGATGTTTGAGCGGCGGCAGTGTACTCTCGCCCGCCAACTCGCATGGAAAGACCATTATTCGCCCGTAGGGAATGCCGGTCTGCGCTTCGAAGGTATCCATTCGCTGCAGGGCTTGTTTCAGGAGCGCTCGTTGCACTGAGCGAGGGATTCTGTCCGTAAATTCGGGACATGGCTCGTGATTGTTGCCGTGAATCACCAGCGAATACCGGTCTGGGTAGGCCAAGAACAGATCGACGACGCTCTGCTCCCATTGATCGTAGCATTTCCCCGGTATGGTAGCGATCGTGGTGTGATAGTCGTGTGCCAGCATTTGTGTCAATAAATGGGTAAAAGTCAGATTAAAATACGGCTCTTGCAGACACGGATCATCGATGGTCAAATTGGCATAATTATGATCGTTGTGCCACGCTTCGTCTCCGGCCGTGTAGCGCACGAACACCATCAAGGGAACTACCTCTGCAAAGCCCCATTGTGCAAAGCTACCATTTTGTGCCTGGGCTTTATACAGGTCGTGGAATTGCTCGGTTTCTAAATTACGATTATACCAACTGTCTATGATAAAGACACTACCAGTGTATGCCTGATAACGGGCAAAGACAGGATAGGTTCGGCTAGAATCGTCGGTTGCCTCCACCAGCACGTCCACGTGAGGCGCAGCAGAAGATATGATCAATTCGCCGTCAAACTGACCGGCAGAAACAATGACGGTCACGCCAGACAATTCACGTAGGATGTCGGGATGGTCGGTGCTCAACAGATAATCACGGCTGCTGTCGGTAGGCAAGGTGGTGCCTGTGATCTCGCCACCAGTCAACACACGGAGGTTGCGAGGATTATAGTAAGCGCCCAATCCTGAAACCAATAGATTAACGCCGTGCTGATCGATAGCTGTCTTTAGGATGTCCAGTTCGTCGGGATCGAGATATTTGTATAGATTGACCATATCAATGCCGGCAGTGGGGAAGTATTGGTCCTTTCCATCGAGAAAAAGGCTATAGGTCAAAGGAGTAGAAGTCAGATCGACGTACTTGCAGTCCAAGCCGTAATATTCGACCACTTTTTGGAAATTGATGTCGGTACTGCGAGGATTGGCAGGGTCGTACAACAGTAATGCATCGTACTGAGGCGAAGCTTTTGTGGAAGTAGAACTCATCCACAAGCTGACCAGACACACCAAAAGTATGCCATAAAACAACCCCAGGAAACTGCGCCAGGTTCGGAGCTTGGTCAAGGATATCTGGTCTCTTTGGGTTGAAACATAGTTATCCGTCATAGTTACACCTCCTGTATTTTGAAAAGACACTAATAATGTATTCCATTCAAAAGGGACACCCTCTAACAGTCCACATAGTAACGAGCGATTTTGACTCTATAGTCAAAGGTAGCTCCACACTTAGGGCAATTGCATTTATTCGTTTGCTCGGTAGAGATCGCCAGATCCCGGTTCCACGCAGCAAAAACTGATCCAGAACACCGCTCCAAACGGGGATCTGACGATTCCCTGAGAGCGAATCAGGCCCAAATGCAATTGCCCTAGCTCCACACTTGATCGTGCTTGACACAATACCATTCTAAGGGGGCAAGGTAACTGAAAGGTAACACTTTCATTAAAAATAGTCGTATTTTTTGGACTTTTATCGCCATTATACAAGAGATTTTGCATTTTGAGCCAGATTTCACCGGTCTGTACCTGCTCCCAGTTGTACAACTTGCATTGGGCAGTGTATTGCCCGCTTTGCTACGGGAATGACCTTTGTTGTGCATCACGTTGGCCGCTAGTCGCCTGGGGCAATGATGCTGCGAGAGTCGTCACCAGCAAAACAAGCCCGCACTGAAAAGCAGTCCCTCAGTTGTAACAAAAGTTTTTCCAGGCCCAAAGCAAATACTGGTACAAGGCTTGCCTTTCGGTTTTGGCGTCCGAAAAGGACATGTCCTGGTACCCGATCACAGTTAGCCAACGCTTGATTTCCAGGTCATTTTTGGTCAGCAACGCATCGTTCTCGGACCAGCTTTGAAACAATAGTGGGGTCAAAGCAAACACGATCAAGTTAGCTGTGATGGAAAAATGAGTCAAGTAACCACGAGGAGGGCAACGACGTTGACGCAAATACTTGATCGCGTTGACCAGTTTTTGGTCTAGCGGAACCGGCAGCGGCCACAAGCGATACAGGTTGTACGACGCCTGTACCTGCGCGTGCTTTAGAAACAGTTCTGGGAATTGAGCATAAGAGTCAAAGCTGATCCCGAGTTCTTTGGCCATCAGGTGACGAAAAACCACGTCGACGGCGGTGCTAACCCGAAGCCACAAACTCGTTGTATCCCCAGGAAATAGATCCAACGTGGGGCGCAATTTAAAGCTCGTTGCCCGCTCGATTATGTCGGCCATATCCAACGCATCGAGCGACAAAGCACGCAGGCGCTCAACGCCCACAGCAGAAAAACGGCGTCCGCGTTCCGCATAGGAATAATGATATTCTCCCCACGAGAGCAAAAGCGCCTCGTTGCAGGCCAAGATCAGTTTATTGATCCAGCGGACGGTTTCCAGCCGGTCTTTTTGGGGCGAGTTATGATCAGGCGCATAATGCAGCGCCTCGATCATTCGGTTGATGAGCAAGCGAATACCGGCTCGCACCGAGATCTGGCGTGGGTCAATGATTGGCCCATCCGTCAGCATCTCGCGTCCATAAATCGTCTGCCCGCCAGCCTTGAGTTCGTACATTGCGATCGTCGGTTTGGACCGGCCCAGGGAAAGATTTTGCGATTGGTTCGTGCGCAAGCGACCGGGCCGCATCCACGAGACACTTACCTCCACGTCTAGTTCTGCCGTCAACTGCTGCGATAATGCAGCGAACAGACCACGGTAGAAGGGGGAAGGGGTGACCACCGTGATCTCATAGTCGCTGAGAAACGTAAGCCGCCCGCTATCGAGCATGACGCTTCCCTCTCCCCGTCCAAAACTACCGTAGAGGATGATGGATTGCGCTTCCATTTGCTCGCGGATGGCGGCCACAATTCGGGCTAAATGTTGTTCGACGGTTTGGCCCACGATTGGATCGTCGTGCGCGGTATACTCAGGCATGGTCTCTCCAAAGCACGCGGCCATCCACGTAATCGGGCACACGTAATCCCAGTGAGCCAAGCAGCGTGGGCAGCACGTCCACCAATTCGACACGAGTTCCCTCGACCAAGGGACGATTGCCAATAAAAACACCGTCAGAGCCTGGATGGTCGGGCAGGTAACCGTGCATAGATTTTTGCTTGCGTCCAAAGCCCCAGATCGTTTTGGCAAACATGGCCGGTTTGTCCAGATAAAAGACCAGGTCGCCGTAACGGTTGTCGGGCATCTGGAGGTGATAGCGACGATAGTGTTCGTCGGTCAGGACGAACCCACCCTCGAGGTCACTCAGGATGCGTTCGATGGCAGCCCGCTCGTCGTCGTTGCGGAACCAGAAGCGAGCATAGTTGGCCTCGACCAGATTGATAAAGTCGTGGATGTTCCGCCCACGTCGGCGAAAGTGAGCGTGAATGTCCACCCGTTGTTCGAGGCGGATGTGGCCGTGATCCGACCAAACAAAAAGGTCAAAATCAGGCACGCGACGGCTATAGGCTTTGAATTTTGTCTCGACCAGCCGGTCCAATTCGCGCAAGCGGGCGATGGTCTCGGGGCCGTCTTGACCATAGTAGTGCGAGTAGCGGTCCACGCTGCCCAGGAAAAAATACGTCCAGGGATGGATCTCACCGAGTTCGTATTCGCCTATCTGGACAAACTCGTCGCCAGCCCCCTTGCTCATACCCACGACCTCGAAGGATACATCGTGCTGCCGCAGGATGTCGAAAGCAGTTGGATACTCTTTGAGATAGCCGGGTTCATCCCAGGCGCGGTCCTCGACCACGTCAAAGTACGGCCAGTACTTGAGCGGCTGGTTGACCATGAGCGGTACGCCGAACCAGGCCGTATTCCGGGGGCGAAACTGGCGGGTATATTTATGAAGAAAGTAGCGCGACCCCAAATTATCCAGGAGGCCAAGGTGTTTAAAGATGCGCGCCCAGGCAAACGGAGAAGTCACGGGATCGTATTTCCAGACAAACCACTGCAAGTGCTTATCCGGGTAAACGCCGCTGTACATTGATGGGTGGCAAGTGACCGAGTGCCCCAACTCGGCTCGCATCCGTCGCTGGTGAGGAAACGAATTCAGGAAAGGCATGTGTTGCAAGCTTTCCGGTTTGAGTGCGTCAAAGAAAAAGGTCAAGATTGGTTTCATTGGTCCAAAGCTCCTACGTAAACGAGCCTGATCGCGTCGGCCACGATGTCCTGTCCTGATGAAACATCGTCGAACATCAGCACCGATCCCTGGCTCTGAAAATCAAAGGTTCCCAGAAGGTTCCATTGTCCGCCGCCAGTTTGCTGATCGACTCTTATCGTGGTCGAACCACCTGCGTGGTTGACCGTGTATGGCACGTCTGTCGGTCTCCAATAGTATTCCCACCACCAGGCATAGACCTCGTACTCTCCCGGTTGAGGAACGGTAAAAGCCCAGGTCGCGGTGTCCGTACCTGTACCGATCTGGGGGTTGTAGCGATGGGTGTCGCCATAATGTTGTCCACTTGTGTCTGTGTATATCAGCCATTCGTCCTGGGAAAATGCGGTAGAGAATCCTGGGTCAGCGTCGTCAATGATGAATTCATCAGGATTTGGGGTCGGAGTTGGAACTATGACAGGCCCCCGATATTCGGAAATGCCCAAATCTGGGGCAGCACCGACGTATACCAGATAATCCTCAAAATCGAGCATGTATCCAAGGTCAACTCCCGCGTCAATGGCGGGACTCGTGGGAAGCAAGTGGAAATCCTCTCCGGCCAGGTCGACAAAAAGCGGGTCGGCGAACTGTTCTCCTACACCCAAGCTAAAGCCCAATTCAGTTCCCCCACTGATATAGTACAAGTTGTGATCGTGGGTAAAGCCAGACTCGTTAGCCACATACTTGACTTTGTGTATGTAAAATATATTGTTGCGCACGTACATGGTACTCGCAGTTGGAGTTCCCTTAAAGGCGAGCACTGCCCAGCCGGGGTCGTCCTCTATAGTCTCGATGATGGTGTTATGTTCCAATCGAAAGTTGTTCACGTAACTAGCAAACTGTCCTTTCAGGTGAAGGAAAGGCATTCTCCTGTTGTTGAGAGAGACATTGTAAGCCACAGTGGTGTTTATGGCTGAACCACCACCAACCTCCAGAAAGCCCGCGCTCCGGGCTACCCAGTTGTGGTGGACATAGTTGTTATTTGCATTGCCCCACCATTCCACACCGCCGCCGTCCACACCATAGTCGTGACTGGGTGCGATACAATTCACCATTACATTATAGGATATCTCATTGTATGAATCGCGCAATGCGACCCCGACAGCGCCAAAATCGTCGTCTCCGCCTTCTGTATTCTTTACCATGTGCAGATCGTGCGCATAGTTGTTCGTCACGAGGTTGTAGCGCCCCTCGACCGTGAAACCAGTACCCACGTTGGTAGCCTCAATATCTCGAACGATGTTATGGTCTGCGCCATCCGAGATGTATACACCTGCTTCGTGCACATCCCGGACGAGTAAAGCCTCCACGATTACCCAGTCAGCATTGATCTGTATCCCGCGAGTCCAGTTTTCTGAATCACCGGGGTTTCTGATCACGGGTCGATCTCCAGTACCATAGGCTGTAAAACGAATGGGGTCGTAGCGTGTGCCCGAATCGTCGATCACCAGTCCTCCCGACCAGCTCGATCCACGCTTCAAGTGCACGGTGCTGCCAGGGACAAAGTCCTTGATGTGCACCGGGGCCAGGGTCCGCCAGGGATATAACTCTGAGTCGCCAGGGTTGGCATCGGAGCCGTTGATGCTGTCCACATAGTAGTGTTGACCGTATTGCTGCACCACGATAGGCATATAGAGATAAAAGTCCTCTTGCTGCACCGAGTTGAGATCCCCTTCCTTATCCTCGGGTCCACCGGCAGCATTGAGAACCAGCAGGCGCGATGCCCCCCAGGCGGAAAGAATCAACGCCAGGACCAGGCATCCGGCTATAGCAAGTTGACTTGTACCGACAATAAATTTCTTTTCACGAGTGATTTTCTTCATAAATACCTCTATAAACGTGAACCGTTTGCCGGGCAACAGCAGCCCACGACAGTTCATTCTCACTCTTGTCCAGGGCGTTTTGCCCCATTCTATAACGGGTTTGCCGATCTTGCAACAGATCAATTATCGCCTCGGCCAGAGCATCACTGTCGCGGGGTGGTACCAGCAGGCCGTCCTGCTTGTGATCTACCACATCGGGGATGCCACCGACGGCAGTCGCTACGACCGGTTTGCCAAAAGCGTACGCCAGTGGAATGACGGCGCTCTGGGATGCCTCAATGTACGGCAGCGCGACTAGGCTGGCTTGTTGAAAAAGCCGAGGTATGTCCGCGTGGGGAATGTACTCGTTGAGTAGTTCAAATCGTTCAGGGTGCACCATCATTGCCTGATAACGTTCCACATCTTCACCACGGCCAGCGATCACAAAGCGTACCTCGGGACAGGCCGCACTGATGCTTGGTTCAGCAGCAATGAGATACTCAAGCCCCTTGTAGGGCCAGATTCGTCCAAAGAAAAGGACCGTCCCATCCCGCTCGGCCCAGCTTTGATCATTCCAGTGACGGTAGATGGAAAGCTCACCAATCGGCATGACGGCTATACGTTCCGGTGGAATCGTGTGCCGCCTCAGCAACTCTTCCTTTAGCGCCCGCCCGTGAACGATCAGGCGCTTTGAGAATCGGATCGGTAAATCGCGCGTCACCTGGGGAATATTACGCTGCGAGCGATCCCCCGCGTGCATGACCGGATCGTGAATGGTGGTCACCAGGTTACGGGGCCGCCAACCGACAAGTCCCAGGTTAAACCAGGGATTTACTGCCACGAGGTGAATCACGTCCGGGTTCAAGCGACGAATAACGCTCCACATCTGGGCCAACATTTTCAAGTTGCGCACTGAGCGCAGACGCGGTTTATCAAAGTAGCACAAGTTAACGCCGGGCGCTAGCGCCCCCTCCACGATCTCGAAAGCAGTTGGAACCAACAAACTCGTCTGCACCTGCGTCGCCAGGGCATTTGCCAGAGAAGCAGTGTATTCAAAAAAATTAAAATCTATCAGTAATATATGCATCGGCTAGCCACTCTCAAACTCTTGCACTAATTGCTTCCCCACTACCCGCCAATCTAGACCTGTTCCATTTGATGTCGGCCATTGCTTGTGATGATGACAACCGCCAGTAAATTTCTTCTACGAGCACTTGCTCTTTCCCAAATATCTGTACCAATTACTTTCCTACGACCTGCCAATTATAGAATTGATTACCAATCATCCTCGGAATAGAATTTATTCCAAATGTCTATTAGATTTTCCCTGATTCTATCGATTTCAGCGCCGGAAAGCGTTTTTTTCCACTTGAGTATTTCAGACTTGCTGTCTCTCCTGGTAACTTTATAGCTGCTCTCAAGAGTTTTTCTTGGGCTTTGTGTGTATTCCCTAATTGTTTTGCTTATTTTTTCTGTCAGGTTTAGATTTAGCTTTTGAAATAGATACTCAAAGTGATGTGCAGAATCCTGTGAAACGTCCTCATGGCGAACAAAGAGCCAATTTGGGTGCTTCTTTTGATACAAGCTTATGACATGGTAGATCATTTTCCATAATAAAATGGATTGGTCAATAATGTCTGGTTCTGTTTTTATACATTCGTTGATTTCATCCTCAAAGGGATGTAAATAATCTCTTAGCAAGAGTTCTTGCTCTAAAAAAGATGTGAGGTCGTATGTCAAATTCAGTTTTTTTAGACTACTTGCAAATGCAGCAGGATGTCTAATAAGAACGACAACATCCATATCAAATCTGGATGCAAGCCACTCGGCAGAGAACACCGCTATAGGGTCTTTTACGAGAGGAGTCAAGAATCTTTGGGGAAAAAGCCGGGCATAATCCCTTGAAACGGTCAAGACTTTCTTTAGAGGGAGTTTACCACTGTTTCTTGTAGATATTTTATACTGGTGGTAATAAGATGAATAAGAAAATCGGATAGCCTCATCGATATATTGATAGAAACCAGAATGGATGATATTGCACATATTATGCTCATTCTCATCACAAACGTATCGGAAAATGCCCCCCAGGTCTAGATTGAATGGTTCGTGAATAAAAGTTGTGAAAGAGGCTAAACTTAGCATTTTCCCGACAAATGTTGTACCGGATCGGTGTGCTCCGGTGACAAGTATTGGTTTTCTATGTGTCATTATGTCTCCTCAAACGCACGTATCAATTGTCGTCCAGTAGCTCGCCAATCGTAGACTTGCTCGACTTGACGGCGTCCATTGCTGACGATACGTTGCCATAACTCTGTGTCAACCATGAGACGAACAGCCTGAGCAGCCAAGTCGGCTGGTGTGTCGGCCACCAGAATGTTTTGATTATGAGTGAGATGCAGGCCTTCACAGCCTACTGTAGTCGAGACGACGGGTCTTCCCAGGGCCAGCGACTCGAGAATTTTGATTCGGATGCCACTGCCGGCGCGTAGAGGGACAAGTGTGAGGCAAGACTGCTCATAATAAGGAATTACGCTATCTACGTACCCAGTCACAGTGACTCCCTCTGTTTGTTGCCCCAGACGTAGCACTTCTTTGGGGGGCTTGGAACCCACAAGAAACAAATGAACATCAGGAATTTGTTGCTTGATCAATGGTAAAATCTCTTGACACAGAAACAGAGCAGCCTCAATGTTAGGTTTATAATACATTGAGCCAATGAACATAATGTTGCAAAGTCTTGTCGGTCTTTTCATTAGGCTCAATTCATCAATGTCTATTCCAGTAGGGACCGCTACAATATTGGCTTGTGGATCCTGCCTAAGAAAAATAGACCGATCTATTTCTGATATGGCAATTGTCTTATCGTAACGTCGGATATGTTCAAATGTAGAGTGTTTTTGGAATAGCCAATCTCGAAAGAGGCCAAGCTTTCGCAATAGATTGCTCTCATTTAACATAATTCGATGATATTGTAGGTAAGGAACGTTGTGCAAAGTGAGAATAGTACGACACTTGCTCAGAGGAGAAATGGCATCTAGGTAGGGGGCCATATAGTTGTGGTGAACATTCACAATATCAAAGTGCTGTTCGGAGGTAAGGAGATGTAATGCATCTGCCAACTCTTCGTGATAGTAGATAAGATCGCCGATTGGATCTCCCGCACGGATGTAGCGGAACAGGTGTGGTAGAAACTTGATTTTGGAGCGTTTGTGCCAAGGGACAGGTCTGACAGAGGTACAATATCTCCCCACTAATTTTTGAGCGTTTCTGGCTTCCTCAGAACCGGGGCGAACAGGACATATCAGTGTCACATCGTGCTGCTGAGAGAGATATCTCATTTGGTTAGCAACGTGTATCTTTGCCCCAGCATTGGGAGGATAGGGAACATAACTGGTAAGTACTAGGATGCGCATTTGGTTTACCTCTCTTGACTTTGATGGTGGTCGGCCAGTGCTGCGTTGAGGTATGCTTCCACCTGGTCACCCACTTTGTCCAGCGAATAACGCTCGCGAACGGTGGCAATGGCAGCGTGGCGAATGTAGTCTTTCAAATCTTGATTCTGAACTAGACCAATAACGGCGCGCGCCATTGCGGAGGGGTCCTCCGGCGGGACCAAGAGGCCGTCTTTCCCGTGGGTAATGATCTCGGCCGGCCCCCCATGATCGCTGGCAATGACGCAGGTTCCTTGAGCCATAGCCTCAATGCTTACACCGCCAAACGGCTCGACCCAGATGTGGGGCATAAGCACGGCGTCGTAGCGTTTATAGCGAGCGATTAACTCATCCTGAGAAAGTTTGCCAACAAACCGAACAGCTTGCTGTAGATCCAGCGATACGACTAACTCCTGGAGATAGCGTTCGTACGACGCATCCCCTGCCCCTACGATGTCCAGGTGGACGGGCCTGTCGAGTTCAGATGCCAGTTCCTGGTTGAGCATGGCCACTGTCCGGATGGCCAGGTCAACGCCCTTTTCCTTACTCAACCGTCCAGCATAAAGGAGTTCCACGGTGGATCGCTGGGTTGCAGAGTGTGGCATATCCTGGATAAGGTGCGACGGCAGGCCCCACGGAATGACAGAGATATGTTCGCCCGGCAAGCCTACTTTGATGTATTGCTGCTTCAGCACTTCACTAAGGGTAAGCAGATAGGGGAACTGGGATGAGTCAAAGGATGCGAGACCGTGGATGAACAGCCGGTAGTTCTTTTTATGTCGATTGGGTTCTAAGCAAAGTTCCTGATGACGTTGTAACAGCCAGTAATCGCTCAGATTAAAGACGAGGGGTAGGCCCAGCTCCTGTGCTGCTGCTAAAGGGCCGAGCGAGATACGTCCCATATTCCATGCAAACACGATGTCGGGATCCAAGGTCTGCATCAGTCGGTAAGCGATACGATGGTTTATGCGACTGATAAGTGCCCATTGGAGATGTTGCCAGCGACGGTAGAGTGGGTGCTGGCTGGCAGCTTCTCGTATGCGCAACAGACGGTGTATGTTGCCATCTATCTTTTTTTCTGAGGCTTGCCAGTCGCTAGTAAGTACTTGGATGTCATAACCACGATTGACCAACTCGTCAGTTATCGTTTTGCATTGCAGCTCGTAACCGCCTTTGACATAGGGATAATAGAGGTTGGACAAGACCAAGATGCGTTTCAGGTTTGAAAATGATTTCTGTGTTGCCATTGTTATTAGTCCTTTGTGACTGCCTTTAGCCAATCTCACACACTTTTGGGAGCTTTTTTCGACACTCGTCTCAAGGCATTCCATATTGTACGAATATCTTTGAGGGTGATGATGGAGAATAAAAAGCTAGCGACGAAAAATGTCAGCAAGAGAGGCAGTCGGGCCAGCCAGGTTTCAGGCTGGAGCCACCAGAAAATGCCATAGAGTACGCCAAAGAATAGGAGGGGTTTCACGTAATCCATTACCCTTGGAATAAGGCCTGTCCGACGTAGAAACCAAACATTTAGTGGATTTGTAGCAATGCTCCCAATCATTCCGGCCAATACTGCTCCATTGATGCCCATTACAGGAACCATAGTTAGGTTGCCAATCACCGTAAAGGTGGCGTTAACTATGTTCGATACCGGCGGTGCTTTAGAGTTGCCAGCGGCCACAGTCGAGTTCCCCAAAACATAGCCAACTAGACTGATGCTCAGAGACAACATTGCTAACACAAGTATTGGACCAATCTTTAGATATTGGTCGGAATAAAATAGGAGGATGATTTCTCTTTGAAAGACAAACACTACCCCTGTAGCCAGCGTCATAAGAAAAGCGATGCTGCGCAGTGTGGCATTGAGCATCTTTTGTGCCCTCGGGTAATCTCCTTGGGTGACTAGACTGGACAGGTTGGGAAAATAGACCGTTCGGAAAGCCTCAAACATGCGCCGAATATTAGAGGGTATTTTCCATGCCACTGCAAACAAGGCAACATCAGCAGGAGTCATAACTGTGGCTACCACCAACGTGCCAAATGAGCTAAAGATGAACGTCAGTATTTCATTGATTTGTAATGGCCAACTGAAATGTAGCATCTGGGATAGTATAGTTCTGCGGAAGGACAGTCCTTTTTTGGTAGGAAGAGAAAGATAAAAGAACACACAGGCCGCACCGGCGGAAAGAATGCGGGCCAAGACAGCACCCACGAGACCGGCACGCAGCCAAATCAAGAGAATGAATAGCAGGATTACGTTAAGCAAGCTAGCTCCCAACTCGGCGAGCGCCATGTGCTTGAAACGGAAAAAGCCTTGGAGCATTTGCTTCAATACAGTTTGGTAAGCCAGCACCAGTGTGAATGCCAGGATGAGAAACGCCAGGCCCTCGACAGGCTCTTCGCCAAACAAGCGGTAGACCCAGCGTTGGCTGACCAGGAATACTGGTGCAATCAAAACGAGCGTAACAAAGCGAAAGACGATCACTGTGTCCACGATAGTGTTTTGCTCATCACGTTTTGCGTGAGTGATGGCGCGGATGGCGGCAACCCCAATGCTAAATCCACTGATCATTCGTAGAAACCCAGCAATGATTTCGATCAAAACAATGTTGCCGAAATCGCTACTCGGCAGGTACATGGCCAGAGCCTTGGTCGCCACCATACCGGAAATGATCCTAATCCCGGTGCCGATGCTCGTATACACCGTGCCGCCCAAGAAGCGATATAACAACGTGCTGCTATCTGAACTTTGTGTCATTACTCTATCACTCTACCATTGAGCCTATAAATCACTTCGTTGACACCTAGCATCACCCCTAGAACGGGGGTCCAGAACCAGTCCATAAACATGGGAGAAGCTGTACTGGCAATGAGGACAGTAATATAGCTCAAGCAAAAGCCTAGGGCAACTGACATGAAGGTTTTGTCCCGGATCGTGGACCAGAGACGATATGCTCGGACCATGAACAGCACCGAAAACCAAACAAACGGTATAAACCCCACGAGTCCTAAATCCATCAGGATGAAGAAATAGGCATTGTGCATATATCCGGTGTTGGAATCCCCTCCCAAGCGAACCCGGGGACGATAGTTGTTTCCCGGACCTATGCCTAGTAATGGGTGTTGCTTAATAACTTTCAGGGCGTATTCATTTTCCATTACCCGCCACTGCCATGAACTGCTATATTTTACTTCATCGCCGGTAAAGAGAGACATAGCCCTGATATAAAGTGCACCAAAAATGTCGTTCAGTTGAGGGAAATACATACCTAGCAGGGGGATAGCAATTGCGCCAAATACCATGATGATACACAAAAAGAGAAATAGGTTCTTGCGCTGGTTTTTGTTGCTAAACCAGAACACGACCGCAATAGATGCAGCCATGCCAGCCCACGTGCTTCGGTTAAAGGTAAAGGCTAATGCAGCTGACAAGGCGAGAACGGCCCCAAATACCAATCCTCTAGCTCGCCCCAGGTGATTATGAAAAACAAAGAGGATAAAAGCCGGCATAAACATGACCTGGATCATGGACTGACCGGGAGGTAAGATTCTGGTCACGCCAGAAAAGTCCGTGTCTCCCACGCCAGCGGTCTCTACACGTCCGGGCAAGATCGTCACCGAAGTGCCCACAGCTTGCTGTGCGATCATCAGAATGCCCACCACAGTCGCTATCACAAACATACCCACCACCAACGTCATAAGCTGGTCGCGAGTCCTGATTAGATTGGTAACTGTGAAAAAAGCGAGATAGTTGAACAAGATGCGCCATTGATACTCCAGTTGGTCAATATCGGCTCCCAGGCTTAACACCGCATTTAGCAAAGAGATAAAGCTGGCTCCAAAAAAAAGAGCGATGGGTAAATTTAGTGGGGTTGTTACAAAAGGGTTCTCTTTATTCCCCAATGCCTGAATGACAACCAGGCCCAACAGAAAAATCAAGCATAACTCGATCGAGCTAAAGGCAAACCCGACGTTAATGGTGGGAATCTGATTCAGAGCAAAGATGGATGAACTGGCTACGAGAGTGAGCAGGATCACAAACTCTGGCCTGGAAAACGAGAAAAACAAAACGGCCAGACCACCTAGAACCAACATCATTGTACTCAAAGATAGCTTGGTTGCCAAAAAACCAGCAGATATTCCCAGGACAACCACCACTACTGCCAATACCGGCTGTGGTGCGGAGCGCAGCGTCGCCCAAGCCATCTCCAGGTAATAGCTCAATGGCCGATCAAGTTTGATCGGCAATCTCAATCTCGCTAGCCAATTACGCATCATTTGCGTTCTTGTATAACCTGGCGAAACAGATCCACCGAGCGCCGTCCATTCTCCTGGATATTGAATTCTTGCTCTACCAGGGAACGCCCGTTGGCGGCCAATCGTTGTCGTAGCGCGTCGTCTTCCGCCAGTTGGATCATGGCTGCTGCAAAAGCCTCTACATCTTTCTCCGGCGTCAGCAGGCCGGTCTCTTGGTGGCGCACCAACTCGGGAATGCCAGATACGCGGGTGGAAACCACCGGTACTCCCATCGCCAGGGCTTCCATCATTGCCACCGGGATACCGTCGCGGTCTCCATTCTCGGCTACTACGCAGGCCAGTGCAAATATATGGCTGTTCTGCAATGCCTCGTACACCCACCCTTGTTCTCTAGCTCCGGCCAGCGTGACTACATCTTTTACCCCTAGATCGGCTATCAAGCGCTCCAACGCTGCCCGTCGTCCCCCACGGCCAATGATCGTGCAATGAAAATCCAATCCCTGATCTTTGAGCCGCTGACAAGCACGGATCAGATACTCGTGTCCTTTCTTTTCGACCAGGCTGCCGACCGACAGAATGCGCAAGGTGGTATCGGACATGGTAGACGTGGTCTGGAAGCGATCCAGGTCAATGCCGCAATGGATAACTTCCATACGGTCCTCGACGGCCCGGGGACATAACTCGCCAATGATGCGTTTGTTATAGTCGGATATAGGCACCAGCCGATCTGACGCTCCGGCGATCAAGCAAAGCAAGTCGTTCTCCGGTGAATAGATGTCACAAGCATGGGCAGTGACCGTGAGAGGCAAGTCGAGTAGTTGGCTCACCACCAGCGCCGCAGCCGCCGACAGCCAGGCAAAATGAGCGTGGATCAACTGTACTCCTGAACCTTGCAAGTATTTGGCTAGATACACGCCCTTCCAAAAGATGAGCAGCCGCTTGAACAGCCAGCTAAATTGTGGCACCGGTTGTTTCATCAGGTTCCACAACAACTTGCAATACCGCCGTGGCGCTTTGACCATAAAGTAGAGTTGCGCCAACCACAGTCTTGGGTCATAGACCTGAAGAGCATAATGTACCTGTTTTGCCAATTTTTTCGACGTGGGATGCACCGGCCCTGGCGGGGAGGACAGCAAGGAAAACAGTTGAACCGTGGCTCCCTGCTGTTG
>JAAEPW010000193.1 GCA_024232355.1 Chloroflexota bacterium | reverse complement strand
CTATCTTTGGCGAACCCTCTAGCACTCAATTCTACCTGGATGGTGGCGGCGTTAATTCCGGTACTGATAACTGGCTCGGCCTTTTATGGGAGGCCATCCCCGGCTTCTCGGCGTTTGGTCCCTACACCGGCAACGGCTCGGCTGATGGGCCGTTTATCTACACAGGGTTCAAGTCACGCTGGTTGTTAATCAAACGGACAGACAGCACCGGCTCATGGTTCTTGTACGACACCGTTCGCAATACATTTAACCCGGTCGATTTGGGTTTGTTTGCTGACGCTTCGGTAGCTGAGGCGGTCCAAAGCAATGGGCAAGTGGATATTTTGTCGAACGGTTTCAAGATTAAAGGAAGTGGCACAGCAATAAACGCCTCCGGCGGAACCTACATCTACGCTGCCTTCGCCGAAGCCGTGAACATACCGGGCATTTCTCAGGTGAGGGCGCGATGAACAATAACGTACATCAGATAGCCGACGAGGCCGCAGCCGCAGCGGTCAAGCGAACGTTTACGGCGCTTGGCATAGATATAGAAGATTCCGACGAAATCCGTCACTTCCAGGCCAACAGGACCTGGGTCAGGCGTTTTCGCCGGTTGTCCGAAAATGTTGGCACCGCCGTGATCCTGACACTTGTCACGTTGTTGACCGGAGGCATCGCCAAACTTGTCTGGGACAGTTTGAAAGCCAAAGGGGGGAATTGATAATGAAAATCGACACATTGAAAGCGGATTTAATCAGGGATGAGGGTTTGAAGCTCAAGCCCTATACGGACACTGTCGGCAAATTGACTATCGGCGTGGGGCGCAATCTTGACGATGTTGGGATCACTGAGGATGAAGCCGACTACCTGTTGGGAAATGATGTCAACTGGGCCATGGACGATCTGGACCGCAACGTGGCGTGGTGGCGTGATCTTCCCGAAGGGCCTGCCCGTGCTCTGGTAAATATGTGCTTTAACATGGGCTGGTCGCGCCTGAGCGGGTTCAGGAACATGCTTGCGGCACTTGAGGCCGGTGACTGGCAGCAGGCCGCGACAGAAGCCCTGGATAGCCGTTGGGCTTCCCAGGTAG
>JAAEPW010000192.1 GCA_024232355.1 Chloroflexota bacterium | reverse complement strand
CGATAATGCCGTTGGGCCTAACCATGTCAGCTATCACCCGGGTAACGCTGCTTCGGTCAGGAGAAATATAATACACGTGCTCTCCATCCTGGACCAGTGTCGCGTTATAGACCGGATCGGTGAAGTAGACGCCGCCGTCCGGGGCGACCCATAGGTCATTTGGCTCGTTGAATGGCGCAGCATTGTAGCTGTCAGCCAGCACTGTTACACTGCCTGCTGAATCGATGGAAACGACCCGCCCGTTGCTTCCCTCACAGGCCGGCAGATTGCCGTCTGGATCAAAAAAGAGGCCGTTGGCGCCCCCTGAATTTTCCTTGAACACGGTCAGCCCGCCCGCAGAGGTCCACTTATAAATCCGATTAGCTGTAATATCTGAAAAATAGAGGTTGCCTTTAGCGTCCACGGCCGGACCCTCGGCAAAGGAAAGGCCGTCGGCCACGAGAGCCGGTTCCGCGCCTTCGGCCACCACGCTCCCCGAGTCTGTGGAGTCATCTGCGACACCGAACAGAAAGTCCGTGTTTTCAATTTCAGGCATTGCGACTTTCGATGCATACAGCCACGCTCCTGTGCAGTCATACGCGTTGGAATTAGCCTGGTAGTCGGGAAAACCTTCATAATAATCCAAGCGAAGCCCCATCAGCGTATCGGCCTGGGCATTGGTCAGGGTATTGCCCACTGTTGCAAAATTGGTCGCATAGTAGTACACAATTTCACCTTCGTATTCCCCATACTGCCGGACCAGGGCCAGGACCTCACTCTTGTCAACGGATGTGCCGTCCATAAAGAGCCGCAGCTTTTCAGAAATTTCTTCTCGCTTTGAAACAATGTTGTTCAAAGCGGTCCTCTGAAGGTCCACCAGACCGGTCACCAGGGCCTCCTGGGTGTTGTCCAGCGCATTCAGGAAAGCGACTCCCATGTCCGCTGTCAGGTTGGTGTCAATGGTGACCGCTTCCGTCGCGGTCAGCGGCGGGATGTCTTTCATGTAAAAGGAACCGAAATATGTGCCGTGGCGTTCAGGGCAGAAATAGGTGTCCCCCGCCACTGAACCCAGATACCAACTGAACAACTGGGTCGCGTATGTGCTTACAAGCACACGCCCATCACTGACTACAAGCCCCGACAAGTCAACCGGACTTGCAGCAGGCCAGCCTTGAGAGGCAATAGTCCCCCCTTCGCCTGTTTCTTGAAACAAGGTATTGAAAGCGACCAGTAAGTCGGCCAATGCTGTTTTCTGGGCATTGGTCAATCCTGTCACAATGCCGCCTAGCACATCGGCCCGGGCGTAACTGATTTCAGCATCGATCGCATATAAATCCGCCGCGAATGTCATCATGGCGCTTTTATCCAGCCCGGTGGTCCCATCAGGCAGGTCGTTTTCCAAAAGACGCCGAAAGGCCTTCATGAGGACGAAACGTTTATACCCATAGGCGTCGACCCGGGCAGCCTGGGTATTAGCCAGATCCACTAACGCTTGTACCTGGGCATCCGTCAGGATCGACAGGACACTGTCTGAAATTCTGCCTGCGAACTCCGTATTGTGGCCAAAGCCGTTGGGCGTGATGTCGCGTAGATATTGAAACCCGAAAAAGTCGGACACCTTGCCGGGCGGGAAAAAGGTGTCGGAGCAAAGATCGCCGGTCAGAAATGCCAGCCCGTTAAAGGCGATGGTTTTCATCTGGGCCTCATCGGACACGGCCTGCACGATGGAGATCCCATCACCTGAACTTGGCGGATCATCTCCATTGCCCGGATCGGTCGGAGGGTCTTCACCGGAATACGTTTCATTACACGCATCCCGGCAATAGCGGCGGTCCCCGCAATCCAGTTCCGAGGTCCCGTCGCAGTACTCCTTGCATGCCTGCTCACTGCCGGCGCCGGTGGCAGCGGAATAGTCGCCGTCCGGTCCGAGCGTGGATGGGGCATCAACCGTGATGAAATCTGAATTTTGACTGAAATCTTGAATAGCGCATGCGTCCCGGCAGTCCTTGCGTGCGTCCGCATCTCCGTCTATACAGTCACAGCAGTCCTTGCACCGGGCCTCATCGCTCGTATTATTGGTGCAGGATTCATAGGTCAAGGCATCAGCGGCAAGGGCATGGGGGACTTTAACTCCACATACCAAT
>JAAEPW010000191.1 GCA_024232355.1 Chloroflexota bacterium | reverse complement strand
CTACCGGGGATACACGGCCGAAGAGACGTTAAAGCGATGGGAGAGTGTGCGGCGGGGAGAAAAGCAACACATCTTTCCCTACCAAAAGCACGCCGACGTGATGATCAACACGGCACTGGTCTACGAACTGGCAGTGCTCAAACCGCTGGCCGAACCGTTACTGCTACAGGTGGAGCCTTCTAGTCCCCAGCGCGTGGAGGCCAAGCGGCTGCTCACCTTTTTGCGCTGGTTCGAGCCTTGCGGCCCCGATCTGATCCCCGACAATTCGATCCTGCGCGAGTTTATCGGAGGCTCGATCCTGCGAGATTACACACCTTGAGCACAGGGGGGCATCGAATCTTGCCAAGCTGTCCACGCATATCAATAGATTTCACTACCGGACACTTTTGTGCAAAGCGAGTTTCTACGCGGCGAAAGCCAATCTTTTTGCCACGAATTGCACAAATTTTCTGGCTTTTATTCGTGGAAATTCGTGGCAAAAGAAAAGCGCCCAGTAGTGAATCAATTGATACAAAAAAGAGAGGTGCATTATTTCCCCGAAAATCGTTCACCTAGCGTCGACTGTTCCGCTTTATATCCAAATCGCTGAACATTTGATTTCTAAAATCGAAACGGGCGAGTTCAAACCTGGGGACAAACTCCCCACCGAACGGGCTTTGAATGAACACTTTAATGTTCAACGAGCAACCATACGGCAGGCCTTGGGTGTATTGGAAGCCCGAGGGCTCATCGTTCGCAAGCGAGGCAGTGGCACCTTTGTCGCCAAGGCAAAAATCGAACGCGAGGCCAGACGCTTGTTTGCGTTCACGAAAACCATGACGTTAAGCGGATATAAAGTTGGTGCCGATATCCTGTCTGTAATAGAAGCAAAAGCAGATGCCAGGGCAGCAAACAAACTAAAGATCGCAATAGACAGTCCAGTCTATTATTTCCATCGCTTACGCCGTCTAGATGGCGAGCCAGTGATGCTAGAGATCATTTGCCTTCCCAAGCACATTTTTCCCGGCATGGATCAGCAAGACCTGGAAAACAACTCGCTCTTTGAGGTCATGAAAAAAGAATATGGACGAGAAGTAACCAGTGCCGAACAAGCCTTGGAGGCTGTCCAGGCCTCAAATTACGAGGCAAAAGTGCTGCAAGTTTCACCCGGAGCAGCATTGATGATGGAAGAACGCATCTCGCGCGACCAGTTTGGGACCACCATCGAGTTCAGCCGCGACCTGTACCGTGGGGATCGTTTCCGATTCATGGTAGAGGATGCACGCTTTGATATCGAGATCAAATAACCCCTAGGGCATCAACAAATGAAAACTCAATCTTTGATAAAAAAGCCTATTTGGCGCGTTCAGGACTATTTCGATCTTGGTGTCATTGGTACAACCCATGGCCTCAGTGATAGTTTTTCAGGCTTGCTTAAACCGATTCTGGTTTTGATGGTGCTAGACCTGGGGCTGACTACCTTTCAAGCGGGTACGTTGCTCAGTATCTTTAGCGTGACCACCTTTCTCTTTCTCTATCCCTTTTCTCTATTGGCCGATTTTGGCGGCCGCAAAAAAGAGATACTGATACTGGGCTTGGCCGTTGCGACCGTCGCCTTTTTTGCTATGCAATGGGCACCGAATCTTGCAGCGGTATCGTTGTGTGTCTTTTTAGCCGGGGCGGGGAATGCCACCTTTCATCCCTGCGGCACAGCGCTCACGACGGAACGCTTTTCTCATAACCGGTCTTATGCCGTTTCGTTTTACAGCATGATGGGCAATGCAGGAGCCAGCCTAATGCCGGTTGCACTGTCGATGATCGCCGTGGCCGCCGGCTGGCGTTCGGCAATTTCGATTTGTGTGTTGCCAGCCCTTATATTGCTCCCCCTGGTTGGATTTCGATTTCAAAACGTGCTCGTATCGACAGCATCAGACAACACAGAAGAGCCACTGATCGACCGCATGTGGCAACAAATGCGATCCCTGAGCCGCACAGTCTTTCAAAACCGTGATGTGGTTTTACTGGCGACGATTTACGCCCTATCCGGTATGGGAACAGGGGTAGTGACAGGTTTTTTGTCCCTGTTAGCCTTTGACCGTTTCGCGCTCAGTACCACGGCCATTGGAGGAACGCTTTCCCTTTATTATCTGGCTGGCGTCTTTGCCAAGCCATTGATGGGCTATCTGTACAATCGATGGGGAGCACAGACAGCATTGTTGATCCCCTTGCTGCTTGCGGGCATATTGACGCTTGGAGTCGCTCTGACACCTTGGCAATTTAGCTTTGTGCCGATCATCGCCCTTTTAGGCGCAACCATTCCCATCAGCCCGATCATTTTGACGGCAGCGGCTGATCGGAGCGATCAGGCAGCGATGGCCTCTTCGGTGGGGTTTATCTATACATGCCATGGACTAGGCTTTATTTCCCCCCTAATAGGCGGCTGGCTGGCTGAACTTTATCGTTTGGAATGGTGCTACGTCTATGCCGCTATTTTGCTCTGGATCGGCGCTGGGGTTACGCTATTGTTACCGAAAAAGAAGGGGAACACCCAATAACAAACACTGTTCCAAAAAACCTTTTTACTGATATTGAGTGAGATTGATAACCAACAATAGCCTCTCGTTACAAAAAGCAGAGCCGCCGATTCAATTCAGCGGCTCTGCTATATTTTTGGCGGGAGTGGATGGGAGTCGAACCCACCGCGGCTCGCTCTGCGCGACCCGCCACCAATTTTGAAGACTGGGGAAGCCACCGGGCCCCAACCACCCCCAAATGCGGGCTAAGGATAACGCGATTCGGACAAATAGTCAAGTTGATCAAAAACTTGTGCTTGACGAAAGCGCGGGTTTGCGCTACAATAGCGCGGCCTTACGGGCGGGCCACAGTCCCGCCCGTTTGATTGAGAGCAATTGTAAAAATTTATGCCGCTTCCGGGTGAGGCGGATGTTTGGGAGGAAGTAATGAGTCAGCAAGTAGAGTTAGCAGCCGTAAAGCGAACGGTTTTGGGCAAGCATGTAAAGCAACTGCGCCGAGAAGGATTGACACCGGGCGTGATGTACGGCCGCAATTTTGAGTCCGTGTCCTTGCAATTTGAAGCACGCAATCTGCAAACCCTGTTGTCCCAAGTTGGTGGTAGCCAACTCATCAGTGTCAACGTTGAGGGAGAAAAACAACCCAACATGGTTTTGATACGAGATGTGCAGCGCGATCCGATCCGATGGACCGTGTTGCACGTAGACTTTTATCGCGTGGACATGGCCGAGCGTCTAACCACCGAAATACCGCTAGAAATCGTTGGCGATTCTCCGGTAGTGGTACAGGGCGAGGGCATTCTACTACAGGGTATTTCCGCCATCGAGGTCGAATGTTTGCCTGGCGACCTGGTGGATGCCATCGAAGTGGATCTGACTAATCTGGTCGAGTTGGATCAGGGCTTGTACGTGCGCGATTTGGCTGTCCCGTCTGGCATAGACATCCTCACGGACGTGGATGAGATGATCGTACGCGTGGTGCCGTTGGCCGCGGAAGAGGAATTGGAAGCCCTAGAAGACGTGGTAGCGCCCGAATTTGCCGAGGTCGAGGTCATCACAGAAGCACAAGATACGGACGACGACGAATAGAATCAGAATTACCCAAGTACGTAGAACAAAACGGAGGTGGGTATGGCCCGCCTCCGTTTTTGCTCCCTGGCAATCGTGATCAAAACAGTCGCCAGTTTCTTGACAGGGACGAAATTA
This sequence comes from Chloroflexota bacterium, assembly GCA_024232355.1. The sequence goes on along the minus strand of JAAEPW010000191.1, from coordinate 68,429 downwards.
CGGTATAGAATAATTTAACAACGCAAGCCATTGTGAATGTGGAGCAACGGTATGGATTATAAGGATTATTATACAATCCTAGGCGTAGATAGAAATGCAAGCGAACAAGACATAAAGCGGGCCTACCGTAGGTTGGCCCGCCAATTGCATCCCGACGTCAATCCAAACAACAAACAAGCTGAAGAGAAATTCAAAAACGTCAACGAAGCTTATGAGGTTTTAGGAGATCCGGAGAAACGACACAAGTACAATCAGTTGGGTGCCAATTGGCAACAGTGGCAGCGCATGGGGCACAACCCCAACCAGTTTGATTGGTCCCAATGGTCTACGGGTACTCCAGGAGGCACACGAGTCGAGTGGAGCGGTGGCCTGGGCGATCTATTTGGTGGAAGCGGAGGAACCTTCTCTGACTTTTTTCGCACCATCTTTGGTGAGATGAGTGGATCAAGGGACGCTCGTACCACCGGGGATGCCTTTCGTCGTTCAACTGGTGCCCACCCATCTGGCCGACGCTCGCTGCGCGGACAAGATATGGATACGACAACAGAGATCACACTGGAAGAAGCATTCCACGGTACAACGCGCGTGCTCAAACGAGATGGACGCCGCATTCGGGTCAAGATACCGCCGGGAGCACGAAATGGAACTCGAGTGCGAGTTGCAGGCCAGGGCAATCCTGGCTTTGATAACAGCCCACCCGGCGACCTTTACCTAAAGATCACGGTTAAACCACACACTGTGTTCAAGCGCGAAAAAGACAATTTGCGCTGTGACGTTGATGTGGACGTGTACACCGCCGTGCTGGGTGGCTATACAGAAATCTTGACACTGAACGGCAACGTATCGTTGAAAATCCCCCCTGGTACAGACAGTGGCAAGACTTTTCGTCTGCGTGGCAAAGGAATGCCCAATCCGCGCAACCCCCAAGAGCGCGGCGATCTCTTTGTCACCATCCAAATACACGTCCCTCGCCAACTCGATCCCCGTGAACGAGAGTTATTCGAGGAATTAGCCCTCCTCCGAAAGAGGAAATAATTAATGATCCCACGTAAATATTTGATATTTGTCATCCTACCACTGATGCTAGTTGTATTGGCGTGCACCTGTAGTGGTCAGGATATTTTTTTGGTACCCACGCCGAATATGGGATCGCCGAACACCCCGGCTCCCATCGTGATCATCGCGACCCCCTCGCCTTTGCCAGAAGATGCAATCGCCGAGGTCGACGCCGAGGACGCCTTACTGGTCAATCTATACCAACGAGTCAATCCGGCTGTGGTGTACATCCAGATCATGGTAGATGACGGGGAAACCATGCTCCCACTGGGCAGCGGGTCCGGCTTTGTAATAGATACAAAAGGCCACATTGTCACCAATGCCCACGTCGTAGAAGATGCCTCTGCCGTCCAAGTCACTTTTTCCTACGACAACGTCGTGGCCGATGCCGAAATCATCGGGCACGACCCATACTCTGATCTGGCCGTAATCAAGGTAGACGTTTCGCCCGAGCAACTGGTGCCGCTAGAGTTGGGGAATTCGAGCGCGCTCCAGGTAGGACAACGGGTCATCGCCATCGGCAACCCCTTTGGACTAGAAGGAACAATGACGGTCGGCATCATCAGTGCGTTGGGGCGCACGCTTCCGGCACAGATACTTGAGAGTAGCGGTCGTTTTTCCAACCCAGAGATCATCCAAACCGATGCCTCCATTAATCCAGGCAACTCGGGCGGACCGTTGCTGGATACCCACGGGCGCGTAATCGGCGTCAACACGGCCATTCGCTCAGAGACCGGCGTGAATTCTGGTGTCGGTTTCTCTGTACCGATCAACACCCTCAAACGCGTCTTGCCTCAGTTGATCGAAGAAGGCACCTATCATTACCCTTACCTGGGCATTACGTCTAGCAATTTCTTTAGCGTGGCCGAGTTGGCAGAGCCATTGGGATTGCTAGTGAGCCACGGGGTTCTCATCGCCGAAGTGATACCGGGAACTGGGGCAGCCAGGGGCGGTCTACAAGGAGGAGATCGCCAAGTCGAGGTTATGGGAGTACCAATTATGGCTGGCGGTGACATTATCATTGCCATTGATGGGACCACGGTAATTGATTATTCGGATTTTATTGCTTATCTAGTGCGTGAGACACAAGTGGATCAAACAATCGTGCTAACCGTTGTACGTGAGGGGGAAGAAGTAGAGGTTCCGGTAACGTTGGGAGAAAGATAATTGTAGTGCGTGAGATCAGGATAAAAACAAGCTGACCGAATTGGCAGCTTACGACTAACAATTATAGGGGGTAAGTAATGTTCAAACAAGATGACTTGCACGAACTGGCAGTGGTTCAGACAGAGACGCCGGTATTGAGCGTCTACCTGAACGTAGACCCAACAGAACACACTACGGATGAATATAAACTGGCGCTACGGCAAATGCTCAAACAAGCAGAAGGTATCGCTTTGTCTGAAGACATAGAAGCCGTAGGCCGATTTTTCGACCACGAATACGATTGGTCGGGTCGAGGGGTCATCATCTTTTCAGGCACCCAAGAGGACTTTTGGCGCACGTATTCGCTGGCCGTTCCCGTTGCCTCGGGAATAACGGTGGCCCGTAAACCATACATTTGGCCCCTAACGGCATTGGTGAACACTTATGGAAGTTATATGGTCGCACAAGTGGATCGGCAGGGAGTACGGCTGTTACAATTTGAGATGGGCGAGTTGCAGGCCACGGATGGACATTTAGGGGAAGAGGTTCGCAAGCTAAAGAAAGGGCGCGGATCAGGCCGAGCTGGACGCCGGGGAGGAGCCCCCATATCGAGCCAGCACGAGGAAGAAGTCGCCCAGCGCAACATTCGTGATGGGATCAAGGCGACAAAACAATTTTCTAGCCAGCACAAGCCAGAACGGTTGATTATCGCTGGCGCCGAACCAACAGTGACCCAGTTCCGCGAGGCACTACCCAAAGCATTGCAAAAGAAAGTAATCGGCACATTTAGCGCCAATATGAACGCCCTGGAACCCGAGATACGCGAGCGCTCGCTGGAGATTTTGCAGCAAGTAGAAAAGGAACGACAAATCGCTCTGGTAGATGCAGTATTCACAGCCGCGGCCAAGGGGCGTGGTGGGGCTATCCGTCTGGCCGACACTCTCGGCGCGGCTCACGAGGGCCGTATCCAAACGATGGTGGTCGCCCGTGGTTACCACGAGCCAGGTTACCAGTGTGTCAACTGCGCCTACATCACCGACCACTCTTTGGAAGTATGCCCCTTTTGCAGCAACGAATTTACAGAGATTACGGATGCCGCCGAAGCGCTGGTGACCAAAGTGATCGAAGACGGAGGCCAGGTCGAAGTGATAGACGATCACCCCAAGATCGCCGAGTTTGGCGTGGGGGCTCTGTTGAGGTACTAGACGCGGATATCAGGTCTGAACATCTTTCGGCATGGTTCATAATGAACCATGCCGTTTTTTTTGTTTACCGTCAATAGTTGACTCTGCCGAAAAGACCAAGAATTTCACCACAGAGACACAGAGCAGAATGAATTTGACCTTGGTGAAAATTAAGTGTTCAGCACGATTTTCTCAAAAATCTCGATTCTACTCATCAAGCTGCTACAAAATTGGATGTTTTAGGCCCACAGCCCTCGCACTTGTCCTGAACCCTGTACCTGTCGGTCCAGGACAGGTGCTGCCAAGTGCAGGGTTCCGAGGTATCTTTTCACTAAAGCACGGTAATGTAGACGAGGTTTCCATACCTCGCAGGGAAACGCGATTATGGAAATCGCGGCTACGGTACAAGTCCCCCAGAATATTGAAATGATACGTTCCGAGGATGGTTCTATTGAGAGTGTCATATTTTGAGCAGTTATTTAGCGTACAAACCGACGCGCAAACCATCCTCGGGACGGGGACTGGGAACATTGGCTGAACAGAGTACCCCCAGCTTGAGCGTAGGGATAGCGACTTGTTCTTTCCTTTTGCTTTGAAATCCCTCGTCGGAGCCTGATCATCTTGACGATGATGCGAAACAGCGGTAAAATAGCCCCACAAAACCAAGAGCGTATTGAATGAGGAGAAAGTATGCCGCTATACGAGTACAGGTGTACCGATTGCGAGATGTGTTTCGATGCGTTACGTTCAATGTCGGATGCGGATGCACCCATCGCTTGCCCCAAGTGTGGCAGTGAGCACACAGACCGGATGATCTCATTATTCTCGGCTATCGGGAGCAATGGGGTAATCGCGGGAGCGGGTTCATCATGTGGGTCTTGCGCTCCCTCGGCTTCATGTGCAACTTGTGCTGGTTCATCACGTTAAGGCTTTTCCAGTTGTTAAATCCTTCCAAAATCCGCAACGGAAAAGCTCATAAATCGCACGCGAGTCACAAATAACCGGAAAAGCCCAAGGAATTCCCCAACTTGATCTGAATAGGCGCAAACCATCAGGCCGCTGCCAACAAGGGCAGCGGCCTTTTTCATTGCCTGTTTGCGTTGCTGATCCGTCTCAGATTTCCCTCCACTCGCGGATGGCATCCTGGACAAGGGCCTTTACTTGAGGGTCAGAGATATCGTCAGCTTTTTCAAAGGTATGCAAACCCACGCGAAAACACAGGCTGCCATTGGGGTTAGTCATAATGCGGATGTCTCGCTTGACCATATCGGGCTGCTCTTGTACTCGCTTTCGCACCAACTCGTTGATCGCATCTGCAGGGGTTATCAAAGGAGATGATTCTTTCGATGAACGGCGACCCAATCCGCTGAACATACCGGGAGATGATTTTTCCTGAGGAAAAAGATCGCTCTGGCGCAACTGTTCCAAAAATGCCTCTTGATCCACCATAGACTTGGGCGCCGGTTGAGATTGTGTCTTTTGCAAAGTAGGAATCCACCCTTCGGCAAACGACATCACGTGTACAACTGCTTCCACCGCGTCAATGCCCAACTGCGCCTCTTGGATTCCTCTCAAATGATAATAGCGCTGGCCCCGTACAAAAACGGCCAGCTCGCCCCGTTCCAGACGATGAACACTCAACATTTCTTGCCCACTTGCAGGTATAGAGAGTTCGTTTTCTGGCAATGGTCCAGCGGTTGCGGATCGTTCGCGTGTTGAACTCTCCAAACTTCCGCCCGTGGCATAGTTATAGAGCCAGAAACCTATTCCCCCAGCCAAGGCAAGGAAGGCCAGGGCAATTATTAGAAAAACCGGAGTAGGTATCGCATCCATTGGTAGCCTCGCTTGTCATATACGCTCGTACTGAGAATTTTACTTGACTCCAATTTAATGATACCATAAACGCCAAAATGTGTCTATAGGAAAAAAAGTCGTGCGGGTAATATCGATTCGTTCCTTTTGCGAACCTACTCTGGCAAGTCGGGATAAAAATCTGCCACCTTGCGATCCCCAACGAAAGAAACCACCGCCACCCGGCCCTTTACCGCGTTGGGCACAAACGTCACACCGGCGATCTGGGCCACGTTTTCGGTCAACGTCTCTTGAGGCAGGGCCAACCCGATCAAAGTGCGCGACTCGTTCTGACAAAAGCGCACCGTGTCTGGCACGCCGATCAACTGAGACTGTAGCGGGTTCCACACCAGGAGGTAAGACACGTACCGATTCTCGTACGAGATGCCGATGGCGGCCTCGTATCCCAGATCGGGATTAATGCGGACCGTGTCCGTCGGCCGGCCGGTAGCTAGGTCTCCGTCCAAGTCCAGCGCAAAGAGCCACTGGCTGTTGTACGCGGGAACCTCTGGGATAGGTTCGTGGAGCGAGATCCACAGTAGCATCTCGCCCTCGGCGGCGCAATCAGATAGTTCCGGCGGCACCCCATCGGTAGACCCCAAATTCACGCGCATATCGCCGCTCACACTGGCGTCATTGATATCCACGCCGGGCGCAATCCCCGCGACCGGAACCCCACTGTTATAATCGCCCGCGTCGCCTTGGGCGTCGGGCATCGGCGTGGGAGAGGGCATCGGCGTTGGTGGGATGGGCGTCAGAGTGGAGACAGACGTCGGCTCTTGGGTTGGTGTGGGAGTGTCTGTCGGCTCTGGCATAGATGTCGGCGTAAACGTCGCCGTGGGGAGAGTGGTTGGCGTGGCAGTAGACAGCGATGTGGCAGTCGGGGTTGGAGTAAGCGTTGCCCTCTGCGTAAATGGTAGGGACGCGCCGGTGATCCGAATCGTCCCGATCAGCAGGGCCAGAACGACGATCAGGCCCAAAGCCGCTATCAACGCGATTCTGACGCGGCGGTCTTGGCCATTCCACCACCCTGCCACTCGCGCCGCGAGGGGAGGCTGTTTCGTCTCATCTTGACTTTCTTGTTCGTATTCGTCACGCCCGACTGGCGATTTATACGGTGCCAGTTGTGTCGCCGGATACTCGCCTGTGCGATTGTAAACAAACGTACCCCAATGTTTGATGATGGCACGCAGCCGTTCGCGCCGAGGCGGGCTTGCGACGTGCTCGCCGGCATCCCGGATGTGGATCACGAGCTGAAAGACGCGTTCAATATCCACTGCGTCCGCTTGATCGCCAAGTTGTTTTTGTAACTTTTGATGTTCAACGACGAGTTCTTGATATTGGTGCATAATCACCTCACTGCATACACGGCCGGACAGGGCAGCCGACTGATTTTGTCGACGACGTTGCGCAGAGCTTTGTCTGCCAAATAGAGAGACCGGTCTACCTGATCGCCAAAAGCCGAAAGGTGTTCTGCCAACGCCACGGTGTCATCGTCAAACAACGCTTGGTCAATTTTGGCCTTGATCTTCCAAGGAGTGCGAGACCAATCGGGGCCAGTGTCAGATTCGGGGTCGTAGGACTGTCCTATGACCTGGACGTTTGATGCCAATTCTTGAAGATCGCGAAGAATGGGCTTGCACGGCAGCCACTCGACCTCGACCTCGTACAGAATCCGTTCCCGTTGCTGCGTGGCGTGCGCCGACCCGGCAAGTTCACCCAATGAGAGCACGTAATTACGACAGGGCGCGAAACCGATCTGCAAATCCTGCAACAGGTTGCGAACGTTTTCCCATTCTGCGAGATGTCCTTGCAGCAGATTGAACTCGTTCAGATACGCTTCGACCTGCTGGACAAACTCGACAAAAGCCTCCCGGACATTTGGCTGGGAGGTGGACAGGATGGTGGACCGTAACGCTTGCAGGTGCTGGTGGGAATAGTTCGTGGGGCGCTCGCGGCGCGCGGCGGATTCCAGTTCCGTCAAACGTCCCTGACCCTTTGCTAGCGAGACCAGTTCACGAGCTTTGGCCGCTTTGTCCTCGCCGCGCAACTCGTCATAGTCCACGCCGAGATCGAGGCACAGGATGTGAAACTCTTCTTCGTCAAAGAGGCGCGTCAGCATGTGGTCCAGGTTTCCAGTTGATGATGGAGTGAGTTCAGTCATAAGCTTGGCTCTCCAATTATCCATCTATGTGAGGGCTGTATCTCGACGTTGTTATTAAACAAACACCTCAAGCCCGACGCAGTTACTACCCGATTATAACATGAGCGCACGCAGGGGACAAAAACAAAAAGAGCCAATTATCAAACCTGCCAGCGTTCTTGCCTTCGCTCCCCGCGGTGGTATAATCCGTCCGGTGATGGAGCTTCAATCTGCGCAATCTGCGCCACAATCTGCACCAACCTGGCTATGGACGGTTTCAGGCAGTGCCGTTGGGCTGTTTCTGGCCCGCGTCGCGCTGGAGGCTACCCGCCGACCTTGGCCATGGTTTTTGGTCGTGGTGGTCGGCCTGCTGGCAGCACTGGGCGGCCTCGCTCTGGGCCGGTGGACGGCACGACGCCGCGTTCGTCTCTGGCCCGCCCCGCTACTGCTCGCCTACGTCCTCTGGCCCTGGCGCGATCCTGTGATTGCCGCTGGCGTGGCTACTTTGGCCGCTTTGCTCTGGCTATTCAGTCATGAGAAACCTTCTCTCCCTCACTGGATCGAGCCACTGGCAGATGGTGCAACCTTTGTCATCGCCCTGATCGCCTACACCGCAACCGTTGCCCCCGACGTTCTCCCCGCCGACGCGGGCGAGTTCCAATTGGCCGCCGCGCTGTTGGGCGTGGCGCACCCGCCCGGATATCCACTCTACACGATGATGGGGCACCTGTTCATCCGTTTGGTTCCGTGGGGCACACCCGCTTACCGGCTGAACCTGATGAGCGGGCTGCTGGCGGCGGGCACGCTGGTGTTGGTGGCGCGAGCGACCCGCCTGTGGGCACAGCGGCTGGGTGCTTCCCCACTGATGGTGATAGCCGAGGGATTGGCAGCCTCCCTGACGCTGGGCACCGCCACCACATTTTGGGCCCAATCGACCATCGCCAACGTCCGCACACTGGCTGTCTTTTTCGCCGCCTTGGCCCTCTACTTTCTCTCCCGCTTTGCCACCGCAACTGATTCTGGTGAATCCGACCGTGCTCTCGTGTTCCTGGCATCGAGTCTCGGCCTGGGAGGCGGTCACTACCCACCGCTGGCCTTTGTCAGCATCTTTTTCGTCATCTATGTTCTGTTGACCGACCCACCCTTGCTCAAGCAGCCCCGCCGCTGGTGGCGGCCCTTGCTGGTGGGTCTGGCAGGTCTCATCCTGCCGTTGGCCTACCTGCCCATCCGTGGGGCGATGGATGCGCCCCTGGCTCCAGACGGTCTAAACACCTGGTCGGGATTCCTCCACCACTTTCTGGCGCTGGGATTCGGCGGCGACATGTTCGCCTTTGCCACCGCCGCCGACCTGCCCAACCGCCTGGCGCTCCTGCCGACGCTGTTCCCTTTCCAGTTCAACCTCGTTCTCCTGGCGGCGGCCTTGTTCGCTTTCATTGGACTCGTGTGGCGCGACTGGCAGCTTTTCGTCTTGATGGCAGGCAGCCTGGTACTGCACACCTTTGTCTCGATCACCTACCGTGCGCCCCAGACCGTCGAGTACCTAATGCCCGCTTACCTACCCATCGCCATCGCTGTTGGTCTGCTTCCTGCGCTGGTCGGTGGCTTGCGCCAAAAGTTCGCGTTCGTTCGTCCTGGCTTGGCTGCCGTCGTACTCTGCGCCGGGTTGTTCAATGGATGGGCGCACGCTTCCAGCTTTGTTGAACTGGCAAGCGATCACACGGCGCGGCAAGCCGTCGAACCGCTCCTAAAGACCGCGCCCGCCAATGCCCTCATTCTGGCCGATTGGCGCTGGGCGATGCCGCTTCGCTACCTGCGAGAGGTCGAGGGGATTCGGCCCGACGTTCAGGTGCAGTACGTCTATCCCATCGCCGGAAAAGAGTATCCAGACGTCTGGCTGGATTGGGTGCAGGGTGCTGACGCCGAAAGACCGGTGCTCCTCACGCACTCGTATACCTTTGACGGCTACACCACCGAACCGTGGGCGGCAGGCTTTATGATCCGCCCCCACCCGGTGACAGAACCAGCGGCATCCCTAATATCAACCGCCGCGACCTTTGGTGAGCGCGTGCAGCTTTTGGGATACAACTTGCGGCAGCAACAATTTCATCCAGGACAGTTGGCCGAGTTCGTCCTGGCCTGGCAGCCGACCGAGTCTTTGGGCCAGACATCTTTCACCCTGCGACTGGTAGACGCGGAAGGAAACCAGCAGGCGCAAGTGGACCGGTCGCTGCCCACCGGCGCGCTGCCCGGCCAAGTGCGCTTTACGCGGCTGGCCCTACCACTCTACCCCACCCTGCCACCGGGCCGCTACCGGGTGACGCTGGGCGCGTACACCGTGACCGACGCCGGTTTCGAGAACCTGCTCACAGCCCAAGGTGAGGTCGCCACCACACTGACCGAACTGGAGATCACTCCGCATTCCCGCCCCCCCTTCACCCTCCACCGGGAAACCGTTCCTTTTGACGGCGGCCCAACGTTGGTAGGCGTGGACTATGACTGGAGCGCGCCGGACGTGCTCCGGATCTACCTGCACTGGCGGGGAGGAAGCAGGGAAGCATTGCACGCGCAAGTGGCAGCTGGCAATATAGTGGGCGCCGCGTCACTGCCCCTCGTCCCAGAGAGCGCGTACCAGACCATCATTGTAGACATGCCGCTTCCCCGCGCCGCTGCCACCTCCCTGCGGCTCTCTCTAACCGACGAGCTGGGGCGGACGAAAACGGCTTTGGGCTTGTGGAGCTGGCCTATGCAGCAAGTCCGGTTGCCCACCCCGGCACAAGACACCCGATTTGTGCCCCTGGGCGACGAGATGGCCGTGATCGGCGTCAAGGCCCATTCCGTCGGGTCAGGGGAGACGATGGCGGTGGACGTGACCCTGGTAGCCCTGCGCCCATTGACCAGCGACGACGGAACCAGCGTGCGCCTAAAAGCCGCTGATGGTCGCTGGCTCGGCACCCACGACAGCCAACCCGCCTTGGGAGCGATCCCCACCCTCAAATGGATTCGGGGCAGCCGCGTGGTGGACCGGCACCTATTACAAATTCCGCAAGACTCTGCCGTCGGGGAGGTGTGGGCCACATTCGTAGCCTATGAGCGCTTCCGAATGACCCCGCTCCCTTCAATGGACACCCGATTCGGAGAAATCCCGTTGGGCCAAATAACACTACCGTGAAGCATAATTCGTACATTCCTATGAACTCTCAAGATTTGCTCTATCGACTTTTTACCTCTCGTTACCGTTGGATCTCGGTGCTGGCGACGTTGGTGTTGTGCGCGGCACTGGCTATGGGCATGGGCTACTTGTTGGCCGAGTTTGGGGTACTCGTCGCCGGAGCCGGACTGATCGGCCTGTTTCTGGGCCTGTGGATGCTGCGCGACATTGAGGTTTCTTACTGGGCCGTCATCGGCGTGGTCTGCTTGCTTCCGTTCGCCTCGTTCCCTTTCAGCATTGGCTTTACGCCCACCTTTCTCGACGCCGCGCTGGGCGCCGTGTTCCTGATTTGGGTGCTCCAGATCGCCACCGGCCTGCAACGAGAATTTGTCGGCACATCCCTGGGGCTACCCGTCGCGGTGTTCATGCTGCTGGCCGTGGGATCTTTTGTTTTCGGACTGTCCCACGCCCCGATGACGGCCTACATCATCCGACACTTTGGCGAGATCCTGCTCAGCGTGGCGTTGTTCTTCCTAGTCGTCAACACCGTGCGCGACGCGGAACGATTGCGACGTGTCGGGCGCGTGCTGCTCTTGTGCGCATTCGGGGCGGCGGCTCTGGGCATCGTTCTCTACGCCATCGCCTACATCTCGGATGATCTAGCCGTCCAGATCCTCTCTGCACTGGCTCGACTGGGCTATCCTGCCGGGCCGGGCGTCCTGCGCTACATCCGCGACGATCCTGGACTCCCTATGCGGGCGACGTCCACCTCGGTGGATCCCAATGTGTTGGGCAGCCTGCTCAACATGATGCTGTGCATTGGCGTGCCCCAACTCTTTGCCCAACGCCCCCTCATCCGCCGCCGTTACCTGGTGCCAATGCTGGGCACGATAGCGCTCTGCCTGGGCTTGACCATCAGCCGGGGCGCGCTGGGAGGTGTGGGGATCGCGCTGGCCGTCATCGCCACCCTGCGCTACCGCAAGCTGTGGCCGCTCCTGCTGTTGGCCTTGATACTGTTGCTCATCCTGCCTCAGACTCAGGATTACGTCGCTCACTTTATCGAAGGGCTGCGCTTTGAGGATCTGGCGACCCAAATGCGCCTGGGCGAGTATAAAGACGCATTCATCCTGATCGGGCGCTACCCATGGCTGGGCGTCGGCTTTTCCGGATCGCCCGACATTGACACCTACATCGGCGTCTCGATGGTCTATCTCCTGATCGCTGAACACATGGGGCTGATAGGCCTGGCTAGTTTCCTCATCGTAATGGTCGTCCTCTTTGCGCGCTTTTGGCGCACCCGCGAATTGGCCGTGTCGGTCCCAGAGTTGGAGCCGCTGTGGTGGGGGCTGCACGCCGGATTAATCGGCGCGCTGGCTGGCGGCATCGTGGACCACTATTTCTTTAACCTGGACTTTCATCACTCGGTCACCCTCTTTTGGTTGGTGGTCGGCTTGGCGACGGCAACAACGGAAGGCATCCGGCAGTGGAATGAACGAGAACAAGAATTGGAACTTTTTAGTAACCGCGAGTATAATGGGGTGTGAAACATGATTGCCGCGTGTCACGTTGCACGCAAACGAAAGCATTGCTTCACTGACACTTGAAGTTCATAACAAGGGGGCGGGATAATGAACAGCTTGGACCTAGTGGTCATTGTTTCAATCGTTGCATCTATTCTGTGCATTCTCACCACTAGTATCATTCTTCGACGACGTGGCTTTCAGGAAGGGATCGTGCGTTTGCTGATCGTCTACGTCGTGGTCTTGGGTCTCTTGGAACTGATGCGGGCCATATCGCGATTGGGGTGGTTCGCATTTTTCACCAATGACGCCTTTTCCCAGATGGCACTGTACGGCGTGCTCTTGCTGTCTCTGCTGTTCCTCCATCTAAGCCGGTCTTTTCTACGTCTCAAAGGGCCGGGGTGGGAGTGGTGGGGATTGGGCGCGGTGTGGCTGGTTCTGCTGACCATCTTGGCAAACGAATGGCTGCCCCTGCCCGAGGCGTTGCTGACCAACGACCGGTGGCTCATCGCAGACCAGGGACCCGCCTTTAGCGTCTTGCTCCTGGGATGGCTGATCTTGATGGGAGGCGCGGTGTTCTCAACCGTGATCGCCTATACGCGCGTTCACCAACCGTTGCACAGGAACCGGATTACGTATTGGTTCCTATCCCTGATTCTCACCGTCGCCGGGGCCGTGCTCCACTTTGCGGGGCCCGACGCCAGCTACGCACCGTTGAGCACCGGCCTCTACCTGCTGGGCGCACTGAGCGCCACCTATGCCGTGCAAACCCACCGCCTGTTCGACATGCGCCAGGCAGCGCGCCAGGTGATAAAGTATCTGATCAGCACCCTCCTGGCCGTCGCCCTCTACACGATCGCCTTTCTGATCGCCAACTACCTCTTCCAGACCGTGCCCGGTTACGCCCCGTGGATGATCGGAGTGGCTCTAGCCCTGATTCTGGCCCTACTCTTTGAACCTCTCCTGCACCTGGTCCAGCGACTGGTAACTCGTTTGCTGTCCGGCGTCGTGCGCGACCCCAGCCATACCTTGCGCGAGTACAGTGCCAGCATCAGCAACATTCTAGACTTGGAACAACTGGCGACCGTGTCCACAGGCCTCATCAGTGAGGCGATGGAGATCCGGCACGGCGCACTGTTTGTCGTGCATCGTGAAGACGGCGAGGGCGAGGGCGAAGAAAAAGAGAGCTATTTTCACCTGCGAGGCGTGAGAGGGATGGGAGAAGGAGACGACCCGATCCCATCGGCCCTGCCAACCGATAGTCCCCTGGCCGACTATTTGCGCCAGGAACATTCCCCATTAACTCAGTACGACATCGACCTGCATCCCCGCTTTCAAAGCATCACATCATCCGCCCGTGATTGGTTCTCCGACTTGGAGATGGACGTTTACGTGCCCATCTATGCCAAGGGAGAATGGATCGGTCTCTTGGCGCTGGGGCCCAAACGTTCGGGCGACCGTTACTTTGATGACGAGTTAGTCCTGCTCAGCACCTTGGCCGACCAGACAGCGGTGGCCCTGGAAAATGCCCGGCTCTTTGACGACCTCAAGGCTCGCAGCGCCGAAGTCGAGCGCCTCAACGAGGATCTGGCCGTAGCCAACCGAGAATTGATACAGATGGGACAGGCCAAGTCTGATTTTATCGACATTGCCTCCCACGAACTGCGAACGCCGCTCACCCAAGTGCGCGGCTATACTGATATACTGAGAGAGATGATCGAGAGCGATTCGCTGAGCGCCAAGGGAGGCATGAAACTGACCAAGGGCCTCAAAAAAGCCTCCGAGAGGCTGGAAGAGATCATCAACACCATGTTCGACGTCGCGCAGATAGACACCCAGACGCTAGAGTTGAGTTTGTTCCCAGACTCATTGGACTCGATTGTAAAAGCCGCGGTGAAACCCTGGACCGAGGCACTGGAAAAGCGCAAGTTGACGTTTGCGGCAGAGGGATTGGACAGCTTGCCAAGTATTTCTGCCGACGGCAAGCGATTGCAACAGGCATTTTCACACATCATCCAGAACGCTATAAAATATACGCCAGATGGCGGCCAAATTCGTGTCACGGCCAGCATGCTCGAGTGGACACTGCCCCAAGATCAGTCCATCGAGATCGTCGTAGCCGACACCGGTATCGGAATCGCCCCCGAAGAACTGGAGCGCATATTCGAGAAATTCTACCGCGTCGGCGACGTATTATTGCATAGTACGGGAAAGACCAAATTCAAAGGCGCAGGACCCGGGCTGGGATTGACGATTGCGCGGGGCATCGTGGAGGCGCACGGCGGCCGCATCTGGGCCGAGAGCCCAGGCTACAACGAGGAAACCTGCCCTGGCGGCGAGTTTCACATCGTGCTGCCCGTGCAGCCACCGCGATCGTCAAAAGTGGGGGATCGGGTGGTCTTTTTGACTGGATAATGACACACAATTCACACACCGGACGGATCAGTCATACTATGAGGAAACGTCCAAGTTAGACATCTTCTGGCTCGTCTGACTTGAGCCCCAACACTTCGTAAACCGGGTCAGGTTTGCTGTGCCCCTTGACCTGTACGTGACCGATGAAATTGATTTCGATCTGATCCTGGACACATTCATAAGCCTCGGCACTGATAAAGATCTGGCCCGGTTCCGCTATGCCGGAGAGTCGGGCGGAAAAGTTGACGCAATCACCGATGGCCGTAAAGTTGTGTAAAATGGCCGATCCAATGTTCCCTACCACTGCCTCACCCACGGCAACCCCAATGCCAAAAAAGAGCCGCTCCTCTTCGTCCACGCGGGTGTGGTGCTCTCTCACAGCCTGCTGTGTTGCCAGAGCCGCGCGCACGGCCAGCATCGTGTGATCCTCTCGCTCAACGGGCGCGTTAAAGATTGCCATCGCACCGTCACCCACGAACTTGTCCAGCGTGCCCTCGTGGGCCAGGATTGCGCCCGAAGCCAACGTCAGGTGCTTGTTCAATACCTCGATTTGAAACTCGGGTGAGGTGTTCTCGCTAAAAGCCGTAAAGCCCCGTATGTCGCAATAAAAGCTGGTGACTTCCCGCCGCCCCCCTCCCAGACGGACGCTTCCAGGATCAGAGAGCAGCCGCTCGACGACAGCCGGGGATACAAAACGCTCAAATGTGCCCCGGATGCGGCGCGCCCGGGTCTCCAACTGCCGCAGTTCTGTCAGATCGTCCACCATGATTGCAACGCCGCTTGTCGCGTCGTGGCTATTCTTGAGTGGAGAGATGCTCACGCGCAGCCAAACAGGTCCCCGATTCGCAATTTCTGGTTGTATTTCATAGGCCATCATGGGCGTCTCACCCCGCCGAACCAGCCGCATCAGATGCTGTATGTCGTTCCCCAAAAAACGCAGCACATGGTGGCCGAAATGGCCAATTACATTCTCCGCTTGAATTCCCAGGATAGACTCGGCAGCACGATTGCAGGCAGTCACCCTGTCTTGAACGTCGGTCGTAATGACGCCGCTGGCAATGCTGCTGAACACATTGTCCAACTGTTGCTTGGTCTCGGTGAGATCACCCAGATTGCGGCGCACGCCGGCAAAAAGCCGGGCATTTTCCACCGACAACGCCGACTGGTCGATCAGCATGCTGAGAAAGATCAGATCGTTGTGGTGGTAGGGTTGACCGGAGCATTTTGGACCTAATGCCAACCATCCATTCAGCCGTTCACGAGCGTGCAGGGGAACGTACACCACAGCGCCGAGCGTGCGTATCTGTACTGCCTCATCGGATAGCTCGGCCGGCAGTTCTTGCTCAACGGGCAAATATAGGGGTTGCGGACGTTCGCGCAGCCAGCGCGTCAGGGCACCTTCGTGAACCATGATCACTGGAGACACCGATTGTTTGCTATCCCCGATGGGCTGCCCAACGTAGCCAGCTCGTTCCTCGTCGTAAAGCCACATCCACTGGCGAATAGGTTGCAAAAGATCCTCGACTCGCCTGCCAATCTCGGCCAGAATAGCGTCCAGGTCCAGCGTCTGCGTCAACTCTTGGCTGAGATCATCCAGCGTCGCCGAGTGATCGGCCATTTCCCGGAAAAAGATGCGATCTACCACTTGTTGAAACCAATTCCGCAATGGGTTAAAAAGCAAGACCAATGCCAGGACAAAAAGAGAGAGCAATATCGGATCGTTAGCCTGGACTGCGAAAAAGTGACTCAGTCCATTGATCAAGGCAAAATAAGCCGTGACGATGAGAAGGGTCAGGCCGCCATAGGCCAGGCCCCGGCTGAGAAGTCGGTCCATATCCATCAACCGGTAGCGCAAGATGGCATAGGCGATGGAGAGGGGAAAGATGGCAAACAGGGGCGCGTAAAGGGGCGCGACAAATGGCGCTGGCCGTCCCATCACATTGATCAGCAGCCAAGGTACAACCGGCAAAAAGGCCAGTGTCGTCCCCAGGAGAATGACGCGGCTTTGTTGCCGGACGAGCACCGAAGGGGGCTTGACCAACCGGTAGACGAGCATAGCCATCATGAACAAGATACCTACAGCGGCAAAAAGATAGCTGTTTCGCCAGTGAGGAATGTACGCCCAGGGATGAACAACATCGTAAACACTCAAAGCGGAGCGCAGCGCCAGATACGTGGCGGGTAGATAAGGGAACAATCGCAAAACGGGGGTACGCTGCACAAAGCGAGGCTCTTGCGGAAAGACCATCGCCAGATGCATTATGGCGGCGGCCGCAAAGGGCACGGCTGCACCCCACAGAATGGGCAAGCGGTGCGTGGAACTGATGTCAAATATGCCGCACAACACCAAAGCTAGGGCCACGCACAGACCGGTAAAAGCTTGCCCGGCACGCCCCCAACCTTGTACCCAGTACACCCAAATGCCGATGCCCAGGTAAACCATCCCGACCAGGTAGGGAATAATGAAAATCAGGAACAAATCTTTTAACAGAAATGGAGTGAGCCTGATCTGCTCCTCGCGCAGGTCGCCGTTGGGGCGAGTGACCGAAACCCATACGGTATCACCCACCCGGTGCTCATTCAGGACAGACACCACGTCGGCATACCGCTCCACCGGTTGCTCGGCAATGGCGATCAGTCGGTCGGGCTGCTCCAAGGGAGGATCAAACTGCAAGCGGGCCCAATCCTGGCCCTGTAGCGTGCTGAGCACCAGTGTGGGGTCTAGGAGCATTCCCAAAAATGGCTCAGTCGCCCACCGCCAGGCCGAAACGTGGGCAACCAAAAAAGCAAGCACTGCGATTGCCAACACAAAGAATATAATCACGCGCCCCAAGCGCGCTGCCAGGTCAGTCTGTGTTTGTGATGTTTTCATAGAAATGAGTCGTTGATGTGACGGTGGTTTATATTTTACCACTATGTACTTGTAAGAATCGAGATTTCACTTTGTGATGATGGGCAATACCTATCCCACCAATACGCAAAAGTGATGCCCCCCCCTAGCATTATACTCCAATGATAACCCCCGCACAAACAGCCATTTGCCACTGGGCGATTTTCACTCTTCCAGCAACTGATCTAGCGTGTTCTCAACGTCACCTACGCTGAGGGTATAGTGCATCTCTCTCTCTCGATCCACGATTACGGTGTGCGGGATTCCTTTCACACCATACGCATCGGTGATACGGCCATCGGCGTCGAGCAGTACAGTGAGGGTATAGCCGTTTTCTGCCATAAACTCGGCCACATCGGCTCGACTTTCCTCGACGTTGATCGCTAGCACTACCACCCCTTGGGCAGTATATTGTTTATGCAATTGTTCGAGTTCTGGCATCGCGTCAACACACGGACGGCACCAGGTGGCCCAAAAGTCTAGCACCACTATCTGGTCTTTTAGGTTACTCAATGTGATCGCGTCGCCGTTCAAGCTATTGAGGGTAAAATCAGGGGCTGGACCAGATACCACCGCAGGGTCAAAACCACAACCACTCCAGATTGTGGCAAACAACAGAACAAACACCAAGCCAGACAAACATTTTGTCATTGTAATCTCCTCGCCAGTTATTATTGTCAACCACAAGCAAAATAAGCATACACCGCCTTTTCACATCCGTCAAATAGACACTGCCAATATCACGTATGAAAGATTTGACAATCTAACCCCACTATGATATACTATACCCTAGTATCGTATTCCGGAGGTTAACATATGCCAATTTATGAGTACCGTTGTAAAGAATGTGATGAACCGTTCGAGTTGTTTGTGCGTTCGGCATCTCAAAAAGATGCCCCTACTTGTCCCAAATGTGGGAGTCAAGAGGCGCAAAAAAGCATATCGTTGTTTGGTGTTGGCGGCACAAGCGTAGGTAGTCAAATGAACGCAGCTTCTTGCGCCCCAGGCCCGGGTTCCCTCTGAGGGACCAGGCGTTAGAAGGCCGTGCGCCTCCTACAGAAGGAGAGGGAAAAACGTGAAACTAGCTAGTTCGTCCGCCAAAGCTGATATACTAAAGCGCGTGCGGCGGCTGGAAGGGCAGGCGCGAGGCATCGCCAAAATGATTGAGGATGATCGGGACTGTAGCGAGATTCTACAACAATTGGCCGCCGTTCGTTCTGCTGCCCATCAGGCCACCGTGGCACTGGTGCGAGTGTATGCCAACGAGTGTGTCGTGTCGGATAGTCCACCAGAAGAGATCGCCGATGCGTTGGCAACGGCTCTCTCAAGATTAGCATAGACAGAGTCCATATTTAGGAAAAGGAGAATAGAAATGCCTCTGCTGAACGATCAAGTTGCAGGACAAGTGAAAGAACAGTTAGCCGGCCTGACAGGGCCGGTTCAAATGATGATGTTTACTCAGGAATTCGAGTGCCAATTTTGCACCGAGACCCGACAACTGGTTGAGGAGATCGCTACCCTCTCGGAGCAACTGACGGCCGAGATTTATGATTTTGTAACCGACAAAGAAAAGGCCGACGAATTGGGGATAGACAAGATTCCGGCTATAGCGATTGTAGGCGCAGAGGACTATGGTGTGCGTTTTTACGGCATTCCGGCCGGTTACGAATTTACATCCCTGATCCACGCGATCCAGACCGTGGCGGACGGGACACCCGAGTTAAGCGAGGAAGGGAAACAGTTGCTGGCGGGGTTGACCGAGCCGGTGCACATGCAGGTCTTTATCACCCCTACCTGACCGTACTGCCCGCCATCCGTGATGATGGCTCATCAAATGGCTATTGCTAGCCCCCTGGTGCGAGCAGATATGGTAGAGGCACAAGAGTTTCCCCAGCTTTCTGTAAAGTACGAGGTGATGGGTGTGCCGCGCACAGTGATCAACGAGACGACGCACATCGAGGGCGCAGCGCCAGAACCGATGGTGCTGGAAAAACTGCAGGAGGCACTTGCAGGCGCGACAGAATAAGCGCTTTTGACTCAAACAAGATCACGTGCCGCGAATCACACGAATTGGATACACAAAGGATCACATGGACAGGATTCGTAAAATTCGTGGCACATTCTTGCCTGGTATACACTGAATAAGCACTTGGAGAAATAAAATGTTTGATTTCAAGTTAACGCAACCCGAGACACAGCCGCCTGCGAAAGAAGCGCAAGAGGATCAAGTGTACGATTTGATCGTTCTGGGTGCAGGACCGTCCGGTTTGACTGCCGCCCTCTACACCGGACGCGCGCGAGTCAAAACATTGGTGCTGGCTGGCTCGATCCCCGGTGGGCAGCCGATGAACACTGACGTCGTCGAAAACTATCCCGGCTTTCCTGAAGGAATCGATGGTCCAGAATTGGGTCAGCACTTTCTCAGTCAGGCCAAGCGTTTTGACGCCGAGGTTGTGGTAGATATTGCGACAGAGGTAGACTTTTCTAACAGGCCATTTACCATCCGCACGCACTCAAAGACATATCAAGCGCAGACTGTGATCGTGGCGACGGGGGCGGTTCCGCGCCGCTTGGGAGTGCCGGGTGAGGACAAGTTCTATGGACGGGGTGTCTCGGCTTGTGCTACATGTGATGGATTTTTTTACCGGGACAAGCGGGTCGTGGTGGTCGGTGGGGGAGATAGCGCCATCGCCGAGGGGATTTTCCTCACCCGGTTTGCCAATGAAGTGATCATTGTTCACCGGCGTGACGAACTGCGGGCGACCAAGATTTACCAGGAGCAGGCCTTGGCGCACCCGAAAATCCGCTTTGTGTGGGACACTGTCGTGGAAGAGGTCTTGGGTGAGCAGACAGTGAACGGCGTCCGAGTGCGCAACGTCAAGACCGACGAGACGTCGGTCATTGAGACTGATGGTGTGTTCATCTATGTCGGAATGGTGCCAACTA
The DNA here is from genome assembly GCA_024232355.1 of Chloroflexota bacterium. The sequence continues at coordinate 48,130 of JAAEPW010000191.1, read as the reverse complement.
CCGAGTTGTTCACCGGCCAGTTGAAGATGGACGATTGGGGATACATCGTCTCTGACCACCAGCAGCAAACCAACATACCGGGAGTCTTTGTAGCTGGCGACGTACAAGACCCTCTCTACCGTCAGGTTGTGGTCGCCGCTGGAACGGGTGCCATCGCGGCGATGGAAGTGGAAAAATTTTTGGGCGAGTATCCCCAATCAGAGGTGGACAAGACACAGGCAGGATAGAGGGAACGCGGGAATATGCCTGATCATCCCCCCCCACCCAAGATTCCGCGCGTGGATGATGACCGGTGTCAGGCTTGTCGCAAATGCGCGGCGCGAAAAGTCTGCCGGACCAAGGCCATCGTCGCCATCGACCCAGGAGAGCCGCCGTTTGTGAATGGAAACCTTTGTTATGGGTGTATGGTCTGCATACCCGCTTGTCCGTACGAGGCAATTGTGACGTAAGGTTCACTATTGGACACTTTTCTGCCACGAATTGCACGAATATAAACACCGCAGCAGAATTAGTGTAAATCCGTGAAATTCGTGGCAAAAAAATCATAGGAGGGTAGATATATGTTAGGTCGAGATTATCGAGAGGTTCCCCAGGAGCCTGTTGGAGATGACAAGTCAATTCGTTGGGTGATCAGCAAGTCTGAGGGTGCACCCAACTTTGCTATGCGAGTAATTGAATTTCAGCCGGGAGCCGTTTTCGACACCCACCAACATCCCGAAGAGCACGAGATTTTCGTCTTGGAGGGAGAGGGCGTGGCACATGGTCCGGAAGGCGAGGTACAGATGCGGCCAGGCGTTGCACTCTATATCCCACCCAATGAGCTTCACGGATACCGGAATGTAGGGGAAGGCCCACTGCGGTTTATATGCGTCATCCCGCACCTGGATGGATAAGTGCAAAGGAGAAACTAATGGCATCTGAGGTAAAAGTTGCGTGGACCGGGGAAGGGCTGCGGCTGGCGGGCCAATCCGGCAACGGGTCGGAAATCACCCTTGACCATCTCTTGCCGGGGGAGGAAGGGACTGAGGCAGGCCCCAGGCCGTTGGAGCTTTTACTCCTCGGTTTGGCGGGGTGTACGACGATGGACGTCGTCTCTATTCTAAAGAAAAAACGTCAGCCTTTCACCGGCTTGCAGGTCAACGTCTCTGCCGAGCGGGCGGAGGAACATCCCAAGGTTTACACCAAGATTCACTTGGAGTTTGTCGTCCAGGGACAGGAGGTCAAAGCTCAGGCAGTGGAACGAGCGATTGAGCTTTCGCAGACCACGTACTGCCCCGCGGCGGCAATGTTGAGCAAGGCCGTAGATATTACGACGTCGTACAAGGTTGAGGCAGATGGCTCAACCGGTCGGATCGCAGAACTAGAGGCGCGCATCGCCGACTTGCAGGCCCGCTTGCCCAAACATTCTGTCCCAGCGTCCATGCTCATCGAATTGGACGAGTTGGAGGAAGCGCTCGAGCAAGCCCAGGTGGAGGCGAATCAATGACGATCGCATCTTTTGAGGGCAAGACGCCTCGCATCGGCCCGGGCACCTACATTCACCCTTCGGCAGACGTTTTCGGCGACGTGACCATCGGAAAAGAGTGCTGGATCGGCCCGGGAGCGCGCATTCGGGGGGACTATGGCACGATCGTCCTCGGCGATTATTGCAGCGTGGAGGATAACTGCGTCATTCACGCCCGGCCTGGTGAGCAGACGACGATTGGTGATTGGGTGACCATTGGGCACGGCGCGGTTGTCCACAACGTGGAGAGGATGCACGACTATGTCATCGTCGGCATGGGCGCGGTGGTCTCTGATTGGGCGACTATTGGCGAATGGGCCGTGGTGGGCGAGGGCGCGGTGGTGCGGCAGCGGCAAGAGATTCCGTCGGGGCACATTGCGGTGGGTGTACCGGCCAAAGTGCTGGACAAGACCGTGAGCGAGGAATACAAGGCCCAGTGGACTCGGTTCAAGCAAACGTACGTAGACCTGGCCCGACGGTATCCGACGGGCTGGGTTCCGGAGGAATAATGTTAAAACTCGGCGCTCACGAATCCATCGCTGGCGGGTTGTACAAGGCGTTCGACCGCGCCCAATCGGTGGGCTGCGAGACGATGCAGGTTTTCGTCAAGCCGAACCGGCAATGGGCCGTCAAGCCGCTGACCGAGGAGGATGTGGCACGTTTTAAGGCCAAGGCCGAGGAAACGGGCATCCAGCCGGTGGTAGGGCACGCTTCGTACCTGCTCAACCTGGCGACGCCCGACGAGGCGCTGTGGACAAAATCCCGCGACATGCTCATCGTCGAGTTGGAGCGGTGCGAGGCGCTGGGCGTGTCTTATCTGGTGCTCCATCCCGGCTCGCACGTAGGCACGGGGGAGGAGGCGGGATTGGCGCGGATAGCGCAGGCGTTAGGAGACGTTCACACGGCTACGCCGGGCTTTGCTGCTCAAGTTCTCCTCGAAACCACCGCCGGACAGGGTTCTGGTTTGGGCTATCGTTTCGAGCACCTGGCTTGGTTGATGGCACACGCGCTGGAGGGAGAGCGGCTGGGTGTTTGCGTGGATACCTGTCACATCTTTGCCGCCGGGTACGAACTACGCACGCCAGAGGGATACACCGCCACGATGGACAAGTTCGATCAGGTCATTGGAATCGGGCGGCTCAAGGCGATCCATTTGAACGACAGCAAGGGTGACTTGGGCAATCGAAAGGACCGGCACGAGCATATTGGCAAGGGGGGCATCGGCTTGGAGGGATTCCGCCACATGATGAACGATTCCCGCCTGGCAGGATTGCCGGGCACATTGGAAACGCCCAAGGGCAAAGATTTGCACGAGGATGCAGAGAATCTGGCAGTATTGCGATCATTAGTTGTTGACAAGTGAGTGTTTTTAACGAGATTTCTTCTGTTTACGATGCGGGGATTCTGCCACTCGAGTTGCTGATTGTTCGGCGGCTGCGGCGACAGATTTTCCCCACGCTGAGCGGAAATGTGCTCGAGTTGGGGGTCGGTACGGGGGTCAATCTGCCGCTGTATGGACCGGACGCTCGGGTAATGGGAAGCGATGCCAGCAAAGAGATGCTCGAGTGGGCAGCGCGCCGTTGTATGAAGAATTGTGCGGGGTTGGCCCAGAGCGATGTACAACGTCTCCCGTTTGCCGATAGTAGTTTTGACACAGTAGCAGCCTCGCTGTTGTTCTGCTCCGTCGCTGATCCAGTCCGCGGGCTAGGCGAGGTGCGGCGCGTTCTGCGCCCTGGTGGGCGGTTGGTGCTGCTGGAACACACCCGGGGTAACGGATTTGGAGCCTGGCTGACCGACACGCTTCAGCCGCTATGGCACGCCTGCGCCCGCGATTGTCACTTGAACCGGGAAACGGCGCGCACGGTGGGCGAGGTTGGGTTCCGGGTGGAGCGAGTGGAAGAACACGCGCTGGGAATCGTGCGGGTGATCGAGGCGACGGTTTGAAAAGTGAGGGGCAAATTGAAACGTTTCTGGAAAGAAAATTGGTCGATGATCCTGGTGATCGCCGTGATGGTGGTCGGCTATCTGCTCCTGCGCACCGAGGGCGACGAGTTGGTCTCGACGGCCGAGTTTGATGCGCAGGTGACCGGAGGCACGCCCACGTTGATCGAGTTTTACGCAAACACCTGAAGTTCGTGCTTTGTAGCCAAGCCTATCGTGGATAGGCTCGAACGAGAGCTAGAGGATCAGGCACAGGTGTTGCGGTTAGACATAACGGACGGCGTGGGTAGGCAACTGGCGATGCGTTACGGCGCACGCGGCGTGCCCACATTCGTGGTGCTGGATGGTGCAGGTGAGGTGTTGTTCGTACAAGCGGGAATGCCGGATCAGGACGGGATCAAGGCTGTGATTGCGCAATCGTTGGCGGAATAGTTAATCTAGCTAGTTCAGTTTTTCCCCTGGTCTACTTCTTGTGTTGTTCAGTTCTCACAACACAGGTCATTTATTTTGATCATACTCATTGCTCGGAACAGTAACCCAAGCGCCAACACCGTCCAGAAAGCGACAAACTCTATTATCCAAATAATGACCGGATTTCAGTCATAGTCTGTGGAGCCGCATATACATCCGGATGTCCTAGTTCAATTGTGGGATCTAACAAGCGGTTAATAGTAATGATCCAATTATCTTCGGCGCTCTCGTCTTTCGGCTCGGGTAGAGCGGGGTGACGATAGCGAGTCCACCACAACGCTTGCGAATAGAGAAACCTCGCAAAAGATGAGTTGCTGAGTTTGTAGTTGCGACCCTCGTCAGAAAAGATAGCACCAACCTGAACAACCGGGTATTCTCCTTCTGTTGTTGATATCGCGCTGTCAAGAGCCCATAGCTCACCTGCCCCATTGCTTCCAAACACAATCAGAGCGGGATCGAGTTGCCAGTGATACTGATTCAATCTTTGAAGATTGTGAACAATGCATGGTTGCCCTGGTTGATCGAGTAGTGGATCAATCTGTAGGTTGCCATTGAATAGATAGGCTTTGTCCCCCATTACCAGTAGCCACTCTCGGAAAGAAGGGGGCAACAGTTTACCCAGAACAATTTCAGCATTGGCTATCTGCACATCTGATAGGGGAGGAGAAATCTGTGTTTGATTGTGTTCGATTATTAGTATCGGGCGCAATATTTCAAAAGTGTCCATGCGTATATCCGGTTTTTTATTCCCTCAACCCGGCGACCTATGCCCACATATCCCATTCCTCGTCTGCGTCCCAATCCTCCTGCCAGGCACTCGACATTGGGGACACACAACTCTATTCATGGCAAGTGAACGTGGGGATCAACCGGGCGGCCCTGGTAGCGTATCTCAAAGTGTAGATGCGGCCCGGTAGAGTAGCCGGTGGTGCCCGCCCCTCCAAGGAGTTCTCCCTGGCGCACCTCTTGCCCCACGGTGACCACGATCTCTGTAAAGTGCGCGTAATACGTGCGCCAGTCGCCGTCGTGTTCCACGATGACCAGGTTGCCATAGCCGCCCCCCCACTCGGCAAAGGTCACGATGCCGTCGGCTGACGCGACGATGGGGTCCCACATCTCGGCGGCAATGTCGAGGCCGATGTGGCCTGGATTGCCGGGGTCGTGAAAGGTCCAGCCAGAGATTGCGCGCCGCGTGCTGGGCCACTGGAATTGTCCTTGAAAAGCAGCAGCGGCAGGTCCCCCGGGAGCCACACGCGTTAACTGCGGAGGCAATGGTGTGCCAGGAGTGCCCAATGGTAATGCATCAGAGAGGGTGAGCAAGAGCGAGTATCGACCTGGCGCGCCCGAGGTAGGTTCTACCTGGATATAGTATAGATCATCAGACGGCAGCGGCAGCCAGGTCAGGTAAGGGGGGACAAAGACAGAGCCTGTTTCACTCGCCAGCACGGTTCCGTCGGACGCGATCAGATGGACGGCCAGTTCAGTCTCTACGCTAGAACCGGAGCCAGGGTGGAGCCACATTTCGATGGTGACGGATTGCCCCGCAACGCCCCGAAATCGCCAATTGTCGGCAGTGTCCTCGCCCAATGTATCCTCTACTGGGGCGCTAGGCACGAGCCAGACGGACGAGACCCGTGTGGGTGCTGGTGTCGGAGCCAGAGGCGCGACGGACAGAGGACGCGCCAGGGATGGCACTGTCGCCCAACGTCTCGCCATGCCTGCTCCAGCAAAGTATGCGACCACCGCCAACGCGACGATCAGGATCGCCCACAGAAACAGGGAAAGGGGGCTTTTTCCGCCCCCCGTTGAATCTATATCGCTCATTAATTGTCACCCTTTGACATCACTGGTGTCAAAATGATAACACGTATTCCGCGTCAGGTCAAGGTTTGGTGGATTTGGGCGTTGTTCAGAAACAACGTCGTATTTTCCAGGCATTTTTGCATAGGAAACGAACTAAGGCACTGGTTCAGTTGGGTGGGATTTTTAGAGAATAGTCTGTTGTGGCTCGAAATTGAGCTTGTAGCCGCGCTTTCCATAGCGCGTAAGGCTCTATGAGGTATGGAAACCTCGTCTACATCGTAATCCCATTCAACTGAACCAGTACCCGAACTAAAAAGTACAAGTTATTCTTGGATGATCCCATAGATCTCGCAGGCATCTTTGCATTTCTTAATGCGCCGCATTGCCGAATGCTCTCTCCTCACAATCAAAATGGAAATTGCTGGTCTGGTAGTTTCAGTGGGATTCTGGCAGTGCAGGCCAATAGAGACAAAACGTCGTCCCGCGTCCCACCTCGGTGGCCACGGTGATGTGCCCCCCGTGTTGTTTTACGATGCCGTGCACTTGAGCTAATCCCAACCCGTGCCCCACAGGTGCTCTGGTAGTGAAAAAGGGTTCATAGATGTGTGGAAGCACATCGGGCGGGATACCGGTGCCGGTGTCTCGCACGGTCAATTGGATCCATTCTCCAGCCTGCATTTCGGGCACTGGGGCTTGGGTGCCCTGCTCAACCCGCAACCTCTGTAACTCGATGCCCAGTTCACCGCCTTTGGGCATGGCGTCTTGGGCATTAAGGGCCAAGTTTACGATCGTTTGTTGGACGCGCGCGGGGTCAGCATCCAACACATACGGCTCTGAATCTTGTACGCCGCTCACAGCAGACCCAAAAGCCAGATTGATCTCGATATTCTCCGGCAAGCTGCGCTCTAACAGCTTTATTGTCTCTTGCACAAGCAACAAAAGATCCAGCGTCTCTCGTCTGAGCATCGCTTGGCGGCCAAAGTCCAGAATCTGTTGGACCAAACCGGCAGCGCGGTTGGATTCTTGAACCACAACCTCCATAAGCTCACGGGTCTGAGGGTCCAACCTGGGCGTATGCAAGGATACTTGAGTGTTCAGCGTGATCGAGGCCAAGAGATTGTTGAATTCGTGAGCGATACCGGCGGCCATTTGACCCACGATGGCCAGTCGCTCCTGCTCCATCATTTTCTCCTGAGCCTCTCGCAGCGCGTGCGTGGCCTGCAACGCCTCAGCCAAGGCCAGGCGTTGACCCTCCTCTGCCTGCTTGCGTTCAGAAATGTCGATGAAACTCTCGAGCAGGTGTTTGCGACCTTGCAACATCACGGGGGCTACGGTCTTGAGAATCGTTCCAGCCTCACCGTCGCTCTTTAATAACTCGCATTCAGCCTTGTTCACATCTTGGCCCAGATCAGTGACTGGGCAGTTTCCTATCTTGGACGGACATATATACCGGTGGCATATCGAACCGACAATCTCTTCTTTGGGATCACCGATCATTCCAACGGCAACCGGGTTGGCATCCACAATCACGTGGGTTTCTGCATCAATGATCACAATCCCGATCTGGACGGAATCAAAAATGGTTTCCAGTCGCTCCTCACTTTGCCGTAATGCGATCATGCCGTCAAAACGGGCAATGGCGATGGTGATGGCCCGTTCCATTTCGCGCGCGTCGGGCGGTTTGACCAGGTAGGCCCCCACACCAGCCGCGCCCGCTTCTGCAACCAGGTCTTGTGCCTCGTAGGCAGTCAGTGCCACCACTGGTGTGGGGCAGCGTTTCTGAATCATCCGCGTGGCCTCGATCCCATCCATATCGGGCATTTTGATGTCCATTAGAATCACGTCGGGTTGGTTGGGTGTCCCAAAAAGTTGGCACGTCATCTCGACAGCTTGCAGGCCATCCACGGCTTTTCCAACGACCGTATGCCCTTTGTGCTCTAACATCTCTTGGATCATTGTGCTGATCAGATAATCGTCCTCGGCGATCAGCACTTGGACATTTTTATTTCGCTCGTTCATTCGATGTCCCTCCTTTAGGGAATTCCAGAGAAATAAATCTCCCAAACAGATTTTGTGATCCAGTCAACGACACCTTGAAAAAGCAGATTATGACAGAATTCCTTGAACTTTTCCGATTATTTTGTGACTCGCGTGCGATTTACAAGACTCTCCACCGCAAATTCTGGGAGGATTTGGAAATTGGAAAAGCCTTTGGGAATTCCAGAGAAATAAATCTCCCAAACAGATTTTGTGATCCAGTCAACGACACCTTGAAAAGGCAGATTATGACAGAATTCCTCGAGCTTTGCCGGTTATCTTGTAACTCGCGTGCGATTTACAAGATTCTCCACCGCAAATTTTGGGACGAGTTGGAAATTGGAAAAGCCTTATACCTTGGTTTGAAATCGAAGGATAGCCACTGCGCCCCGGTCATTATATAGTGATAGATCTCCACGCAAGCTGCCGCGCACAATGTTTTGTATCAGATCAAATCCCACGTTGTGACGCTCCATCTTTAATACATCCTCCGGGTAGCCTGGACCGTCGTCTCGGAACTCGCACCGCACTAGGGGCGCAGATTGCGTCACGTTCTCATCAAATGCGATCCGAAAAGCAATCCGCGCCGAGTCACGCTCTTGCAAAGCGTATTTGATGACGTTGGTAGACAACTCGTTAATCACCAAAGCCAGGTTGTGTGCCTGGTCAGACGTCACGCGAACCGGAGAAGGCGTTACATCAACCGACACACGCTTGGTGCGTGGGAGCGTTTTTATAGAGGCATAGATGATCTTGGCAGCCAGGTCGCTCAGAGGCAGCGGCGACCACTCGGACGCGGACAACATACTATGCACTGTAGACAGTCCACGCACCCGGCCAATCAAATCATCCATCGTGGACTGGTACGTGGCCCGGTCACTCACCTTGGCACTGGTTCGAGCAGTATAAAGCAAGCCCAGGATACCGGTCAGGTTATTCTTGACCCGGTGGTTGACCTCGTTCAGCAGTACGGCCCGGGTTTCGGCATCTTGTTGTGCCTGTTCATACAAACGGGCGTTCTCAATAGCGATGGCAGCCTGGGACGCAAATGCCTGGGCCAACCGGGCGTGTTCTTGTGTATAGAACCCTGATTCTTGTTTGTCCAGGGTGATCATTCCTATCAGTTCTTCGCCCATCCCCATTTGCACTCCCAACCAAGAGTGGATGCCAGCTTGAGCATGGGGTTTGTGCAAGAAATGAGGATACTCTGTTGGCGCATCAGCGACAATGATGGGGGCCTGGCGTCGGATCACCTCGCTGTTGGGATTGTCGTCACCGATAACAAAGGACATGCCCAACAAGTCTGACATATTGGGGAATCCGCGCCCGCCCACGACCTCGAACTGGTCCGCTCGTCCGTGCTCGGTACTTTTTCTGAGCAACTGGACCGAACATGTATCATAGGGAACAACCTTTTGCAATTGGGCGAGGATGCGCTCGATCACTTGAGGCTGATCGAGCGCGGATGTGAGTGCCAATGCTGCCTCGCGCAGGGTGTCAGCTTCCTGTCGCAAGCGCCGCTCTGCTCGAAAGAGGTGGCTGTTTTCGACAGCGCTGGCCAAAGCATCAGCGATCTGTTGGAGCACCAATAGTTGATCCTCCCGAAAACAGGCCAGTTGGCGACTCGCCAGACTAAGCGCCCCGATGGGTTCGCCGCCGACGAGTAACGGCAGGTTGACCCGCGAGCGAAAACCGGCTTGGTAGAGCACCAGTTCTCCAAAAAAATCCGTCTCTGTGCCCAAGTCGGTCGTCAAGTGAATCCGACCAGCCGCGATGTCTTTGGCAGCAGCAGTGGATGAAAAAGGTATACGAGTTCCTTCTTCCAAAACAGGGAAAGGAGATTCTAGGGTAGACATGATAAAATATTCGCCAGTCTCATCCGGCAGAGCCAGACTCGCCCGGTCGCAGTTGGTGAGGGTTTCAAGCCCCTCCATCAATACGGGGAAAGCATCGCGAACGTCCAAGGTGTTCAGTGCGCGGACAATATGCCCTACCGTCTCCTGCTCCAGATTGTGCCGCTGGCTGTCTTCATACAAGCGGGCGTTGCGGATGGCGATGGCTGCCTGAGTGGCAAGCAAGCTCAACAAATCGGCGTCAGCTTGGGAAAAAGCGGATGGGGTATCTGACAAAACATTCAGCACACCCAGAAATGTCTTTCCCCAACGGATAGGCACACCTATGACGGCTGCATAAGGATACTTTTCAAAAGTCGGATATCGTCCATCCCAGTCCTGATAGTTATCCACCACCAATGATTCACCCGTTTCCCACACTTTACCAGAAAGACCCTCACCCCGATGGAGTCGAGCCCCGATAGGCCCTGCACCGCGACCAATTGCCACAACCAATTCCAGTGCGTCTAACTCTTTCTGATAAAGGTACAAACCGCTCTTGGTCCCGTCCAACAACTCGATGGCTCGTGAAGCGACGGAATAGAGCAAGATATCCAGGTCCAACTGGGCGGTGAGTTCCAGGCCCACCGCGCGCAGCGATTCCAACTGGGCTGTGCGTTGCCGCAGTGACTCCTCGGCTCGCTTGCGCTCGATGATATCGCGAACAATGGAAACGTACAAATCGCCTTTTAGACCCATTATCTTGGACACGCTGACCTCTACCGGAATCCGTGTGCCGTCACGACGGATGTTCAGAGCCTCAAAAATAGTGTTCCCATAGCGCGCCCATTCAGTCCTGACTATATCGCTTTCCTGTTCACGGACCTCGGGGGCTTGCAAGTCTGAAACGTGCAAGGTCAACATCTCTTCACGACTATAGCCAAACAGTTCGCACGCACGCCGATTCACATCGATGATTTCATCATTTTCGTTCTCTATGTGGATCGCGTCATTGGCGTGTTCGAACAGTATCCGATAGCGTGCTTGGCTCTCTTGTAACGCGTGCTCGCGTGCCTGTGTGTCTTTCCATTGGGAGTGGGCCTTGTGCACGATTGTGGTCAAAAACTTGAGGTATTCCCCTGTGGTATCTTTTATCAAATAGTCCTGCGCACCAAGCTTGAGCGCTTCCACGGCAACCGATTCGTTACCCGATCCAGTGATAAAGATAACGGGAACATTTATACCTTGGGCGATGATCTGCTTAAACGTATCCAGCCCGTTGATGCCGGGCAATTTAAAGTCAATCAGGACAATGTCAAACTGATCATTTTGCAGATACTCTAACGCATCCTCCCCACATGACACCCAGATGATTTTACAAATCAAATCGCTTTTATCCAGCGTGCGTTTGACGATCTGATAATCGTGTTTTTCGTCCTCAACCATTAGAATGCGCATCGAATCGACCTCTTGTACGATTCCCCTTTGGCGTTGTTCAGAAACAACGTTGTGCTTTTTGAACGACTCGTTTGGTCAGCAGATTGAGCGAATTAGACCGGTTTACAGTGTGGGCTGGAATGACTGGGCAAAAAGCCAGAAATAATTTATGGCAGCGTTGACAGCGTCCAGTAGACCTGGATCGCGCGCACAGCAGCAGAGAATTTATCAAAATCCACCGGTTTTTCGATGAACGTATTACAGCCCAGTTCATAGCTGTGCACTCGATCTTGGTCTTCTCTCGACGTCGTCAACATGATTACCGGTAACGTCTTGAACTCGGGATCAGACCGGATGGCCTGCAAACATTCGATGCCATCCATCACGGGCATGCGAATGTCCATCAACACAATGCCAGGGCGCGGGCAGACCTTGCCATCGCCATACTCACCTCTATGGTGCAGAAAATCCAGACACGCCTGACCGTGTGGCACGATGAAAAGCGGGTTGGTGATGCGGTTTATCCTCCACGCGCGCCGGACGAATCGCACATCGTGTTTGCTGTCCTCGACCAGTAAAATCGGAAAGGGGTCTGCATTCATTTCTAATTCTCCGGTGCATGTTTGGGCAGGGTAAATGTAAAGACAGAGCCACGTCCAAACTCAGATTCTACCCAGACCTGACCACCGTGCTGATCAACGGCCTTTTTGACGATGGCAAGACCGATGCCGGTGCCTTTATATTCCTCTTGTGTATGCAAACGGTGAAAGATACCAAATATCTTTTCGTGATGCTGCTCTGCGATACCGATACCATTGTCGCGGACGGAGAACTCCCACGCCTCGCCCTGGTCAGTCCACGCCACCGAGATCGTGGGGACAGCGTCGGGGCGGCGAAACTTGGCCGCATTGTTGAGCAAGTTGGCAAAGATTTGTTCCAATCGCACGCTTTGGGCCCAAACAACGGGAGCATCCACCGGCAGCGTTATCAGAGTCTGCTCATCCAGGTTGAGGGTTCTGATGATGCGTTCCAAGAGTTCCCCAATATCCACCTCGACCTTTTCATCCTGGACGCGGCCAATACTTGAATACTCGAGCAGGTCTACCACCAGCTTGTCCATCTGCTGGGCGCTTTCGGCGATCCCTTTGACGTATTCGAGACCTTCGTCGTTCAACTGGCCGGTGCAGTCGTCCTGGAGAAAGAGGCTATAGTTGTTGATCGCCCGTATCGGCGCGCGCAGGTCGTGGGAGACGATATAGGCGTACTGGGAAAGTTCAGTGTTGGCTGCTTCCAGCTCGGATGCTTTTTCTGCTAGCTCGCTATGGGCTTGTTGCAGCGCACGCCTTGCTTGCAACGCTTTGTCCAGCGCTTGTCTTTGACCCTCTTCTGCTTGTTTGCGCGCGGTGATGTCGGTGGCGATCTCCATGCGCACCAAACGACCATCCACCCATCGGATGGCCTGGTCGCAAATATCGTACCAGCGACCGGTGATAGTATTTTGAGACTCCCAAACATACACCCCGGTTGGTTGGCCACGAGCATCAAACAATTCGCGATTGGTGCAAAAGGCACAGGGGCCAGATTGCCCGCTTTGCAATACCTGCCAACACGTCTTTCCAAGCACGTCTCCATAAATATCCTGTATGGTCCGGTTCGCGAACAATATTTCATACGTTTCCATATCTGCGACGTAAACCAACGTTGTCAGATTGTTCACCACAGCGGCAAAGCGATCGTTAGACACTTTCAGTGCCACATCCGCTCGCGCCCGCTCGGCGATCAGATTGGCTTTTTCCATCACCCGCTCGATGACGACGGTGATTTCGTCTGGGTCTCGAATGGGTTTGGTAATATAGTCCCAAGCACCTTGTCGTATGGCCTCCACGGCCTCGCTCAGCCCACCCGTCCCAGAAACGACCACTACGGGCAGTTCGGGCTGTTCGACCGTGAGCGTAGACACAACCTCCAGCCCATCTACGCGGGGCATGAGCAGATCTACCAGGACGGTATGGAACTCGCACGCTCGGGCCTGCGCCAGCCCATCAGCACCATCCTCGGCAGTGACGGTCTCATAGCCGCAGCTTGACAAATATTCGGCCAAAGCATGACGAACAGCCATCGTGTCATCAATGATCAGAATTCGTTTTTTGTTCATCTCTACCACTTTATTCAGGGCAATTGCATTTATATTCAGATTTGCCCGAGAAGGCTCCCAGCCCCCGAGACCCTGTACCCTTTGTCCCTGGGTCAAAGGACCAGGGGCTTGGCAGCACCTGTCCTGGACCGACAGGTATAGGGTTCAGGACAAGTGCGGGGGCTATGAGCAAAGTGTCTCCTACAAGATAATGCAATTGCCCTACTACTTTATTCCTTGGATCAACAAAGTTTGCCTGTTAGGATATTCATTTCTATCATTTGCTACCGGACATTTTTGGCAACACAAAAGCTCTGGGATTTCGCGGGTTCAGTCGCAGAGAGCCCCTGTGTCCAAATACATTCGTTGTACAAAAAGTGTCCGGTAGTGAATTCTATCACAGGTTTTCTGCAACTGGCAACGTGAACCAGAATAGACTCCCCTGTCCTGTTTTGCTCTCTACGCCAACCTCCCCGCCCAACTTTTCCACGATGCGGCGCACGATGGAAAGCCCCAATCCGTGCCCCTTGGCGCGCACACGATCGAGCCGCGTGAACGGCGTGAACAACCGCGATTGCTCTTCCTGCGTCAGACCGGGGCCATTGTCGCGTATCCAAAAGCGGATCGTGGGTTGGGCAGATGGTCGGTCGGCTCCCAACTCGATGCGCGGTGGGCGGCTGCCGTACTTGAGCGCGTTGGTGAAATAGTTGACCCAGACTTCTTCGACCCACGGGCCGTAACCCAACGCTGCCGGCCAAGCATCCGGCAAAATGATTTCAGCCTCATATTCTGCGATCGAGTCGTCCAGACGCTCCTGCGCCTCGGTCACGATGCCAGACATGTCGAGTGCTTCCCTCTTTATCTCGTCCATCTTGCGCACGCCAGCCAACAGCAGCAACTCGTCGATGATGTTGCACATCTTGTGCCCACTCTGCGCGATCGTCTGGAGATAGTCCTGTATCTCTTTATCTGGCAACGTGGCGTAATCTTGCTCCAAGACCTGGGCAAAGCCAACCATATATCCTAATGGGCCTTTGAGATCGTGGGCCGTGGTGCGGGCAAAGGCATCCAGTTCATCGTTGCTCGCTTCCAATTCGACGGCATGTTGTCGCTGCGTCTCGACCAACCTGGCGTTGTTGATGGCGATAGCGGCCGAGGCGGCCAACATCTCGACCAAAGCACGGTCGTGGGCATCAAAGTCGCCATCCAGTTTATTCACGACCTCTAACACGCCAACAATGGCGTACCGAACCCACAACGGCACAGCAAGCACTGAGATTGTGTGAAAACCTGTCTGTTCGTCAATGCCCGGGAAAAAGCGGGGATCGCCTGATGCATGGGGAACAATAGCGCTCTCGCCAGTCTCTGCTACCCAGCCAGCGATTCCCTGCCCCGAGTGCAAGTGTAGATCGAGTGGAGAGCGTTTCTGACCATGGTGAAAGATCGCCCGACAAATCAATTTACCCGTTCGCTCTTGGTCAAATAACCAGATCGAAGCCCCTGAGGATCCAATGACCTCGGTGACCGCCGGCAGCAACCGCTCGACCACCTGTTGTAGGTCGAGGGTGGCGGTCAGTTCTTGACCCAAACGGTTAAGCAGAATCTGCTCTCGGTTGCGCCGCCGCAGCGCCTCCTCGGTTCGCTCGCGCCTGGTGATGTCTTTGAGCGTTCCCTCGTAAAAAACCTGACCATCTTGGTCCCGGATGGCCTGGGCGTTACTCTCTCCCCAGATGGACGCGCCGTCAAATTGGCGGAATTGTGCTTTATAGTCTTGCACCACTCCTCCTTGGTCCACCATAGCCTGCCATCGTTGGCGATCATCGACGCTCACATAGATATCGTCAACGTTGACCTTTAGCAGAGATTCACGGTCTGGATAACCCAACAATCGCACCATGGCCGGATTGACGTCGAGAAAGCGGCCCGCTGGCGTGGAACGATAAAGCCCTACCGGAACACCCTCGAACAGGCTGCGGTAGCGTTCCTCGCTCTCGCGGAGCGCGTGCGTCGCTTGCAAGGCTTTGGCCAAAGCTTTGCTTTTGGCTTTTTCCGCTCGCTTGTGCGCCTCTCCATCTTCCCACCGGCCATACGCCTTGCGTACTACCGTCGGCAAAAGCTTGAGGTATTCTCCATGGGTATCTTTGACCAGATAATCTTGCGCGCCGAGTTTGAGGGCTTCGACGGCGATCAATTCACTCCCCGTCCCACTAATAAAAACCACGGGGAGGTTCAAGTCCCGGCCAATGATCTGCTGAAACATCTCCAAGCCGCTGATGCCGGGCAGTTTGAAATCGAGCAAGATGATGTCAAACACCTCAGCTTGCAAATGCTCCAGGGCATCCTCTCCACGCTGCGCCCAAACGATTTCACAGACCAGATCGCTTTTGTCCAGTGTGCGTTTGGCAATCTGGTAATCGTGTTTTTCATCCTCAACTATCAGAATATGCATCAAAATGATCTCCCAAAAGGCGGGTAGTCTGGATCGAGGTCTTTATTCATTGTAGCATAGGTGCGCAGAAGGACAAGAAGGCACATCGATCATTTCCTGCCCCTCGCCGGATGATTGACGGCTGCCAAGAAACAGCTTTTTGAGAAAGGCCCAAAACCCCGCTCCTACTGTTTCTCGCCAAATGAAGAACGCTAAAGGGATTTTGGGCGCTATTCACGCAATATCAGGGGTAGATAAAACCGATAGACTCGCTCGGGGGCAGTCTTAAAAACCCAAGGATTGGGCACAGAGCCAGGCATCAGAACGGTGCCGCTGCCGTTGCCCGTGCCGATGGTCGTGGTGTAGGTTTGTGAATCACCCCAATCCGCATGGTTCAAAGTAACCGCCGAATCGTCGTCGTTCCAGATCTCGGTCCAACCGCCAGGGTCGGGTGCGACGGCATAGAATAGTGAATGGGGGATTATCGGCTCGTTAAAAGTAATGACCAGCGAGGCTGTGAGCGGCACGTTACGCTCGCCATCCGCGGGATAGGTTGCCACAACAAAAGGAGATTGTCTGACCGTGGTCCTCGCCGTCCGAACGTAGCTTTTGCTGCCATCGGTGATGATGGCCATATTGGTGATGTTTGTGCCGTTGGTCAGGTGCGGGCTTACTATGGCCTGCAAAGTGAGCGTCACCGGGAAACCGACGGACACCGCACCAGTCCAAGTGATGGTTTCGGTTGCCGGGTCGTACCCGCCTGTGCCGGACTCGAGCGGATAAATCAACGAGTCGGATACGTAGGAGATAGAGATAGGCAACGTGTCGGTCAGGTATACGGCCGGTGCATCTCCTGGGCCGATATTTTCCAGCACGATGGTAAAAGTTAGCACGCCGCCAAGAGCCGCCACCCCCGGCTCAACCGATTTGGTCGACGGTGATAAATCGGGGGCATTTGCCGGGACCAGGGCGACGAATATCTCTTGATAGTTCTCGGCGTTCTCCCCCAGGTTGGCCGTCGCGTTCCAAAAGGGGAAATCGTAATCATTGTTGGAGGCAATTCCCTGATAGTCGCCGATAAATCCATTACCACCGCCGTCTCGGGGCATGTTCAGGGTCCAGTCCCAGGTCTGGGCGCTAACGCGGGCGTTGGGCATCCAGGTCTGACCGTCGTCGTAAGAACGAGTCAGAAAGGTGTCTATGCAAAAATTCACAGCGCCGCGATGCGCCGAGGGTATCCAGGCATAGTCCGGGCATTCCAGCCGCCGGTCGAACCACATGACGGCCACGCGACCGTTGGGCGCGACAGACACCTGGGGCTGAAATTGGTCGATGCCGTTACCGACGGGGTCGTCATTCAAGCGGACCGGCGTCGCCCAGTTGTCTCCGCCGTCGGTGGAGCGGGTGAGATAGATGTCGGCGTCGCCGTTGCCATAATCGGCCCAGGCCACGTAGAGATTGCCATTGGTAGGACTCGCCGCAAAGGCGGGTAGGCTCGCTGGCGAGCGAAACCAACTATTGGGAAGATACCAGGGGATGGACGTAATGCCGGCCGCCACCGCGGGGCTGCTAAAAGACACACCCCCATCAATAGATTTCACGAATTCTATCGTGCCCGGCGTGCCGTGAAAGATAGAACGGCCAAAGACAACGTACACCGTGCCGTCGGGGGCCACGCCGGTGATAGAGCCTTGAACGTCGCCGCTGGCCAATGCAAGCGGCGATCTCCAATTCCTGTTGGAATCGGTGGAGCGGGCAAAGACGATCTTGTGCGGAGCGCCGACATCGGTCCAACTCGTATACAGGTAACCAGCGTAGGGGCTGATACCTTGGGGGTTTTGATCCCCCATAATCCACTGCTTGTCGGTATAAGTAGTCCGGTCCACGACGACCGGCAATTGCCATATCCCACCGGGTGGTTTTTTGAGCATGTCCAGACCGGTCGGTCCTCGGGTCAGCAAGGTGAAATAGCCGTTGCCCTGGTCGTCAAAGGTCGTCACTGGATCAGAGGTCAAGCTGTAGGATTCGACGCCAAGGGGCTGGGACTGGGTCCAGGTGTGTCCCCCGTCATAGGACTCGAAAACGCCGGTGAAAAAGCCATAGTTGGATGGATCGTAGAAAAACTTGGATGCCCCCAACAAATGGTTGGGGTTGGTAGGGTCCAAATAGACCATCACTTCGCTAAAGTCGTTGACAAAATGAGACGCGCCCGTCGTCCATCCGCTGCGGCTCACCTGGATGTTTTGTGGAATGGCATCAGAGGTGCGGTGTCGTTGGTTCTGGGCCTGGGTCATCTCCCAGATCGCTCGTGTCGGGTTGCGGGGCTGAAAGGGGATGAGGTTTGCGCCATAAAAGTCGGGGCCGGTTGGTTCCATAGCCCAATAGGCGGTTCCATTGATGGGGACGCGCTCTTGCCCTGGAGGCAGATAACCGCTGGCTTGAGTTGGGCTATTTGAGAAAAACATCAGCAAGACCAAGCCGACCAGCAGTGTATGGGTAGAAAGATTCATTGTAGATTCCTTTTTCTTGATTGGGATATGCGGAAAAAAGTCCTATTCACGATAAGATTATAGCATACGTGCTTGGCCTGTTCAACTTTTTACCCCGTTTCACTACCGGACACTTTTGACAAGTAAACAACAGATACTGAATTTTTAGCCACGAATTATTGATTTACATTCGTGGCTAAAGAAAAAAAAGTGTCCGGTAGCAAATGCCCCGTCTTTTGCAAGGCAGGTGTCAAATTGTAGTTGCTCCGTGTGAATTCCGTAGGGCAAGCACAGAGATGGCATCAAGTGCTACAGGGCAGAACATGGTATGGTATATCTGGATATGATTTCCTGCTCCCCCTACCTATTAAAGAGTTGGTATCTCAGAAATCCTAACACATCCCCACACTATAGCCCTAACAGCGAGTGTCAACACTCGATCTGTGCTCTTTTGAGATTGCTCAAGCGTTGCTCAGGTCAGTCTCAAGGTTTGACTGACGCACTGTGCTATACTCTTTGGTAGCTGCATCGTGCAACACTTTTCAGTAGAACAGTCGTCAGGAACAATTACGGGAGGCGTATGATGAGTCGCTTGTGGTTGGCAATTCGCTTGGTGCTCTGTCTACCCGCAGTGTGGTTTGCAATAATCGTGGTGGGGTGGGCAATCTGGGTCAATGGACGGGAACCGTTCATAGATATCGCGATTTACGCGATCGAGCGGTTGTTCTATTGAGGCATTGGGTGTGTGATGACTCTGAAAGGGGTCGTCACACGCCTCGACAATTACTCAGAAATATCTCAGGCCAGGGTCAGGATTTTATCTCAATGTTGTGATATACTCTTGGCAGAATCGTGAAATCGTTACCAACAGCTAATACAGGAGGTGTCAGATGAATCGCTTGGGAATCGCAATCCGTTTAGTGTTATGTATACCGGCAGTTTGGTTTGCTATGGCAGTGACAGCTTGGGCAGTCTTGATCAGCGGCAAGGAACCGTTCGTGGATATCGCGCTCTACGCCTTTGAGCGGCTGGCACACTAGGTTTGAGTATAGTGGTCAAATCGATGAGCGACACAAACAATTATCATTCCATATTTTGTCCAGGTGCGTCAAGCATCCCACGCCTGGCGGACCTGGGCAAAGGCATCAATCACACGATCTATATGCTCGTCGGTGTGGATCACCATATAATTGGTCCGCAGTGAGGCCAATTCGGGAGGCAGCGTCGGAGCGATGATGGGGTTGGTGTAAATACCCGCCTCGCAGAACATTTTCCAGGTCAAAAAAGGTGTGCACATCGTCGCCAATAATTACGGAAACAACAAGAATCTCACTGCTGCCCACATTGAAACTCAATTGACCCAGCTCAGTCCACACACGCTCGCCGGTCTGATTGACCCGCGCAATACGCTCCGGCTCTTTTTGTATCACTTTCAAAGCCGCCGCTGTGCTGACCGATGGCATACTGGCACTGAAAATCAACGAGCGGGCGTGGTGCTTGATACAGCGAATCACATCCTCCGAGCCCGCGATGAACCCTCCCAAGCTGGCAAAAGATTTGCCAAGTGCCCATCACCAGGCCCACTTGATCTGCAAGGCCAAAATGGGTCGCCGTGTCACGCCCTCCGCCCATCGCGCCGATAGAATGCGCATTGTCCACCATCAGCCGCGCGTTGTATTTTTGACACAGAGAGACAATCTCAGGCAACGGCGCAATATCTTCCCCCATACTAAAAATACCATCCAACACTACCAACCTGCCCGCGTCCTCTGGCAAGCCAGACAAGACACACTGCAGATGGTCCATATCGTTGTGGCAAAAGTGCCGCATCTTGGAGTGTGAGGTTAATCCCAGATCAGAGCTGTTCAGTCCTAACGAGTTTTCAACATAAAGCGCTCACAGCCACCGCACTTGTCCTGAACCCTGTACCTGTCGGTCCAGGACAGGTGCTGGGGCTGCGAGCGTTGGAAAATTAGAATTGAACAGTCCTGAATCCCAGATAATTGTTGGAACCAATCATAATCAAACGACGGGCACCAACGGTCACCTTGGTACCTTTGCTACCAGTGAGAGAAATAAAGTAAGGATAAGGACCGGCGGCCTGGTCGTCATATACTGTTGGCACTTGGAAATAAACTCGTTGGAATATTTTCCTGGACTCTGAGATGATAAACTATGTCACACGGTATTGGTATCCAAGTTTTTAGTCTGCGCGAGACGCTCAGCCTTTAAGCAGGGGAGAATAGTGGTATAATACGCAAGCGGCAACCGATCGTTGCCGCTTTGCCAGGCAACGTGACATCAAGGTGGACACATATGCAAAATTTATCACGAAACGATCCCTGTTGGTGCAAGAGTGGGAAAAAATACAAGCACTGTCATCTCAAACAAGACAGGTCAGCGCTCCGCAAGCGTCGGAAAGAGAACGCACGCAATCCCGACATCATCATCAAGACCGAGGAGCAAATTGACGGCATTCGCAAAAGCAGCCAGTTGACCCACGATATCTTGAACATGCTGGAAGGGCAAATCGTTGCCGGTATCACCACCAACGACATCAACCATTGGGTTCACACATACACATTGGCGCACGACGCTGTCCCTGCGACGTTAAACTATCGAGGTTTCCCCAAGAGCGTCTGCACCTCCCTCAACAACGTCGTCTGCCACGGCATTCCCGACGACACAGTGCTGCAATCCGGTGACATTCTCAACGTAGACGTCACCTCTATCGTGGATGGGTATTACGGCGATTCCAGTCGCATGTTTTTGATTGGAGAGGTTTCGGAACAAGCACGCAAATTGGTCCAAGTGACCCAAGAGTGTCTCAACCTGGGAATCGAACAGGTCAAGCCGGGCAATACCCTGGGCGACATCGGGCACGCGATCCAGCAGCACGCCGAAGGGCATGGATACTCGGTCGTGCGGAACTATATTGGGCACGGAACAGGTATCCGGTTTCACGAGCCGCCAAATGTCTTTCATTTTGGAGAACCTGGAACCGGCATCGTGCTCTCACCAAACATGGTCTTTACCATCGAACCGATGATCAACCTGGGCGGGTATCAGGTTCAAGTGTTAAAAGATGACTGGACCGTCGTGACTACTGACGGCTCCCTCTCGGCTCAATGGGAACACACCATTCGCGTCACCAACGATGGTGTAGAAATACTAACAGCATAGGAGAACATGTCCAATGAGTTTCACCGAAGAAAAAAAAGTGGCAATAGAGGCCGTCATTCGCGCGGCAGAGCTCTGCCAAGCTGTACGCGCAGAAATGGCAAGCGTTGATTCATTGGAGAAAGGGGACAAAAGTCCCGTCACAATTGCCGATTTTGGATCACAAGCGTTAGTTTGCCAGCATTTGATCACGGCCTTTCCCTACGACACAATTGTGGGCGAGGAAGACTCGACGGACTTGCAAAATCCAGGCAATGCCCCCAAGTTGGATCGGGTAACGCAGTACGTGCAGCGATTTCACCCCAACACAACTCCCGACGAGGTCTGTCGTTGGATCGATACTGGCAAGAGAACTATGGCCGAACGTTTTTGGACGTTGGACCCCATCGATGGCACCAAAGGTTTTTTGCGCGACGATCAGTACGCCATTGCTCTGGCTCTGGTGGAACATGGCAAGGTACAAGTGGCCGTATTGGGTTGCCCGGCCTTGTCTCTCGATATGGCCGATCCCGACAGTGAAACAGGCGTTTTGTTCGTCGCCGTACGGGGAGAAGGAACAACAATGTCACCTCTAAAAGGTGGTCCCTTTGTGCCCATTCACGTGGCGGAAAAGCCAGATAAAACTCGATGGAGATTTGTAGAGAGCGTGGAAGCATCACACGGCAACCCCGCTTTGCAAGAGACCGTTGCCCAAGCCGTCGGATTTACACACGCACCACTGCGAATAGACAGCCAGGTCAAATATGGGGTTGTGGCTCGCGGCGATGCTGCGCTGTATCTTCGGCTCCCCTCACCCAAAAGCCCCGATTACCGTGAAAAGATTTGGGATCACGCGGCTGGGTCTCTTATTGTAGAAGAAGCCGGGGGCTGTGTCACCGATATGCACGGATACCCCCTGGATATGGCTTCTGATTACAGAATGCGGAACAATCGTGGGGTCATTGTGAGCAATGGGGTGCTACACGTGCCGGTGCTTGAGGCATTGGCACAAGCATAAAATCAGCCTTGACACCCAACAAAAAGAATGGATAATGGCATGGTGTTCGAGTACACTATTAAATCAAGGAGATAGTACGATGAGTGATACCAGTTTTACCAGTTCCCCCCAACTTTTTTTCACGTCGGAATCCGTCACCGAGGGACATCCCGACAAAGTATGCGATCAAGTGAGCGATGCCGTTCTCGATGCGATCATCGCCGATGATCCCAACGCGCGCGTTGCCTGCGAGTGTGGAACCACCACCGGGTTAATGATCGTGATGGGTGAGATCACCACGTCAACATACGTGGAAATCGCCGAGATCGCCCGCGATACGATCCGCGACATTGGATATACCCGCGCCAAGTATGGTTTCGACGCAGATACTTGCGGCGTGATCGTCTCCATCAAGGAGCAAAGCGCCGATATTGCTTTGGGCGTGGACAAAGCGCTGGAAGCAAAAACCGGCGAAATGTCCGAAGAGGAAATTGAGGCCACCGGTGCTGGCGACCAGGGCATGATGATCGGTTTTGCCTGCACCGAGACGCCCGAATTAATGCCCCTGCCCATCATGCTGGCCCACAAGCTGTGTCTCCGTCTGGCCGAAATGCGCAAGAACGGCGCACTGCCTTATTTGCGGCCCGATGGCAAGAGCCAGGTAACGGTAGAATATGCGTTTGGCAAACCCAAGCGGGTAGACACCATCGTCGTCTCTACCCAACATTCTCCCGCCGTAGAGCAGGATCAGATTCGGGCCAACGTCATTGAGCACATCATCAACCCCATAGTGCCCGAAGATCTGCTCGATGATGAGACAAAAATTTACGTTAACCCCACCGGTCGCTTTGTGACTGGCGGCCCGCTAGGCGACGCCGGTGTCACCGGGCGCAAAATCATCGTCGACACCTACGGTGGTGTAGCCCGACACGGTGGCGGCGCTTTTTCTGGCAAGGATCCCACAAAGGTAGACCGCTCGGCCACATATATGGCTCGCTACATTGCCAAAAATCTGGTAGCAGCGGGCGTTGCCGACCGGCTCGAGTTACAGGTCAGCTATGCCATTGGCGTAGCACACCCTCTGTCATTGATGGTGGAGACCTTTGGCACGGGCAAGATCTCTGATGAGCGCATCATCGAGTTAATCAACGAACACTTTGATCTGCGCCCGGCGGCCATTATCCGCGATCTGGACTTGCGCCGTCCCATCTACAAAGCGACGGCAGCTTATGGCCACTTTGGTCGAGACGATATCGACGCCCCCTGGGAGCGCACCGACAAAGCCGCAGCGCTACGCCAGGACGCGGGATTGAGCTAGTATAGAGCATTCTGTCCATTAGATGTTGACGTGTGGCTGGTGGGGTTGACCAAGCGCCCGCCAGCCACCGTTTTCAATCTACCGCCAAATCAGGAGCTAGAGTTATGAATCAAGGGATAGATCCACAGATCGTCACGATTGTTTCCGGATTACCTCGTTCTGGCACTTCGATGATGATGAAAATGCTCGAGGCTGGCGGGATGCAA
Source organism: Chloroflexota bacterium (assembly GCA_024232355.1). Next base: position 24,374 of record JAAEPW010000191.1, on the reverse strand, counting down.
GCCCTGACCGACCACGTCAGAACAGCCGATGAGGACAATCCAAAAGGCTATTACGAGTTTGAGCGGGTGAAACAGATCGAGCACGACCATGCCTGGCTGCCAGATGCCCAGGGCAAGGTCGTCAAAATGATCTCGGCGCTCCTCAAGCACCTCCCCTTAAACTACACCTACCAGGTGATCTTTATGCGCCGCAACATTGACGAAATTTTGGCCTCTCAAAAGCAAATGCTCATCCGGCGAGGCGAGTCAACGGATAAAGTCAGCGACGAAAAACTGGTCGAGTTGTTTGGCCTGCATCTACAACACGTGATGGGCTGGATAGACAAACAACCCAACGTCGACGCCATCTATGTCGAATATAATAAAGTTCTGGCAAGTCCGGTCGAACAAACAAAAATGATCAACCAGTTTATGGGCCACATCCTCGACGAAAATGAAATGGTAGGTGTTGTTGACCAGTCGTTGTACCGGCAGCGGCAATAAAAGTGGGGAAAACAGGAGTCGTTATGCCTTTTCACAAAGACGTTCTCAAAATAGATCCGGCCGCTGTGACAGAAGAACTGGTCGCCAACCTGCGTCGAGACGTGCGCAAGACGCTGCGCCGTTCTGGGGCAGTGATAGGCATCAGTGGCGGCATAGACTCTTCGGTGGTGCTGGCCCTCTGCGTGCGCGCCTTTGGCCCCAAGCGGGTCGTTGGCATCATGATGCCAGAGAGCGATTCCAGCCGTGACAGTATCGTGCTGGCCCGCAAATTGGCCGACCAATTCGGCATCGAAACCGTCGTTGAGGATATGACGGGCGCGCTGGTGGGCTATGGCTGCTATGTCCGTCGTGACGAGGCGATCAGGCGCGTCTTTCCCGAGTACGATCCCAGTTACAAGGCCAAGATCACCTTGCCGGGCGACTTGATGGAAAGCGACACCCTCAATCTCTTTTACCTGACCATCATCACTCCGGAAGGCGAGGAAAAATCGAAACGCCTCAACCTGCGCGATTATTTGCAGATCGTGGCCGCATCCAATTTCAAGCAGCGCAGTCGTATGACCATGCTCTATTATCACGCCGAACTGCGCAACTATGCGGTGGTAGGCACGCCCAACAAAAACGAGCACGACCAGGGATTTTTCGTCAAGTGGGGAGATGGCGGTTACGACGTGGCCCCCGTCCGGCACATGTTCAAAACCCAGGTCTACCAACTGGCCGATTACTTGGAACTTCCCCTGGAAATCCGCCAAGCAACCCCGACCACCGACACGTACAGCGCGCACAGTTCGCAGGAAGAGTTCTTTTTCCGGCTGCCCTTTGAGGTGATGGACCTGCTGTGGTATGCCCAGGAGCAAGATATGCCCGTGCCCGAGGTAGCCCAGAGTATGGACCTCACTGAGGAACAGGTGCAGCGCGTGTTTGCAGACCTGATCCGCAAACACCGCACAACCCAATATCTGCGCGCGCTGCCTATTGATTATTCAGAAAAAATATAGGGCGGTTTTGCTAACCGCTTCAGAATTCTAGTTAGGCCAGCTGAAATTACACCTTGAACGTATTTATCAAGCAGGGAAAAAATGACCCAATATCACCACATTGATATAAATAGCTATATTGAACGAGTCACCAGTGGTCCTTGTTTCATTTGTGAAATACTAGCCGGCAACCCTAACTATAAACACCATATCATCTATCAAGATGAAACTGCTATTGTCTTTCTAAACAAGTTTCCAATTCTCTATGGGTACACCCTGGTTGCGCCCCGAAAACACTGTGAACACGTGACCAGTGATTTTACTCACGAAGAATATCTGGCGTTACAAGCTCTCATTTATCGGGTTTCAGAAGCGTTATCCCAAGTCGTGCCAACCGAGCGAATGTACATATTGTCGTTGGGAAGCCAGCAGGGAAACAGTCATGTTCATTGGCATATCGCTCCTTTGCCACCAGATGTGCCGCTGGAAGAGCAACAATTCGAAGCATTGAGACTGGAAAAGGGAATTTTGACCCTCTCAGAAGAAGAGATGGCTGGCTTGGCCGCTCGGATTCGACAAAAAATGCTTGGAAAGTGTGAGGCTATTTCGGAATAGCACTGTTTCTGAACAACGCCTTAGCATCCAAGTTTCACAACACAAATCCCCATACTTGTTCATACCCTGATTTTTTCACGCAAGAGGGGGCAAACATATCGTTTGCCCAAACACCAAGCTCGTGGTACACTTTTAAGCAATTGCAAGGCATCATAAAGTGCGTGTGAGAATTTTGCCTCGCTCGCAGCCCCAGAGATGGGGCTTGAGCATTTGTACCACAAGATGGCAAAAACAGCTGGACAACCTCCGAGACAAGGGGAGTACGTGGCACGATGGATACTAAAATTCTAATTGTTGACGACAGCAATGCCGTTGTTGAAGCCCTGACCAATATCCTTTCCAATCAGGGTTATGGGGTCGAGTCGTACAATGATGGGGAAAGCGGTTGGAATCGCCTCGTGGCAGGTGCAGAACGAAAGATGCCTATGCCAGACCTGTTATTGCTCGACCTGAATATGCCCGGCATTAACGGCCTGGAACTCTTGCGGCGTATACGAACCGATGAGCGTTTTGCTCTTTTGCCCGTAGTCATCCTCACAGTGGAGGACGACGCGGACACTCGGATGATGGCATTAGAAGGAGGGGCTAGCGGCTATCTCCCTAAACCAGTTCAAACCGTCGAATTGTTGGCCCGCGTAAAGACGTTCATAGGCTGGAAACGGGCCGAGCGCATCGAGCAGCGCAGGATGGAACGACTGATCGAAGCAGGAAGGATTCTGTTATCCACACTCGATCTAGACAGTGTGCTGCAACGCGTGATGAAAATTGCTATGGACGAGATGGACGTAGAGGATACGTCTATCTGGTTGCGAGAGTCGGAAGGAAATCTCGAATGCCGGGCAGCTGTGGGTAACGTTGCAGATCGTTTGGTGGGAATACGAATGGCGTCCGGCGAAGGCGTCGCTGGCTGGGTATTGCAGCATAAACGATCGGCCCTCGTGCTCGACGCACATACCGATCCCCGTTTCAACCCCAAGGTAGACGAGTTGATCGAGTTCCGCACTCGAGACCTGGTCACTGTACCACTTCTTGTGAGAGGAACCGGTATTGGCGTCCTGCAAGCGGTCAACAAGAAACAAGGACCATTCTCATCCACTGACCTGGCGTGGATGGAGGTCTTGGCCCCCCTAGCTGCTGCTGCCATCGCGAGCGCGCGGCTCTTTCAGGAGTTGCGGCAACGCACCGCCCAACTGCAACAACGCACCGAACAGCTACAGCAGCGAACCGAAGAGCTGCAAACGCATAATGAAGAACTGGATGCCTTTGCCCACACCGTGGCCCACGATCTCAAGAATCCTGTAAGCAATATCTATGGCTATGCTACGATGATAGAAGAGACCCACGATCAACTCTCAGAAGAGGATCTGTACATCTGCCTGAACGCAATTACTCAAGGCTCACGCAAGATGATCCGCATCATCGAAGAGTTGTTACTATTGGCCGGAGTGCGGAAAAAAAAGATAGAGATGAGACCATTAGATATGGCGAGCATTGTGGCCGAGGCAATAGAGCGGTTGAGCAGTATGATCGAGGAGAACAAAGTCGAGGTCATACTACCCGAAACTTGGCCTATTGCGGTGGGTTATGGTCCATGGGTTGAAGAAGTATGGGCCAACTATATCAATAACGCCATCAAGTACGGTGGACAACCCCCACGTGTAGAACTGGGTACCACAGAGGGTGGGGACGACGTCACTCCGCGCACGGTGAGTTTCTGGGTGCGCGACAATGGCCCTGGTCTGACGTTAGAGGATCAAGCCCAGTTATTTGTTCCCTTTACACAACTCGACCAGATTCGGGTGGAAGGGCACGGGCTGGGGCTCTCTATCGTGCGGCGCATTATGGAAAAACTCGGAGGGCAAGTGGGGATAGAGAGCGGGATAGGACAGGGGAGTCTGTTTTTCTTCACTCTACCCAGCATGACCAGTGAGAGCGAAGCATGATCCCAATCACCCGTGACATTGTCATCAACGAAAACGAAATCGAACTAGAATTTGTCCACGCCTCGGGGCCAGGGGGGCAGAACGTGAACAAAGTGGCCACAGCCGTGCAACTCGGCTTTGACGTGACCAACTCACCCTCCTTGCCCGACGATGTGCGCAAGCGCCTGATTCGTCTGGCGGGAAAACGGGTCACCAAAACCGGCGTGCTGATTATCAAAGCCCGCCGGTTTGGCACACAGGCCCAAAACCGGCGAGACGCCATCGCTCGATTGGTGGAATTGATCCGCCAGGCAGCCGTCAAGCCCAAACCCCGCCGCAAGACGAGGCCAACGCTGGCATCCAAGAGACGCCGGTTGGAGGCCAAACGTCGCCGGAGTGAAACCAAACGCACGCGGCGGTCTCCGCCTCGCGAGGATTAAACCGCCGGGCTCATAGCTCAGAATGTACACCCACTCTGCAGACTCGCCTACAACAGGTAATGCGCCAATGCGTTCGTGAGCGCCGCCACACCCAACGGCAGGGCATCCTCGTCGATGTCAAAGCGCGGATTGTGATGTGCGGCGTCCAGCCCGCGCTCGGCGTTGGCTGAACCGACAAAGAAATAGCAGCCCGGTACATCTTTCATAAAATAAGACGCATCCTCGCTGCCCATTGTGCGCACGTCGGAAAAAATATTTTCCGGTCCAACGACCGCTTTAGCTGCCGCACGCACTATATCAACGACCTCACCATCATTGATCACCGCGGGCGTTAAGGAAACGATCTTTAACTCGGCCTCCGCACCATAAGCGGCTGCGACTCTTTCAACCACCTCGCGCATTCGCTGCCATACCGTCTCTTGCACCTGCGGGCTAAAGGTGCGGATGGTGCCTCCCAATTCGACCTGGGGAGGAATAATGTTAAAAGCTTCGCCACCGTGTATCTTGCCCACCGTCACCACCGCCGTTTCCATCGGACTGACGTTTCGACTGACGACGGTCTGCAAAGCGGTCACGATCTGCGCCGTGGCGACGATGGGGTCCACCGTCTGGTGAGGCATCGCGCCGTGCCCACCCTTGCCCCGCACAGTACACATCCACTTGTCGGCTGCGGCCATAGCTGCGCCGAGCGTGACGCATATCGTTCCCACGGGCTTGTCGTTCCAGACGTGGGTGGACAGGAAAACGTCGGGGCGCGGATTCTCCATCACACCTTCTTTTACCATGATCTCGGCACCATTCATCCCTTCCTCACCGGGTTGAAAGATCAGTTTGAGGGTTCCGGTCATTTGATCCTGCCGCTGCGCCATCAACGTGGCAACGCCCAATCCTATTGCCATATGCGCATCGTGCCCACAGGCGTGCATCAATCCCGGATTTTGCGACACGTACTCGGTTTCATTTTCCTCAGTGATCGGTAGCGCGTCCATATCGACCCGGGCCATCACGACCGGTCCAGGTTGTTTGCCTTTCAGCAAAGCCACGACGCCAGTCTGCGCGACGCCAGTCTGCACCTGATAGCCCAACTCGCGCAACTTTTCTGCGATAATGGCAGCCGAACGGTGTTCCTCCAGGCCCAACTCGGGATGCATGTGAAAGTCACGACGCCAGGCAACCAGTTGCTCACGCAATGCTTGTGCCTCTGCCTTGAAATTTACGTGATTTGACATTTATCTCCTTTTCATCAAAGAGACCGTGCTCTTTTACAGGCACGGCCTCGTAATCATACGCGGTCTTTTAATACTATGACGTAATCAACTCTACGTCTTCGGCTGGCACTTCGATACGGCGATCTTCGATTTGGACAACGACCATCCCCTTCAAGGGCAGCAGGTCTACCACCCGTCCCTCACCATGAGGCGTCCGCACGCGTTTTTTGCGCCGGGGCATCTTTTTGGAAGCTTCCGCGTACTGCTCGTGCTCGTAGACGAGACAGCATCGCAGCCGCCCACACATCCCCGTGATGTCCGAAGGGTTCAACGATATTCCCTGTGCCTTGGCCATTTTGATAGAGACGGGACAAAACTCGGCCATATACCGCGAACAACAACGCTGTTCGCCGCAAGCCCCGTACCCACCCAACAGCTTGGCATGGTCGCGCGGGCCAACCCGTCTCATATCCACACGGACGTTCAACATTTTCTGCAAGCGCTTGATCAAACCGTCCACGTTCAGCTTTTTCTTTTCGCTCACGTACAACAACGTCAAGCGTTTGCCGTCAAACGTATACTCGGCAACAATCACCTTGACCGTCAGATTCAGCTGCGCCGCCATTTTGCGGGCGACGGCCAGCGCATCATCCTCTTTATCACGCCAATGTTGGCGCAATGCCAAATCGCGCCCGGTGGCCTGTCTCCGTATCGGTTTGAGGCCTCTGCTTTCCCCTTTGTTCAGAGGGCGCATATTGACCACTTGGCCCAATTGCTGTCCCCGCGCGGTCTCTACCAGAACGAAATCCCCTGGTTGCAACTCGCGATGCGCACGGGCATCAAAGTCATACAATTTGCCCGTAGTCTGAAACCGCACGCTTGCAACCTGCGCGGGGCTTGAGGCCTGGGGTTTAGGATTAGAATTTGAATTCACTGTTTTGCTTTCTTTCGCGCCGCTTTTCGCTCTGCTTCTGCCTTTTCGGCGGCATAAGCGATGGGGTGAATCGCTGCGTGATGTGCCAGCGGCTTGGACAGCCGCTCGTAATCCCACAAAAACTCGTCACCATCCCGCGTATAAGAGGCGATCTCGTAATCATTGTCCATCTTGATGGCATTCGTGGGGCAGAACTCGGCACAAAAGCCGCACGACATGCAAATGCTTATATCAATCACAAACTCGGCCGGTTCCCGCTTGGGTTTTCCCGTCTCTGGGTCGGTTGCACGCACGATCCAGATGCACTGGGGCGGGCAGGCCTTGGCACAGATACCGCAAGCCGTGCAGCGCGTGCCCGTTTCTGGATCAATCACCTGAAAGGGGAATCCACGATACCTCTCTGGCAGTTGGAATTTCTCTTTGGGATACTCTACCGTGAACACGCCCCGGCCTTTGGCGCTCTGCCGTACAGCGAATGCCTCGGGAGAAGAGCGCTTGCGAAAGCCACCCTTGAGGAACCACTGAAATCCATCTACATAAGTCATCAAGAAGCGGCCAACGGTAACTCGGAACGATTTAAGAAAACTCAATCCGTACATTATCTGTCCACCTCGCCTAGTGTGATGTCTATGCTTGCCAGGATAGCCACCGCGTCGGCCACCAGATGCCCACGGCACAACTCGCCCAACACGCCCAGATTGGCAAAACTTGGGGTGCGGATGCGGTAGCGATACGGGTTTGTCCCGCCATCAGAGACCACGTAAAAGCCCAATTCTCCTTTGGGGGATTCCACCCGGCCATACGCCTCGCCCGCAGGCACCTTGACCGTCGGCCTGACCTTTCCGGCCTGGATTGGACCCTCGGGTATTTGGTCGAGCGCCTGGCGGAGGATGCGCAGCGATTGGCGTACCTCCTCAAAACGAACCACAAAGCGGTCGTAAATATCTCCGTTATACGCCACTGCCACGTCCCAATCCAGCTCGTCATAGATCGAATAAGGCTCAGCGCGGCGCACATCGTAGGGGACGCCGGAGGCTCGCAGCACCGGCCCGGTGCATCCATAAGCGATCGCTACCTCCGATGGCATCGCACTGACGCCAATGGTGCGAGCGCGAAAGATCTCATTATCCATCAAAAGCATCTCGAATTCCTCCAGACGGCGGGGAATTCGATCATAGACCAGTTCTTTGGCTCTGTCGATGAACCCTTCTGGCAAATCCTGGGCCACGCCGCCAAAGCGGAAATAGTTGCACATCATCCGCGAACCCGACGCCATCTCGAACAGGTCGATGATAAGTTCGCGCTCTTCCAGCGCATAGAGCATAAAGGTGAGATAAACGCCAATGTCGTTGGTAAAAAAACCGATCGCGACAAAGTGGTTGATGATGCGGGTCAGCTCGGCCATGATCACGCGGATGTACTCGGCCCGCTCCGGCACCTCCACATCCAGCAGCTTTTCTACCGCCACGGCATAGCCAAAGTTGTTCGACATTGAGCAGACATAATCCAGCCGGTCTGTGAACGGCATATTTGCCAGCCAAGTGTTGCGCTCGCCGATCTTTTCCTGACTGCGGTGCAAATAGCCCAGCACCGGTTCCAGTTGGTTGATCATCTCACCATCCAAGCGAGCCACCATGCGCAGAACGCCGTGCGTGCTAGGGTGCTGTGGCCCCATGTTGACGATGACCTGATCGGTGTGCATCAAGCGACCGTTCCCGCCGATGTACTCGTCAAACGGCTCGTACACTCTCGCTTCGGCCTTGGATTCCCATCCCTCGGGCGACCAATCATCAGGATAACGTAGATTGCGGCCCAGCGGCGCGTGCTCCTCAGACTGCGTCGGACGGCCTTCTGGATGGCGGCTGGTAAACGGTTTTTGGTCAGCCTCGTAATAAACCTCGTGCCAATCCTTGCGCAGCGGGTGACCGACGTATCCCTCCCACAATAGAATGCGCCGCAGATCGGGATGGTCCTCGAATCGGATACCCATCAGGTCCCACGTCTCCCGCTCGTGCACGATGGCCGAAGACCAAACGCTCACCACCGAGGGGACGACCGGGTCGTCCCGGTCGGCGTGGACGTGAAGCGTCAGTGCCGCCCCCTCGCTGCGGAACAGATGGTAGACGGTCTCGAAACGAGCCGGGAACTGGGTCGTAGGCTCTGGGTAATCCACACCTGTGACGAGGGCAAGATGCCTGTATCCCGCCTCATCCCGCAGGAAAACGGCAATTTCTACCAATCGGTCAGCAGCGACAACCACCCCCTCATACTCAGCGGGCTGGGTTGCGCCGGGAAACTGCTCTTCCAAGGTAGCGAGCAACTCGACTGTCGGCTGAGAGACTTTTTCTTCAACAGTGCTGTTCATCATTCACCTCTCTCCGGCTCTGTTTCCAATTTGGGAAGCTCGTCCACAACCTGCCAGTCCACCATATCAGGGCCTAGCACCGGCACGGGAATTCCCTCGTCAGCCACGCCTTTTTGATACCAACGCAAGCTCTTGATGGGTTCTTGGTCCCATTTTCTGTGCAGCGTCAGAAAGGCATTGTACAGTGCCTCGGGCCGGGGCGGGCATCCCGGAACATAGATATCCACTGGAATGAGTTTGTCTACCCCAGAGATAACATTGTACCCTTCTTTGAACGGGCCGCCAGAGATGGCACAAGCGCCCATCGCGAGGACGTATTTGGGTTCTGGCATCTGATTGTACAAACGGACGATCTGAGGAGCCATCTTTTTGGTGATCGTGCCCGAGATAAACATCAAATCGGCCTGGCGGGGGCTGGCCCGCGCAATATCCATACCGAAACGCCCCATATCAAAACGGGCAGCGGCAGCGCAGATAAATTCAATGGCACAACAAGCAATGCCCGAGAACAAAGGCCATACCGACCGCTTGCGGCCCCAATTGTATAGCTTGTCCCAGGGCATCAGACGCACATTGTTTTGGAGTTCGAGGGGTACCTCTGGTAAATTTGGATTCTGTTTGGTCATTGAAGCAGTGTCCTCCTTACCCTTTACGATTGAACCACATCTTAAAGACTGTACCAGAAAATTAATGCAGAGGAAATTGCCTTGCCTGTTTCTAGATCAGGAAAGGCTACTTTCTTGACATTGCCTATCAGGGTGGTATTCTACACCGCTTTCAAAAATTGGGCAACCCAACTTGCCGCATGTTGCGCATCACGCAATTATTACGATAGTCGTTTGACAAAACATCGTAATCATACTAGAATTATACGAGTTATTTGAGACGTTGAGGTGAATATTGCTCAACCATCGCTCCCGCCTCCATTTGGGGGCATCTTGTTCAGAAAATGTTTTCTACGACGAGTTGAAAAGGGAAAAAACTATGCAAGCTACCAGAGAGCGTATTTTAAGTATTCTGAAAGAACGCGGCCAGGCAACGGTAGACGAGTTGAGCCAAGAACTAGAGCTGACGGCTGTTACCGTACGCCATCACATTGACATCCTGCGCAGTGAAGGTCTCGTTGCAGCGCCTCAAGCGCGTCGTCGCAAAGCACCCGGACGGCCCAAACACATCTTTATGCTAACAGAAAAGGCAAGCGCGCTCTTTCCCAAAAGATACACTCACCTGATCAGCCAGATTCTGGGCGAGGTGCGCGCGCAATTTCCACCAGATCAAATAGATCAGATGGTACAGCGCATCGGCGAGCGCATAGCCAACCAGGCAGACATTTCCGGCGAGAACGATTTTCAAGACCGGCTCATTGCGACCGTCGAATTTCTGGACGAGTTGGGCTATATGGCTCAATGGGAACAAAGCGACGACGGCAACTATTCGCTCTGCATCGCCAATTGCCCCTACGAAGGGGTCTCCAAACAAGAGCGCGAAGTGTGTGCCATAGACCAGGCCATGTTGACTCACCTCTTGGGAGTGCCCCTAGAGCACGGCGCCTCGGCAGCCAAGGGTGACCGTCAATGCACCTACACCATTCACCCTCCCACCAAATAACACCTGTGAAGGATTTATATGCCTATTAAAACGACGCTCGTTTACCCTGGAATCGCCGGTCGCGGTTTCAACTCCCTCAAGCAAGGGATGGAGGCTGGCTGGATCTCTCATGGCCTGGCCTCTCTCAGCAGTGCGGCCAAAGCCGAAGGACTTGAAATAGACCTGATCGATCTACGGGCGCTGACCAGTTGGGATCACTTTCGCCAAGTGCTGGCGGAACGAAACCCCGACGTCATAGGCGTGACAATGATGAGCGTGGACTATAACCCGGCTCGCCAGGCCATCGCCATCGCCAAAGAGATCAAGCCCGAAATAACCACTGTCATCGGCGGACCCCACGTCACCATCGCGCTGGAAGATTCCCTGCGCATCCCTCACGTGGACTATTTGGTGACCGGCGAGGGCGAAACGACCTTTCCCAAGCTGTTGCACACCATCGACGCAGGTCAAGCGCCCAAAGATCGTGTGCTGCGCGGCGAGACGCCTGATCTGGACGCCATCCCGCTCACCGACCGGGGACTCTTTCTCAACGAGTGGCGCAAGTGGGGCTATGACCTCGACTCCCCAGAAGTCCCCTTTGTCGAGGAACTGCCCGCGCCATTCGCCACCATCATCGCCGGGCGGGGTTGCCTCTACCACTGCACCTTTTGCAAGCCCGGCGAGGACTATTTATTCGGCAAACGCACCCGCCGTCGCAGCGTGGATAATGTCATTACCGAACTGCGCATGTTGGTGGACCAGTATCGCATCACATCTTTTATGTTTCACGACGACTGTCTGACCGAAGATCGAGACTGGGTGATAGAGTTCACAGAAAAATATGTCGCCGAGGGATTCACGATGCCATTCCTCTGCCAGACCCGCGCCGACATTTTGGTCAAGCACGAGGATATGGTAGCCCGTATGGCCCACGCCGGGCTGCGCGGCTATTTCATCGGCTTTGAAAGCGGCAGCGACCGCGTCCTCAAATTCATCCGCAAAGGCACGACGGCGGAGCAAAACCGTCAGGCAGCCCACATCTGCCGCAAATACGGCATCTCGGTCTGGGCCAATTACATGATGGGTTTGCCGACCGAGACCAAAGAAGAAGTGATGGACACAGTGCGGCTGATGAAAGAGATCGACCCTGACTATTACAGCCCGGCCTTTTTCACCCCCCACCCCGGTACCGACCTGTATGACTATGTGGCCGAGCACGACCTGAGCCGCATCACCGATTATGACTCGTATCGCCGCAATCCCACCGAACCAAAGATCAAGGGACAGGACTACGAGTTCCTCAAATGGGCTATGGCAGAGAGCCAACGCCGCAAGCCGATCAATGCCTCCAAGCGTTGGGTGCGCCGTCAATGGCAGCGAGCCCGGCGCGCCACTCCGGCCAAAGTGATGCGCAAGCTAGGGTTGACCAGGGCCTAATGCGGTGCATTCAGAAATGCAAAGTGGCTCCTGCAGCCCCACTCGCATAAGGTATGCTCGCTCCTCTTTAAAGTCGAGTTGAGGGTGTGTTTTGATGCAAGATCTGCCATCTGAAAAGCCACCAGAAGGGCCTTCCCCATCCAATCTTTCCATCACAGAACTGGGGCTCTCGGCGCGCGCCCGGAATGTACTGCTCGAAGCGGGTCTTGGCACCGTTGACGACGTGTTGGCTGCCATAAGACAGGGAGACGATGCCCTGGCCAAACTTGGGGGTTTTGGCCCCAAGTCACTCGCCAATCTCAAGGCGCGGCTGCAAGAACAGGGCTTTATCCCGTCATCCGAGCCCGTGGTTGAGGATGCACCACCAGCGGACGACACCCCGAGGATGGAAACCGCGATGGATGACGTTCCACCCGTTGAGCCGCAACCCAGCATCACATTGGCCCAACATCGCCATCAACTCCGCTTTGGGGTCTGGATCTATGGATTGATCGGCGTGGCCGTCATTTTGCTCATATGCTCCATCTCGCTTCTGACACAACTAGGCATCACTGGCCACGAAACCCTCGACGCCGAGAATAGCTCGGTCTCTCACAACGATGGATTGACGCTGCGCGTGGCCCCCAACACCTACACTGGCCGCTTGCGCGTGCAGATCGAGTCGATACCGCGCCTCGAGTTCCTGGAAGGCTCGGTGGGTCGTGCGTTGCACCAGGCCGCCAACGCTCTACCGCAGCACCTGAATGTCAAAAGCCCCCTCTACCAAATTCAGGTGCGCGGCGATTCCTCCGAACCGGTGATGATCGACGTGACGGTGCCCGACGATGCGGAGCCTTGGGAGACCCTAGATCTCTACACCTGGACCGGTGAGGAATGGCAATGGGTGGGCGGCGAACTCTACGCCGAGGCCACCGGGCACGAGTTCATCCGCGCCCGCGTGACCGCCGTCCCCGAGACCATCGTGATCGCCCAGGCCGAGTCGATTGTGCCGACCGTTTCCACGTCCGTGAACCCTGGCGACAACGCGGTCGCAGCCGCTGCTGATGTGATCAACGAGGTCAATCCCACGGGACTGCTTTTGGGCAGCGACGGCAGCCTGGCCGGCGACCCCGTCGGTCTGCCGCCGCAAACCGGCCAAGACACCTACGCCGTCCTCCCTACCCTGCGCAATTGGGCGCCCGATGGAACGATTAATCGAGGGGGGCTGGCCAATTTATTGACCAATTCCGACACACGTGGGGCTCACATCGCCAACATTGTGCAGCTTTGTGTTGAGCGAGACTTTGCGGGCGTGGTCGTGGATTATCAGGGCGTCGAGCCGGGCGAGCGCGACGCCTACGCCAGCTTTATCAGTGCGCTGGCCGACAGCCTGCACGCCGAGGAACTTTTATTGAACGTCGTTGTCGAGCCGCCAGCGCCTAGCAACGACAGTTGGGACACTGACGGCTACGACTGGCTCCAGATCGGTGCAATTGCCGACGCAGTCCACGTACCCTTTCCCGCCGACCCCACCGCCTACGTCGAGGGCGGGCAGGCGCAGCAGTTGCTCGACTGGGCCACAGCCCAGATCAGCCGCTACAAGCTGCGTATGGTCGTCTCATCCCTCAGCGCCGAGCGGGGCAGCGAGACCGTTGACTATATCTCGCTGGAGGACGCCCTCGCTCCCTTTGGAAATGTGACCGTTCTCGGCGACGTCTCTCAAGTTGGAACCGGCAGTTGGGTAGAGTTTGGTCTTGACGGACATTTGTCGAGCATCATGCCCCAAGAAACTGCGGGCACCTACCGTCTAGAGTACGCGGCCGACGACGGCAGCATCCACACCGTCTGGTTGGGCACGGCGACCAGCCTGGCGGCCAAGCTGCGCTGGGCGCACCGATACCACCTGGGCGGCACCGTCGTGGCCGACATGCTCGATCCCGGCAACGGGACGGGCATTGTGAATGCGGTAGCGGGCTATCGGGTCGCGTCTGCCCGGAGCCAGGACCCAGGCCAGCAAATGCAGATCGTCTGGACCGTCGTCAACGGCACGGCGGCCATAGACCAGCAGACGACCTCCCTCACCGAGCCGGGCTATACGTGGGTCGTGCTGGCGTCGCCGGGTGAGTACGTGGTCCGGGCAACAGTCGCGGGCTTTGACCACGGCTCCATACCCGTCATCGTCACCGAGCCAGAAGCGACGGATGCAATCACAGACACAAACGGAATCCCCGCCGCCGACGCCCCCATCACACCCACAAGCAGTGTGGACGCCAATTGCCTCGGCGGCCGCTACGTGGCCGACGTGACCATCCCGGACAACACGCAATTGGAAAAATGGGAGGAATTCGTCAAGACCTGGAGCATTCGCAACACTGGCACCTGCGATTGGCCCGCCGACACCGTCCTGATCCAGGTCCATTCTCAATTGGGCGGCCCCGAAAGTGTACCCGTGGGCGCGGTAGCGGTCGGGGAAACGGTCGAGATCAGCATCGACCTGGTCGCCCCGGGTGACGACGGCGTCTTTGACGGCCAGTGGAATCTGAGAACGGGCGATATCGACGTGCGGGGAAGCGGGCTAACGACCGTGATCCGGGTCGGCGAGGGGCGCCAGAGTACTGGCGGCAGCTTTGAATTGGGCGGGCAGACCATCACCCTCGCCCATCCCAGCGAGATGCGCTACGCGGGGATGAGTTGGGTCAAGTTCCAGGTCCCGTGGTCGCCGGGGATGCGGGGCAGCGAGATCGCCGAGATGGTCCGGCAGTCACACGCCAATCAACTCAAGGTACTGTTGAGCATTTCGGGGAGCAACGAGTACCCGCGCAGCATCAACTTTGACGCCTATGTCGAATTTCTCCGAGAGGTAGCAGAGCAAGGCCCCGACGGCATCGAGGTCTGGAACGAGCAGAACATTGACCGCAAGTGGCCCGTGGGCCAGGTCAACCCCGCGGCCTACGTCGAGCAGATGCTGGCCCCCGCCTACGACGCAATCAAATCGGTCGATCCCGACATCCTCGTCATCTCGGGCGCGCCCTCTCCGACGGGTTTCTTTGGTAACTGCAGCCCCGCCGGGTGTGACGACGCGCTCTACGTATCCGCAATGTTGGACGCTGGGGCCGCCAACTATGCGGATTGTGTGGGCATCCATTACAACGAAGGCATCCTGCCGCCATCCCAGACCAGCGGCGACCCCCGGGGTAATTCAGGCCACTATACGCGCTATTTTTGGGGGATGGTCAATGCCTACGATGACGCATTCGGCGGCCGGCAGCAGTTATGCTTTACCGAACTGGGCTACATCTCGCCAGAAGGCTACGGCACTCTGCCCGACAACTTTGCCTGGGCCGCAGACACATCGGTGGACGAGCAAGCCGCCTGGCTGGCCGAAGCCGCGAGTCTGTCGGCATCCAGTGACAAAATCCGGCTGCTGATCGTTTATAATGTGGACTTGACGCTGTGGAGCGAGGATGATCCTCAGGCTGGCTATGCCATCATCCGTCCGGGCGTGAGTTGCCCCGCTTGCGAGTCGCTTCACGATATGATGGGGTCTCGTTGATGGATTGTTAACCAAACAGCACTACCAAGTATGTTTGGAACTGATTTCAGATTGGTATCGTCATATCAGTAATAATACTGGTATCGACAAGGAGATATGGAAATGACAACCCAATCTGAAAAGTTCAAGTATGTGATTCTAGTTTTGACAATTCTGGTACTGACAGTCGCCATGCTGACGATAGGCAAGATCAAAAAGCCACACCAAGCTCCTACTATACCCGCTTTCAAGGTAAAAGTCCCTACCATACCCACTTCCAAGGTAGACTATATAATCCTGTCTGGAGGACCGTACCGGGGAGCCGAGAACACTTGTATGCCTATCCATCAACAAGAAAGATTGACCCAACAATGGCAAGAACTTGGCCTACCCGGCTCTGCTCCCACAATAGATTTTGAGCAGAGTGTTGTCGTGTTTCTTTGTGAATCCTATCGCTCAACGCCGTCGGATTTAAAGATAAAAAACATCATAGAGCAAGAGGGCACAATTTTGATCCAATTTCAGTTCAATAAGAACATATGGGAGGAAGAAGGAATCCCCCAATGTCTCGTCATAGCTATTCACGAAACCCAGATGCCGATCGAGATTTATCGGGATGAGTACTTTGGATGGGAACTAGTAGCCTCACAGAGAATTACGTTAGTGTTGGATTGAGATGCGAAATGATAAAGTTTAAAGAAAAGGTGAGCCGAACAATAGAACAATTGCAAAATCAAGACTTTCGAGCCATGGGATCATTCATCACCCAAAAGAGAATGTCGTGGTTAGATCACACCCTGCCAAACAAACCCGGTTACGAGCACTTTACGCCGAGACAAGTTTTCGAGTTGTTGTTCTTTGAAAATATGGGACTTGAACGGGACGAACTGCCCGTTGTATCAGAATCACCAACAGAGATCGTCTGGCTGTCAACCAATCGTTGCACACTTTTAGAAGCGTGCAACCAACTCGTTTTGGATACCAGAAAAGTGTGCCGCCCCGTGAACGAAAAGGCAACCCAGTCCTTTGTCTCTCGAATAAATCCACAATTGCGCTTTTATCGCTCGTATGAAGAAATAAGGCCCCATGCAGACTATTGCAGAGAAAAGATCATTCGAATCGACTTTGACTCGTACATGAGGATCGCCATTCAGGAGGCACAGCTATCCAGGTCTAAAGGGAACAAGGGATACGGTGCCGTGGTGGTCTTTGAGGATCAGATCATTGGCCAGGCTCACGACACGGCAATCACCGAAAGAGACCCCAGTTTACACGCCGAAGTAAACGCCATTCGCCAAGCGGTGAAAACGCTGGATGATACCGATCTGTGCGGGGCTGTTTTATTCTCCACGTGCGAGCCTTGCCCGATGTGCGCGTCGCTGGCGGTATGGGCGAACGTCACGACCATAGTGTATGGTATTCTCTATCCAAGAGACCGCCGAATTGGGCAAAGCGAGAATTAAAGTCAGCGCGAACCAAATCATCGAACAATCGCCGTGCGCCATAGAGGTCATTGGAGACGTCCTGCACGATGAATGCAAGATGCTGTACGCATAACAAGCACCAACCAATGCATTGCCTCTACTGAGATGTTTAATCAATCCATTCTACAACAAGTTTGGGACCATACCCACCAAGAGAAACCCACGTCAGAGCAGCCAGATACAGAGTTCGTTGCCTTTGCTGAGCACTTGGGACAACAACTATCACTAGAGACACCTGTGCTCGATGTGGGCTGTGGCCGGGGTCGAAATGCGTTTTATCTGTCTCGGGCAGGATTTGCGGTGTACGCTTGTGATCTATCGCCTGTGGCTATCACGGTAGCCACAGCGCGAGCGCAGCGAGCGGATGCGACGATCAATTTCCAAGTTGCTGACCTGACGCATTTGCCTTATCCTGACAACTCGTTCGCGGCACTCGTGTGTGTGCACGTGCTGCCCTACAACTTGAAGGCCGACATGGTCAGGGGGGGTCGTGAATTGCAGCGCGTCTTGCGGCCAGACGGCTGGCTGTATTTTGACCTGCTGGGCTGCGATGACGCCGAATATGGATGCGGGCCGGAATTAGAGGCGCACACCTTTCTGGAGCTGGACGGTATGCCGATCCACTTTAGTTCGCGGCAAGAGGTCGATGAATTGATGGACGGCTTTGCCGTCGAACGCGCGTCTCGATTTGAACTCGGATCATCCACCCGGCTTCGCACAGGATGGGTGGTCTGGGCAAAAAAGTGCCTTTAACCAAACACAGCATCCAAAAATCTTGCTCGTGGAATATCGCCGATCTCTTTTGCGAGACGCATCATCTGCTGGTGCTTGTCGGCATTTTCCGTAATTACGGCGTAAATATAGTATTTCCAAAACCGCCAACAGGAAACCGCGGTCGCGGCATATTCGGTCAATAGCTGCAAGGTTTCTTTTTCCCTCTTTTCCAATATTCGAACCTGTTGGTACCCGTGTACCAGCGCTCGTGCTTTGTCCAGGGTGATTGTCGATTCCTCACCACACAATCCAATGATCGCCATCCCTAGATCGTATCCTTTGTAATAACAGATCACCTCTTCAAAATCGATAATGGCCCGCAATTCATCTCCCACAAAGAGCACATTGTCGCAAAACACATCGCCGTGAATTAACCCACGAGGCAACTCTGACGGAACACGCTGCCCAAGCCACGCGAGTCGTGTGGCTGCCCAGTTCTCGTATTCTGGATCGACGTTTTTTCCAATGACGTATTCAAGATGTCGTATGCCATACGGCTGTTGATCGGTCAAGAAATCGGGCACAGATATCTGGTGCAACCTGGCCATTGCGGCGCCTATCTGTTGCAACATGGACTTGGTTAGCTCTGGATATACTTGCCCGACAATGTACGGCTTGACTATCACCGGTTTGTCCATGTACATTGTGGCGATACTTCCCTCGCGTGTGGGCACAAGGCGTACTGTGGGGAACTCGTATTCCGCCAACGACAACAATAAGCGTCCCATTTGGGTGGCCTCGGGCAATGTCTTTTCTTCGAACATGGTCAGGACATGGTCGCCTTGTCGAGTGTGCATCAAG
This sequence comes from Chloroflexota bacterium, assembly GCA_024232355.1. The sequence goes on along the minus strand of JAAEPW010000191.1, from coordinate 5,836 downwards.
TAATTGGAATTAGATGCGCCTCCCTGGATCGATTCAACATCAGCAATAGTCAGGGCATAGTTTTCGGCTATTGCCTGGATGTCATTTTTTTGCAGTTTTGTGTAATTGGCCATCATGCTCCTATTCTGTATTTTCTGCGTATCAGATTATACCTGGATGACAACACCCGCACAAACGCCCTCGCAGACTTGCACGGATGAGCACGACAGGGTAAAATTGATCACCCGCTGCCAAGAAACAGCTTTTTGAAAAAGGCCTAAAACCCCGCCCCTGCTGTTTCTCGCAAAATGAAGAACGCTAAAGGGGTTTTGGGCGCTATTCAGACCGACTGACAGCCAGTTATCGTAGATCGCCCTGGGGATGGAACCTCAAGCAGGAGAAGAGCCATGGACGGATACGAACACCCAGTAGGGGCAAAAAATGCCAGCCCACCGCCGTTTCTTCAAGACCGCTATCGACTCGTCGAACGGCTTGGCGAGGGCAGTATGGGCATCGTTTACCGCGCTCACGACGAGACGCTCGACCGGGACGTGGCTATCAAATTCCTCTTGCCAGAACGGGTCGCCAGCCAAGAGGCCAGCGTCCGCTTTATGCGCGAAGCCCGCGCCGTGGCCCGGCTATCGCACCCCAACATTATGACGCTCTACGACGTGGGGCACGAGGGCGGTTGGCATTACCTGGTGCTGGAGCATATTCCGGGCCAAGACCTTTACGCCTGGATGGTCGAGCACGGCGGCTCGCTGCCCGTGCAAAAAGCGCTCCACGCCATCCGGGGCACGCTATCGGCACTATCCTATGCCCACAATCATGACGTCGTCCACCGCGACATCAAACCAGAGAACATTATGGTCACGCCAGACAACCAGGTCAAGGTGACCGACTTTGGGTTGGCTGTGGCTCGCGGTGACGTCCGGCTGACTCAGGAGGGCATGGTCGTCGGCACGGTACTGTACCTGGCCCCAGAAGTGATCGCTGGCAAGCCAGCCGACAATTACGCCGATCTGTACGCTGCGGGGGCAGTGTTGTACGAACTACTCACCGGCCAACCACCCTTTATGGGCGACGATCCGATGACCACGTTCTCACAAATTCTCACCACGCCGCTCACGTCACCACGCGCGCTCGCCCCCAGCATCCCGACAGAACTGGAACTCGTCGTTCTCAAACTCTTGGCCAGAGACCCCGCCGACCGCTATCCTTCGGCAGAAGAGACATTGGCCGCGCTGCCCGACCCGGAAAAAGCCGAGGCCCTGGCCGCAACAGCAGCCGAACACGTCACCACAGAACGCGCGGCCCTTTCCCTGTTAGAACGGATCGTTCGCAGCTCTTCGACCGCTCATCTCAAGCAGCCTCCCACGCCCTCCACCCCAGATCAAGAGACGCTGCTCGCCCTGCCCGACAGCACCGAGGTCGCGCCGCCGAGCCTGACGCAAGAGCTGCTGGTGTACGCCGCGATGGAAGACACGGTCACAGCAGTGGAGGCGGAACGCCGTCGAATGGCCGGGTTGCTGCAAGGCAGCGTGGTCGAACCCCTCAACCTGCTGCTCTCTCAAGCCAATGCCTACGAACAATCCCTGGGCACCAATCCGATGGCCCGAATGGCCGTCTCTGTACTGTCCAGCCTGGCCCGCCAGGTGCTCCAACAAGTGCGCGACATGGAGGCCAACCTGCACCCCACCATCCTAGAGACCCTGGGCCTGGAACCAGCCCTGGAAAATCTGGTCAGCCAGACGATGCGCGTCTCTGGCCTACAAATCTCCCTGGCAATGGAGCGGATGCGCGAGCGGCTGCCTCACCAGATCGAACTGGCCATCTTTCGCACCGCGCAGGATGCACTGGATCACGCGATCCGTCACGCCCACGCATCACGGGCGAGTATCCGATTGGAACGCCGCGACGAACGTCTGATTTTTGACTTTACCGATAACGGTACTGTAGCAAAAGGCGGAGACGTACTGCGCGCCGCCCGGCGGCGGATCGGGCAACTGGGCGGCACTGCCGAGGCCAGCACCGGGCCACGCGGCGGATTGGCGTTGACGGTCAGTTTCGGTGTCACCGAGCCGGTTCAACTGACGCCCCGCGAGATAGAGGTGATCCAACTGTTGGCCGAGGGCTTGAGCAACAAAGAGATCGCCCGACTACTGTTCATCAGCCCGCGCACCGTCAACTTTCACCTGGATAACGTCTATTCCAAGCTGGGCGTGAATTCTCGCACCGAGGCCGCCATCTATGCCCTGCGCCACGGGTGGGTTCGCCGATCAGAGGTCTAGGCAAGCCTTGAACCTGGTTAAATAAACAGGTAGCAAACAGGTTATTTAACCATTCTCTTTCACTCGACTTTATGCTAGAATAAAAACACGATCGAACTGGGCCCAATTATAGTACAGAGATAAAGAGAAAAGGAGCACACTTGTGGAATACACAACCTACACAGAACTGGACAAAAAAATCGACCAACTGGTCGCATTGGAAAAATACTCGCAAGCTATCGAACTCTTGCAAAATGCGCGCCCAAAATTCCCGGACAACTTGTGGGAGATTTTACAGTACGAAGGCTTTATATGGATCAGGCTGGAAGAATATGAAAAATGCCTGGGTATTGTCGAAGAATGTTTGGCCAACAGCTTGTTCGTTGGCATCGACGCTTGGGATATCTTGGACCCCTTCCGGCACACAGAAAGATTCAAGGCTATCGAGGCAGAGGACCACCGCTTAAAGGCTCAAGCCCAGATGCAGGCGAAAATGGAGTACGAGGTCCATACTCCCGACGGATACACACCCGAAAAACAATATCCGCTATTCATCGCCTTGCACGGAAACGGCAATTCGGTTGACTTTTTCAGAACACACTGGTGGAAGCCCACAGCAGCATTGAGCAAAGGGTTTGTCGTGTTGTACGTCCAATCGTCCCAGGTATTTTGCACCAACGGCTTTAGCTGGACCGATGACTATGATACGACGAGAAAAGAAATCCAAGCGGCTTATGATCAAGTGCTCGAACAATACGCCATCGATACAGACAACGTCCTTATCGGCGGCTTTTCCGGCGGGGGGACTGCCTCTATCGAGATCACTATGGCCAACACGCTGCCGACGAGGGGATTCATTGCTCTGTGTCCCAACCTCAAACCCGATAGTTTTAGCCAAGAGAACGTAGCTCTAGCCGTCCGGCGAGGCGTACGGGGCGTGATGATGAGAGGCGAGTTGGAAGGCGACAAGCCCGAACAGCAAGAAATGATAGCGGTTTTTCAGGCACTAAACTTTGCCCATCAATTCCAAATCTATCCAGGCATCGGCCATACGTACCCCGAGGATTTTTCGCAGCAGTTGCTAGACGCGATTACGTTCATTTCGAGTTGATGGCACATCTTGAATAGTTCACCCTACCCCAGATAAACTGACAGGTAGCGCAAATAGGAGGTAAACGATGAGTATACAAGATCAACCGAACCGGCTGGCTCCCCTGGAGCCATTGTTAAAAGACCCGGACGTGATCGAGATCATGATAGATGGTCACGAAAAAGTGTATGTGGAGAAAGAGGGTACAGGGATCGTAAACGTGCCTACGCCTTTTGACAACGAAGAACAACTGATGAACATAATCGAAACCATATTTGTTCACATGATGGGCATAAAAGTCAACGAATCGAATCCCATCGCCGATGCCCGCTTGTCCGATGGCTCGCGCGTCAATGTGGTCATCCCCCCCATCTCTCTGAGTGGCCCTGTGTTGACCATCCGCAAGTTTATGGGCAGGGTGCTGACCGTTCAAGACTTGCTCCACTTTGGGTCGTGGAATGAGGATATCGCCGAGTTTCTCACGGCCTGCGTGCTTGGGCGGCTGAACATCGTTGTCGCGGGCGGCATAGGATCGGGCAAGACATCACTTATGAACATCGTCGCCGGTATGATTCCGCCCGACGAACGCATCATCACCATCGAAAATGCGGGTGAGTTACAGATGCCTAAAGAGTTGGAGCGCGTCATCCGTTTGGAGAGCCGTCCTGCAAATATCGAAGGCCGGGGAGAGGTAAGCATCCGCGATCTGGTCATCAACAGCCTGCGGATGCGGCCCGACCGGATCATCGTCGGCGAAGTGCGGGCTACCGAAGCGTTCGACCTGTTCCAAGCGATGAACACCGGTCACGACGGCACCATGATGACCGTTCACGCCAACAGCGTCCGCGACGTACTGACACGCCTGGAGACGGCCATCACCTTGTCATTCCCATCCCTGCCATTACTGAGCGTGCGCCAGCAGATGGCGTCTGCACTGGACCTGATCACGCACCAAGAGCGGCTGCGCGACGGTTCGCGCAAAGTCCTCAAAGTGACCGAGGTTGTGGGGATGCAGGGCGACGTCATCGAACTGCAAGACATCTTTGAATTTCGTCAAACCGGTGTGGAGAACGGCAAGATCAAGGGGCACTTTACGGCCACAGGGCACATTCCCCGGTTTCTGGATCGCATCCAGACGGCGGGCATCGAGCTGCCACTGAGCCTATTTACGCCGCAATAGAATTCCAGGCTTTGGCAGTCTTCTGTGACTGCCAAAGCCTGCTTACTCTGTCATCAACTTGACATAGATTTCTTCAAGGGCCGACTCGCGCACCGACAGGTTCACGAGCGCCCATTCATTTTCGGAAATATCGCTCAGCACCGACGCGATCTCACTGATGTGGGTAGTCCTAAAGACATAGTTCCCATCTTCTTGGGGGTAATCGAGGCCGTTATCGGCAAAAAAGACCACCTCGTACTCGCTCTTGCCCAGGCTATTGCGTATGTCTTCCATACTGTCGCAAACAACCAACTCGCCGTTTTTCAGGATGGCCACACGGTCACAGATATGCTCGATGTGAAACAGATTGTGGGCGCTCAAGAGGATCGTCTTGCCCTGTCCCCGCAAGCTCTTTAGATAATTGATGATAAAGAACGACGTCAGAGGGTCAAGGCCCGAATTGGGTTCGTCGAGGATAAGCAGGTTCGGGTCGTGCAGCAGCGTGCGGGCGATGGTCACCTTGCGCTTCATACCTTTCGAGAGTTCGCCGGTGAGCCGGTCCCGCTCGAACAGTTTGAGCGAATCTAAAAGCTCTTTGATGCGCGCGGCGGCTTTTTGCTTGGGCAAATTGTACAGTTCGGAGAAGAATTCGAGATATTCGGTGACCGTCATATTTTCGTACAGGGGGCTTTCTTCGGGCAGGTAACCGACAAACTGTTTCACCTGGGCGCCCTCTTTGGCCATATCGCGGCCCATCACCCGGATTTGTCCAGACGTTGGCGCAACGAGACCAAGAATCATTTTGATCGCCGTGCTCTTGCCCGCTCCATTGTGGCCAATGATGCCCATGATCTCGCCGTCCTGGACGGTCATGGTCAAATCTTTGACAGCTTGAATATCGCCATATCGTTTTGTGACGTTTTGTAATTCAATCATTGGAACTCCAGAATCTCGTATTTTGGGATGCCTACTTTAAGATTATATACTCGAACATTGGATTTCGCCAGCAGAGACCGCCCGGCGATAAAGTCGCCGGGCTAAGAAACAACGCCCGATGAATCGGGCTGTACGTGGTTTAGCCCCATTGATGGGGCATGGTTCCGTAGCCGGGGCACTTTATGCCCCGGCGGCTCAGATTCCGTTCAGAACAAGCTCAGGATTTTGCCGTCACATTGTGATACACTCACTTACAAAGGAGCAGGTACTGGTTCAGTTGGGTGGGATTTCTGGATAGTCAGCCAATTGTGGCTCAAAAAGGGGCTTGTAGCCGAGGTTTCCATACCTCGCAGGGCCTTACGCGCTATGGAAAGCGCGGCTACATCGTAATCCCATTCAACT
>JAAEPW010000190.1 GCA_024232355.1 Chloroflexota bacterium | reverse complement strand
TTCTCGCAGGGACACTGGACAACTGCCGGACACGGAACCAATGACGGTCGAACGGGCACTGGGGCGCTACGACTTCGTACTGTCAGACGGTAACTGATGGTCGGCGCGGCGGCTCGTGCGGTGCAGAAGATCCAAGAGCGTCGTGGGCCACTAACACACCAGCAAACATGGAGCAGACGTCTCCTACTATTCGGGCCAGAAGAAATCGGCGTCGATCAATTTGATGTTGATTTCACCTGAGTAGGGGGAGATGTGGTATCGTGTACATAGTGTAGGTATATTTGTACATGTAAGAACTGTACATAAGCCCGTGAAGTAAAAGGGCCGTACAGTGTATTGGGTGATATATGTAAATATCTATGTTTGCCATAGGTGTCAATTTATACTGGCAGTCAATCTCGGAGGTTAACGAGATCTGACTGCATTCCGTTGTTGAACTGGGACCGTGGATCGTCGAGAGTAAATGGCGCTCTCTCTTATTTCTCATCTGACATGCGATGGGCAGTGGCCGATGCCACAGTGGCAATGCGTCTGAAGAACAATGACCCAACGCGGGAACAGCGACGAGACGACAAGAGGGATCGACCTGTCCCGTCCACGGCATTCACCCGACGGAATCAAC
>JAAEPW010000189.1 GCA_024232355.1 Chloroflexota bacterium | reverse complement strand
GGGGGGGCGTGGTCTATGATGCGCCGGTGCTCTTTACGCTGATCAGCCAGGATGGTCGCCCACTGGTTGAATCGGAGCAGGTGCGGGTGTTCCACGGCTTTGGCGATGCCCGTCTGGGTTGGCGCGATGACGTAGTGGAGGTGAAACAGGAGGGAGTGGTGGGTGGAGCGTGAAGGTGTGGGTTGCTTTCTTTGTGAGCGTTCCGCGTTGGGGACAGACAGGTAGCCAAAATCAGGCATTTCGTCCGTAAAAGGAGTGAAAAAGGGAGTAAGGGCCGCATATAATGCAATTTGCCAGCCTTCGCGATTGGGGGTAGAGTGTACCCAGCATAAACCAAAAACGAAAGGCTGGCGAGATGAAGTATACACCGATTTGGGCAGGAAAGCGAGAGGGAGTGTGGTTGAAGCGTCGCGTGCACGCGCTGATTGTGGTGGGCGTAGTGCTGACGGCGTTGTTAGGGCAAGTGGCGGAGAGCCAACAGGGATGGGTAACGTGTCCTCCGAGGATGGCTGGGGCGCCAAGGGGAAGGAGAGCGCGGCAGGAGAGTGGGGAGCGCATTCAGGCGCGGGTAGATATCAAGGCCGGATGGGGGCATATGAGACACACGTGGGCACGTGCCTTGGTGCGGAGCGAGTTACTGGCGGTGCTGAGTAAGGTGCGCCTCAGCGTTGGGGGAGGTCGTGGGTGGATGCTGGATTGGGCCTGGGTGCTACCGTGGGTCGAGTGGATGCTGGAGGGAATATCTGTGGCCTGGCCATGGCTAGGGCAACAGCCAGAGATGAGGGTACTACGATGGGTGGTCGGATGGCTACGCTGGGGGAGTTTGCCGATATGTAGTGCACAGATCATTGGTCAATGGATGGCGTCGAACGTGCAAGTGACCATGAAGGGAAACATGCCTACTGGGACGGGCATGCTGGTGGGGAGCGTGGTTTGGCAAGCAGAGACAGAGGGTGGAGAAGAGCCAACACTGTGGATAGACGTGAAGCGTGTGGCGGGAGGATGGCAGGTTTGGTTTGGGGATCTGTTCTACCTGCCGGTAGAAGAAGAGGATGACTTTGAACTCCGACAGACGATCCTGTTACTGAGACGATTGAAAGGAGCGAGGTCACGACAGGGAAGTCGCGCCACGCGGAAAGGGCGACGCCCGATGATCGCGCAGCAAGCGTTGGCCCAGGCATTCGATGTCACCCAACCGGGGATCAGCCGTTGGGAGAGATACGAGCAGGAACAGGATTGGGCCAACCTGTTGAGCTTACACAGCGCCGAGGTTATGAGCACAGAGATACGGCAGCAGATCATCAACGTTTGTGCACAGTTTCCGTGGTGGACACAGAAGCGCCTCTACGAATATCTGCGCCAGAGTGGAGTAATGGTTACTCACCAACAAATCCGACAGGCAATGAAGGAAAGTGGCTGGCATGGGCTACGGGAGACGATGAAACGCTTCTTTGTCGTCAGTAAGGAATGTATCCGGCCCCGTGACGAGAGTCTGGTCAGCGAATTGCTCAGTCTGATGCAGGTGTTGCTGGTCAAATTGGAGGCTGGGGAGGGATTGACGCCGGAGGACCGTTTGGAGGTCACCCATCTGAGCACAGCTTGCGAAGAGCTTGGGCTGGCGCCGCCTCCCACACCACCTACGGTGCCCTGGGCGCAGAAAGTGGCGTGGGTACTCTTTGCCGCCGAGACCACAGTTGAGGACGATGTGGTGCGCTGCACATACTGTGGGAGCACGGATGTACGGCCCAAAGGACGCAAGCCACGTCTGAAACGTTACCTGGACGAGAATCACCAGTGGCAGACCGTAGAGGTCTATCGCTATCGCTGTCGGAATCCAGCGTGCAGCTACGGTAGCTTTACGCACTTGCCCTTGGGCTTGTTGCCCTATTCCCCCTACCCGCTGCAGATGCGCACCGCAGCGCTGCAAATGTATGCTTGGGGACGAAGCAGCTACCGGCGCACCGCACAGGCGTTGGGGATACGGGCAGGCCGTGTGTATCTGTGGGTCAGCGCCTTTGGACAAGAACTCTTGCCTGTGGCTGCCCTGTTTGGTGTCGTTCGCTGTAGCGGCGTCATCGGTGTGGATGAAAAGTGGGTGCAGGTCCCCGACAAGGCCCCACGCGGCAGCGGACGACCCAAGGTACACAAATCCCGTCGCTGGATGTATGTCTATGTCGCTGTAGATATGTATACCTATGACCTGTTGCACATCGCTATCTATGCTCGCAACACAGCACACAGCACACGGGCCTTCTTGTTGGCTCTGAAAGCCAAGGGTTACCGACCCAAAGTGATCGTCACTGACCTGCGTTCAGAGTACGGACCGGCCATCGAACAAGTCTTTGACCACACTCAACACCACGAGTGCATCTTTCACGCCCTACAATGGTTCCATCGTCGACTCAAAGAGATATATGGCACGGACTATGCCAAAACGTACCCTGAGGTGCTTCTCCTCAAGGAGCAGATAGACGCTATCTTTCAGGTCAAGACCCGGCGCACGGCAGAGAAACGCTATGCCCAAGTCATCGCCTTGCGGGATAAGTTTGTGGCCCAAACGCCCGAAGCTGACAGCATCTTCAACTCACTCCAACGACACTGGCCCAAGTTGGTCAATGGCATCGAGAGCACGATCATCCCACGTACCAACAATGTCACAGAACTGGTCATCCGCCGTTTCGACCAGCATTACCAGAACTTCTGTGGCTTCGACTCCCTGGCAAGTGCACGTCTGTTCCTCGCCGTCTTTGAAAAGGTGTACCGCTTCACACCCTTCACCCACGACGCTCAACCCCGCATCCGTGACAAGTGTCCCTTGGAGTTGGCCGGGTATGACATTGCCAACTTGCCGATGGCTCAGGTATGTAGGGGGTGGTCCCTGGGCTGGCCTACCCAACCGGCAAAGGAGGCTGTCCCAAATGTGTAACGGTCTCAGGCGTTCCTTTCCATTCAATGTCCTTCTATGGTATAATGATCCCAAACAAACGTGAATAGGTTAACTCGTTGAAAGAAGCCTGCAATGGAAAAAAGTGCGGACCATACATATC
>JAAEPW010000188.1 GCA_024232355.1 Chloroflexota bacterium | reverse complement strand
CGCATTGTTATTTGCTCTGTTCAATAAACTCGTTGAACTTTGAAGAGTTCATTTGAATTCATAAGGCCCCAATATTACATTTGGCGACGCTAGTCTTTATTCCTTATTTACACGGGTTGTCCGCCCTTCCCTGCCTAAGTCGCCCCCCTTTTCGATGACGCACGAAGAGCGAAGCAGGACGAGATGCCGACGACCGTGATGGACGCGACGGGAATGACAGCGACGACGTCAGTTTTGCACGCAGGACAAGGCTGTCTCGGTTTTCGTCCACCGCAGCCGAACGCGTATCTCCAGCACCCGTGGACGCCGCCCATCCCATTCCGGACGTGGCTGACGAGCTTCAAGGGATACGTTCGCCTTCTGGAGTTCGACCGCGCTGTGCTGGACGAGGGGATCAAGAAAACGCTGCTGTTCCAGTTGCTGGGCGCTGAGGGAATGCACCAGTTCGGAAACGAGCCGGCCGCAGATCGTCTCAAGGATAACATCTATTCATTTATCGCTTTTTGCGATGCATTAGAGACGTTTTTCCACAAGCCTGTGAAACCAGCATGGGCACGTCTGGAGTAGCATAACCGCCGGCAAGGGGCGCAAGAAACGGCTGCAGAGTTCGTGGCGTCATTGAGAGAACTGCTGCTGGACTGTCGTTTTGATGCAGAGCAGCAATTGGAGCACCTGGCCACTCAAGTTTTG
>JAAEPW010000187.1 GCA_024232355.1 Chloroflexota bacterium | reverse complement strand
TACCTCACCTGTCCCTCCGAGAAGCATTGCCGAAACCAATACCGACCAAGGGTAATGGATCGCCCAAGAAATGGATGCCCCGGACACCTGCTATGGCGGCTGGTCTTACCGACCACGTGTGGACGATGGGCGAGTTTCTGCTCTTTCGAGTGCCCCCGTGGCGACAGGAGGCGACAGCGGCTTAGGGAGGAGTGCGCCACTGGGGAGAAAACGAAGGGGTGAGCGCATCTGCGCGGCGCCAAATGCGGCGTCTACGCGTTTTACGGGCCCAGTTTTGGGGCTGGGACTCGGTTTTTCCGTGTTGGAAGCCGTTTGGTCGTTCTTCGGGATGTGACTGAATTATCCGCATCTCTATGGGCCACTACCCTTTATCTACACAATTTGTTACTATTCAGCCCGTACACTATCTTGAGATACTCGCGGATGAGCAGGACCGCAGTGGCCCCTTTGCCAGCGGCAAAGATGCCAGAGACACTGGTCTCCAAGATACGAGGCTCTCGTTCCTCGTATCCGGGTGGGCGCCCACCGTGGAGTGGATGCGGAACACTCGTTGGGCCGCAGTATCCCGACGTCGAACCGTTTCGCCTGGCGGCGGAGTTGCTCGGCAAAGACACCGCCTTCGATTCCGTCCGCAAACCCGGGCACATTGTCCAGCCATTGAGTGGCTGCCGCCTGCCCACCCAGCGCCGCGCGCTCAATGACCAGGATATCGATTTCCTCGCGGGCAGCGTAAAGGGCGGCAGTTAATTTGGCTAGACCGCTGCCGATAGTAATGAGATCATAATGACTGCGTTTGGCAGTGGGTACAAGCCCCAGCTTGGCCGCCAGTTCCGCGTTGAAAGATTCTACCAGGATAGAGCCATCGGTGAACTCGATGGTGGGGATCTGATGCTCGCCTAGGAATTGTTTGCTGCGACGGCAGTCGGGGCACCAGTGTGCACCATGGACAGTGATGCTGCTTGTTTCATTCATTTTACATTTTTTCTCTGGATTTTTCTTTGCCCTTGTTTTCTTGATGCGCCCACCGGTCGATTTCTTACTTGTTTCTCTCAAAGCGTTGGCGGGCACTGTTGATACCCTTTCTGACAATCGGGATGCGCGTGATGAGCAGCAGGGCCAGAACAGCCCCGTACTGCAAGGTCCTACGCGGGTCTTTGGACAACCACACAAAATGCACGATGACTGAGATGCCCGCCAGATAGACCAGCCGGTGCAGTCGCCTCCAGTTCTTGCCCAATCGCTTTTGCCAGCTTTTGGTCGACGTGACAGCCAAAGGCAGCAGGAGCAAGAAAGCAACAGAGCCTGCCAGCACGAACCGTTGATCTAGGATAGCCGGTTTGAGCAGCTGTAGGTCAAAGCCGTAATCCCACCCGGCAAAGGTTAAAAAGTGCAGGGCGGCGTACAAAAAGGCATACAGCCCCAGCGCACGGCGGACGCGCATCACGCGCTTGAACCCCAGGACGGCGATGGGCGTACAGGTCAGGGACAGCAGCAGAAAGACCAAGGCGCTTCTACCTGTACCGGTCGTGATCTGGCGCACCGGTTCGAACAAGAGCCCGCGCCAATAACGGCAGGCCAGCCACGCCAACGGCGCCAGCGCGCCCACGTGGGCCAAGATTCGCAGCCAGTTTTCCCTGATGACGCGCATCAAAAATACCACTCTTTTCGATCGGGGTCCGGGTAGAGGTGTGCCACTTGTTCAGCATAGCCGTTAAAGAGCAGTGTCTCTCGCCTGCCATTCTCCCCGATGCGGCGCTCGGTGGCCTGAGACCAGCGCGGGTGCGGAACCGCTGGGTTCACGTTGGCCCAAAAGCCATACTCGCTTGGCCCGGCGGCCATCCACAGAGAAGTAGGCATCTCGGCCACCAGGTCGATTTTGACAATGGATTTGAGGCTCTTGAAGCCGTACTTCCACGGTACGACCAGTCGCACGGGCGCGCCATTCTGAGGCAGCAAGGATTCGTTATACAGTCCCGTCGCCAGGATAGTCAAATTGTGCATCGCCTCGTCTAGGCGCAGTCCCTCGACGTAGGGCCAGGGGAACGACGCGCCTTTCTGGCCGGGCATCTGATCTGGGTCGTAGAGAGTTTCGAATCGCACGTACTTGGCCTGCGATGTCGGCTCCACCTCTTCCAGCAACTTGGACAGGGGAAAGCCGGTCCACGGAATGACCATCGACCAGGCCTCGACACAGCGCATACGATAAATGCGCTCTTCTTGCTCGAACTTGAGCAGGTCGTCCAGGTCGAACGTCTGGGGATTGTTCACCAAGCCACCCACCTCCACCGTCCACGGCGACGTAATGAAATCCTGCGCCAGGGATACGGCGCGCTCTTTGTCGGTGGTGAACTCGTAAAAGTTGACGTAATTGGTGACCGCGTCGTGGGCGGTCAGTTCGGCATCCAACGAACCAGGGCTGGCGCTGGGTGCGGGTGGGGTGAGGTTGTCTGTGACTGCCGGCATGTTCTCCAAGGTAGTGGATGGCAAAGGGGCCTGCCCTCCGCAGGCTGCGAGGAGCACCGAGTTTGCCGTCAGAGCACCGATGCCTACCATAAACCTGCGCCGGGATTGGTACAGGTGTTTGGGTGTGATTTCCGAGGGATTGATTTTGACCATTGTGTCTCCTTTTCTCAGTAAAGCAACTTGTTTCTCTGACGCTCTCTATAGCCCATTTCTTACCTTTATTTTTCGCCCAAAATCGACTATAATACCGAGTGACGCACTTGGAGAAATACTATGACCGAACGCACAAACCAGGAATGGCTGGACGAGTTGCAAGACTCGGAACAAGGGAACGCACTGGACGAGTTGCGCGCTCTCTTGATGCGTGGCCTGCGTTATGCCCTGTCCAGCCGGTCTAACGTGACCGAGGCGGACTTGGAAGATTTTAGCCAGGATGCACTGCTGAAAATCTTGGCCGGACTGGATGCGTTCCGGGGAGAAAGCCGCTTTACTACTTGGGCACACAAGATTGCCGTCAACACAGCCTTTAGTGAACTGCGTCGCCGCCGCTGGCGGGATGTTTCGTTACAAGACCTGATCACCCAGCACGAGGACGAGGGCGATTTTACACCAGTCGTGCTGACCGATTTGGCCCCCACCCCCGAGCAGCGAATGACTCAACAGATGATGTTGGAAATGGTGCAGCGCATCATTATGGAGGAACTGACAGATCGACAACGCACGGCAATGATGGCAGTGATGATGGGCGGGATGCCCCTGGAAGAAGTGGCCCGCCGGATGGACAGCAACCGCAACGCGCTCTACAAACTCTTGCACGACGCCCGCCGCCGTCTCAAAAAGCGGGTGATGGCCCTGGGAATGACTCCCCAGGATGTGTTGGCTGTCTTTGATTAAGAGGGTATCGGAAAACTCCCGCTCTCCTCTCCTTGATAAAAATAGTTGACATAAATTTGGATTTTTGTCTTGTTTTGCTCGATTATCAAACCCTTAGCTAGACATAGATGTCGTTTTTATTACTGTCATGACATAAAACTTAGTTTTCCGATACCTTCTCAAGTGCAATGCGCTTGCACTGGGGTAAGGGAAAGCAAGCCCAGCACGTCTAAAGCAATAATGTGACAATAATGATGAAACTCAAACCTGCAATGCTAAAACAGATGGTACGCGTCGTGATCGGTACTCGTCCCGACGAACTCACCTGCAGTGAGTGCTTTGAGGAATTAGACCGCTTTGTCGAGATGACATTGGCCGAAAAGGACGCCGCCGAAGCGATGCCGCTGGTGGAGGATCACCTGCGGCGCTGCCGTGACTGCCACGAGGAATTTGAGGCTCTGTTGGCCGTGTTGCGGGCTTTTGAACCAACCGACTGAACCTCCCTCTGTGATTTTTCCCCAAAAAGTAAGATGCTCGACTGTTGGGTAGTGATAGTATGCATAAAAGACTTTCAACTCCAGCATCTTTGAGAATTTGCGTGTCATAGTTATTGCTCCTCGTCACAGAAATCAGATCTGTTTAGATGGTCGCAATTTTACTGCAAATCGCCCTTGGAGGGAAGCCGCTTCTCCAGCAAACTGCTAGAACGTAGTGTTTTCCAATCCCGTTTCCTGTGCTATAATGTTTTATAGCGACCAAGGAGGGGATGCGTGAGTACAGATACCATTACTATCAAAGGCATCCGGCAGGGATTGCTCGTTACGTTGGGAAATAGGGGCTGGGGTGAGGAACTGACTGCCCTGGAGGAGCGTCTTGGGGCTAGTCCGGCTTTCTTTCGTGGGGGGCGCGTTGCCCTTGACGTAGGATTACTTGAATTAAGCCGCTCCGAGATTGAGGATGCGCGTGCACTACTGACTCACCATCAGGTCGAGTTGTGGGCGGTGGTTAGCACGAATTCATCCACAGAGGCTGCTGCGCAAGAGCTAGAACTGGTTATTTCTATCAAGCCGGACCTCGCGCCATTGCCTCTGCCTGGATCAGAAACTGCGTCAGAAGATCAAGTCTCTCCCATTGCTGAAGGGTTGGTTGTACGGCGTACGCTCCGTTCCGGTCAGGGGATACGCCATCCAGGCGATGTTGTGATTATTGGTGACGTCAACCCGGGGGCAGAGATTGTGGCCGGGGGCAACATTGTGGTATGGGGTCGGGTGCGCGGACTGGTGCACGCCGGTGCGTTGGGAGACGAGGATGCTGTGATTTGCGCGCTCGATTTGGCACCTACGCAGCTTCGTATCGCTGGACATATTGCGCGCTCTCCAGAGGATCGACGACGTAAACCTACTGCAGAGATGGCCTCGGTACGCGAGGGGCGAATTGTGGCTATCCTTTGGCAGGGTAGTTGATGTAACGTTGGTACGGGTGGGGGGAAGGAGATTCAATGGCGGCAAGAGTTATTACGGTTACTTCAGGCAAGGGAGGAGTGGGCAAGACCACACTCTCTGCCAACCTGGGCGTCGCACTGGGGATGCAGGGGCAGCGCGTGGTGGTTATAGATGCCGACGTTGGCTTGCGGAACCTAGATGTAATGTTGGGTCTTGAAAACCGCATTGTCTATGATCTTGTGGATGTGATTGAGGGACGCTGTCGGTTGCGTCAGGCAATGGTGCGCGACAAGCGGTTATCGGAACTCTTTTTGTTGCCCGCTGCACAGACTCGTGACAAGAGCGCGGTTCAGCCTGAGGATATGGTGCGTATCTGCGAGAGCCTGCGGGAACATCATGACTTTGTTGTGATAGACTCTCCTGCGGGTATCGAGCAGGGGTTTCGTTATGCCGTTGCTCCAGCTGATGAAATTCTCATTGTCACCAATCCAGAGGTGCCCGCCGTGCGTGACGCGGACCGGGTGATTGGTTTGATTGAGGCAGAGGATATAGGCCCCGCCCGGTTGGTCATTAACCGGCTCAAGCCAGATTTGGTACAACGCGGGGAGATGTTAGGTGTCCCTGACGTCGTCGAGTTGTTGTCTATTGACCTTATTGGTATTGTGCCAGAGGACCCGGCTGTTTTGATTGCTGCGAATCGAGGACAGCCGCTTGCCTTTTCTACTAACAGTTCCCTGGCTGGTCAAGCATTTCATAATGTGGTTCGTCGGTTGTTGGGAGAG
Organism: Chloroflexota bacterium; assembly: GCA_024232355.1. The sequence continues at coordinate 82,965 of JAAEPW010000187.1, read as the reverse complement.
GATGTGCCATTCCAGACCTTGAAAGAGTCTGGTCTATTGAAGCGAATTTTTGGTTTTGTGCGCTCGGGGAGAGACTAATATGAGAGTCTTGGAACGTTTGTTTGGCAGTCGTGATGAATCATCGAGTGGCCAAGTTGCCAAGGAACGTCTGCGTTTGGTGCTGGCTCATGACCGGACCAGTATTTCACCCGAACTGCTAGAAGAACTCAAGGACGAAATTGTTGCCGTGATTTCACGCCACATACCTATTGACGCAACTGGAGTTCAGGTCACTTTTTCTCAGAGTGCGCGCGAATCCCGTTTGGTGGCCGACATTCCCTTGTCGGCTCGACGTACCCGGCGACAGAGGTGAGATAATGGGGCTTCGTGCTTGGCGGCATTTTGACTATGTGCTGCTTGTTGTAACTATTTTATTGGTTCTCTATGGCGTGTTGATGATTTACAGTGCCAATCTGGGCAGCCTTGATCCCGATTTGCAAGAGTTGTGGCGGCGGCAGGCAATGGTGGGATCCGTCGGTGTGGGATTGATTTTTCTATTGGCCATTTTTCCGCGTGATTACGAGTGGCTTGGCGATTTTTGGTGGTTGGCTTATCTTTTGGCTGTTGTTTTGTTGGTATTTGTGTATTTCTTTGGTGGTAGCGAGATTGGTGATGTGAGCATCTGGATTGACCTTGGGGTTTTTCAGTTTCAACCGTCGTTCCTGGCAATGAACCTGCTCACGATTTCGATGGGAGCTATTCTTAGTCGACGGCGAAGGAAACGTCGATCTTCTCCTTTGCTTTTTGGAGCGCCCAAAACGAGCTTGTTGGCCGAGGAACCGGCCGAACGTCCTGATCTCGTCAATTATTTAGCCTCTGCCTTTATGACGTTTGTGTTGGTGGCATTTGTTTTTTTGCAACCTGATATGGCGACTGCCGCTGTGCTCGTCTTTATCTGGCTGGCTATGCTTTTTGAGTCGGATATATCGATGGGACACCTGGTCTTCACTGGATTGCTGGGGGTGGGCGCGTTGATTCCTCTTTGGGACTTGATGGCCCGCTTTCCATATATGCGCGATCGCGTGTGGGGTTTCATCGACCCAGGTAGTGATCCAGACGTTGCATACCAACTCAATCAAGCTGCCATCGCCATTGGCTCGGGTGGGCTATGGGGGAAGAATTTCGCCCAGGGCACGCAGAGCCAGCTTCGTTATCTGCCAGTGCGCCACACGGACTTTATTTTTTCTGTGGTGGCTGAGGAACTCGGTTTTGCCGGTGTGATGTTGTTATTCATTCTTTATTTGATATTGTTCTATCGCCTGTTGCGAATCATTTTGATGGCGCCAGATACCTATGGTCGACTGTTGGTGACGGGTACATTGGCGATGATTCTGTTTCAGCTCTGCATCAACATTGGCATGAACCTGGGTATGCTGCCTGTTGCAGGGCTGCCGTTGCCCTTTATCAGTTACGGGAACTCGGCTTTGCTAACGACAATGATCGGCATCGGGATTGCCGAAAACGTAGCGATGCGCTACCGCAAGTTAGAGTTCAAAGGAGGGTAACCTTGGGGCAGGCGGGGATTGCATTGTGACGTTTCGCCCGACCGTGGCGCTACGAGAGCGAGACGATGGATTTGGAAAGCATTGCCGATCAGGTGATGTTGGATAACGTTCGCCGCATTCTGATCAAACCCAATTTCGTTTCCACTGATTGCCAACTGGCTGCCACTCACGTCGATGCCGTTCGAGCAGAGGGGGCGGCACTTTTCTCAACGCGGGAAGGGTACTGTAATTTTGGCTATGAATCGTTGATCGAGGAGTACGGGGTTGATCTGATTGATCTCAGCAGCGATGATACAGTGCCGGTGCAGATTTTTTGTCGCCGCCTATGTCCGATGACGACGCATCTAACACATGCTGTTGTCGAGGTCGACTATCGCATCTAGGTTGGACTGCCCAAGACTCGTAACCTGGTTATCGTGACGCTCTCTATCAAAAATATGGTGATGGGGGCATTTGACAGGTTTTAATTTGGAACAGATTGGTTAACATGCAATATTGTCGTTGATTAGGTTTGGGGATGAGAAAAGTAAAAGAGGTTGACGTTGTTGGGAATATTGCACCTGGGGAGGTTCGATATTCTTTTGCGCCTCACCCCATATATCAACATCAGTTGGCTTGGCATTTGGATGGTATAAGGCAATCTCTTGACTCGGCGCGGCGTATGGCGGAACCGAGTTCAGGCTCTGGGGGCGAGGGAGATTTGGAGTAGCGAATGAACTTGACAGAGTTGGAACGGTCACAGTTTGAGTCAATCTTACATAGGCGTTGTGAGGCCATCGCCGATCATTGGTACAAGGCTGTTGTCCGCACTAGTTTTGTTCCACACGACTCGGAAGTGACGATTCAACAGTTCACTAAATGGACAGAGCAGGTGATAGAGCTTTTGCTGACAGAGCCTTTTGATCATGATCGAATGCAAGCCATTGGTGCTCTACTAGCCCAGCCCGACCGCGTGCAACCTGAAGCTTTGGGAAAAACACAACAGGTCTTGGCGCATCGGATTGTTGAAGGTTTGTCTGCCGATCAAGTCGTTGCACTGCAACCTCGGATCGCAATGTTGCTTGGTGATTTGGCAACGGGTTTTGCGCGACAAGCCTATGAAATACTCTCGGATAAGCAGAAAAAAATCCGCAGCGCACTTGTTACCGAACTCGAACAGGCTGAGGAAGAGTTGGAACGGTATCGTGGTCGTCTCAAGAAATTGGTGTCGGAGCGTACGGCCGAGTTGATGTCGGCCATTGCGCATCTTGATGAGGAAATCACTACTCGTGAGCGAATGTCGGACGCGTTGCGGCGCCGGAACCGGGAGTTGGCCCTGCTCAACCGGGCAAGCCACACCCTGACCTCTACGTTTGACCTGGATCAGGTGCTGGCGATTGTCTTGGAAGAGGTGCGTCGTTTGCTGGGCATCGTGGCTTGCTCGATTTGGTTATTGGAGCACAAGACAGGGGAACTGGTTTGTCTTCAGGCTACTGGTCCTCAAAGTGAAATTGTACGTGGTTTTCGCCTGGCAACAGGCGACGGAATTGTTGGCTGGGCGGTTGCCAACGGCGAGAGTTTGATTGTTCCGGATATACGAACTGACGAGCGTCATTTTAAGGGAGTGGACAAGCAAACAGGATTGGATCTGCGTTCAATTCTTACGGTTCCTCTGCAAGTCAAGGATAATGCGGTTGGTGCAATTCAGGTGACCGATACAACAGTTAACCGTTTCAGCCCAACTGATTTGGTGCTACTGGAACCACTAGCTGCTTCGGCTGCTATTGCTATTGACAATGCGCGGTTGGTTGAGGCACTGCGCCAGCGTACTGCCGAGTTGGATGCCTTTGCCGCAGATGTGGCGCACGATCTTGGAAACCCGTTAACGCTTATCATGGGCACTGCCGAAGTGTTGGTAGAGGGCTACGATTTGCTGCCGGAGGAGAGCTTGCGAGATTCCCTGCTCATGATTGCGCGAAACGGGCGCAGGATGAAGGACATCATTGATGCTTTGTTGCTGTTGGCGCGAGTGGGTGAAGATGACGTAATCTTGGAATCACTGAATATGGCTCACATTGTGGTCGAGGCCCAGCAGCGTTTGCCGCATCTGATCGAAAAATACCAGGCCGAAATCAGTGTGCCTGAAACCTGGCCGATAGTGTTGGGCCATAGCCAGTGGGTCGAAGAGATATGGGACAATTATCTTAGTAATGCGCTCAAGTATGGTGGTCATCCGCCGTGCGTGGAACTGGGATCGACCGTTGAGCCGGATGGCATGGTGAGTTTATGGGTGCGCGATAATGGTTCTGGTCTTTCACCAGAAGATCAAGCCCAGTTGTTTACACCGTTCAAACGGCTTTCTAAAAAACGAACGGATGGACATGGCTTGGGATTGGCCATCGTGCAGCGCATCGTGGAAAAGCTCGGTGGGCGGGTGTGGGTAAAGAGCGAGGTGGGGCAGGGGAGCACCTTTGGCTTTACATTGCCGGCTGCGCCAGTTATTGCAGAGGAGAAGAAACTATGACGAGTACAACAGAAAAAAGGACCAAGGGCGGGGCTGCAAGCACAACTGAGACCGATGCTGCTCCATCGTCCGACTTTATCCGAAAGGCAATTGATCATGATTTGGAAACAGGGCGGTTTGATCACGTGCATACGCGATTCCCGCCAGAGCCAAACGGGTACTTGCACATCGGGCATGCCAAGGCTATCTGCATCGATTATGGCGTTGCTGAGGAATATGGTGGACTTTACAATTTGCGATTCGACGACACCAATCCGGTCAAGGAAGATGTAGAGTACGTCGACTCGATCCAGGAGGACATTCGTTGGTTGGGATTTGATTGGGAGGATCGGCTGTTCTACGCCTCGGATTATTTTGGACAACTCTATGACTATGCCGTGCAGTTGATCGAAAAGGGCAAGGCGTACGTTTGCGATTTGAACGCGGATGAGATCAGAGAGTATCGCGGGACTTTGACCGAGCCGGGCAGGGACAGTCTGTATCGTGACCGTTCAGTCGAGGAAAACTTGGATCTGTTTGAGCGTATGCGGGCGGGCGAGTTTGAGAATGGTGCCTGCACGCTGCGGGCCAAGATTGATATGGCGTCTCCCAATATCAACTTGCGTGATCCGGTGATGTACCGCATCATTCATATCCCCCATCATCGCACTGGGGATAAATGGTGCATTTATCCAATGTATGATTGGGCGCATGGCCAGAGTGATTCTATTGAGGGTATCACGCATTCGTTGTGTTCGTTAGAGTACGAGGTGCATCGCCCGTTGTATGATTGGTATCTCAATGAACTGGACATTTATCGTCCCCGGCAGATCGAGTTTGCGCGCCTATTTCTCAACTATACCGTAGTGAGCAAACGAAAATTGATCCGTTTGGTGAAAGAGGGACACGTCGCTGGCTGGGATGATCCCCGGATGCCGACGTTATCCGGTTTGCGGCGCGGTGGCTACACGCCAGAAGCTATTCGGAACTTTTGTGACCGCATCGGCATAGCAAAAGCTGATAGTGTCATTGATGTGGCGTTCCTGGAACATTGTGTGCGCGAGGACTTGAATAAACGGTCCCCACGCGTGATGGCGGTGTTGCGCCCCTTGCGAGTGGTCATTGACAACTATCCTGAGGATCAAGTAGAAGAGTTGGATGCCATCAATCACCCGTTGAATCCCGACATGGGCACGCGAAAGGTGCCATTCTCTCGCGTGTTGTACATTGAACGGGATGATTTCCGCAAAGACCCGCCGAGAAAATTCTTTCGCCTGGCACCCGGTCGCGAGGTACGACTACGGTATGCTTACTTTATTACCTGCGTGGATGTCGTAAAGGACGAAAACGGCGAGGTAGTCGAGTTGCATTGCACCTATGACCCGGAAACAAAGGGTGGCGACGCACCGGACGGGCGCAAGGTCAAAGGGACGCTGCATTGGGTCTCGGCCGCTCACTCGCTCCCGACCCGAGTACGACTCTACGACCGTCTCTTCTCGCAAGAGGACCCAGAGGACGTGGCGGAAGGACAGGACTTTACAGTTAATCTAAACATGGACTCGTTGGAGTTGTTAACCGAGTGTCGTGTTGAGCCGAGCCTGGCGAGTGCAAAGCCGGGTGATCGCTATCAGTTTGAGCGCAAGGGCTATTTTTGCGTGGATCCTGATTCGACAGAGGGTGAGCTTGTGTTCAATCGGACAGTGTCGTTACGTGATTCGTGGGCCAAGATTGCCAAGCAGAAAAAGGCAAAGGGGGGAAAGAAATGACAGTCCGTGTTCGTTTTGCTCCCAGCCCCACCGGCAAACTGCACATTGGCAGTGTGCGAACGGTGGTCTTTAATTGGCTCTTTGCGCACAAGATGGGCGGCCAGTTCATCTTGCGCATTGAGGATACTGACCGGGATCGTTATGATTCTGAGGCCCTCTCGACCATTATGGACGGTCTGCGCTGGCTAGGGCTTGATTGGGACGAAGGTCCCGATTTGGAAGAGTTGCAGCGCGTCGGTATGGAAAATGCCGAGGCATACGCCGTCGGCGGGCCGTATGGGCCATACATCCAGTCGGGACGGCTAGAGATGTACAAGCAAGTGGCGGAGGGTTTGATCGAGCAAGGGGTCGCCTATCGCTGCAACTGTTCATCCGAGCGACTGGATCAAGTGCGTGAGGAACAGCGGGCGCGCAAAAAGCCCCCAATGTACGACCGGCACTGCCGCGACTTGTCGCCGGATGCGATTTCTCCTGACGAGCCTCACGTCATCCGCCTCAAGGTCCCTTTCACGGGCAAGACGGTCGTTCCGGACGCTATTAGGGGAGACGTGGTTTTCAAGAATAGCACGCTGGATGACCTGGTTCTACTAAAGACGGATGGCTTTCCCACATACCATCTGGCAGTGGTAGTGGACGATCACCACATGGGCATTACCCACGTCACCCGGGATGATCGTTGGATTTCGACGGCTCCCAAGCGAGTCCTACTCTACCAAGCGCTAGATTGGGAAATTCCCGTTCTCTGTCATCTCCCTTTGGTGAATGGCACCGATGGCCGGCCACTATCCAAACGTCATGGATCGACGTCCATTGTCCAGTTTCACGAGCTGGGATATTTGCCGGAGGCATTGTTCAATTTTCTCACATTTCTCGGCTGGGCTCCAGGAGAAGGTGAGGAACGGGAGATATTTAGCCGGGAGGAGTTGACCAACCTCTTTGATTTATTCCGTATAAACAAGTCTCCAGCAGTTTTTTCCTACAAAAAACTGGATTGGATGAACGGCATCTATATTCGCAATTTGTCGGAGGCGGACTTGTTGGAACAACTGCTGCCTTTTTGGCAGAAAGCGGGGTTCGTTCCAGAGCCCTGTCCGGAGGACAAGTTGGACGAGTTGCGTCCAATTATCCCTCTGGTGCAAGAACGATTGAAACGATTGAACGATGTGGTCGAGTCGACGACGTTCTTGTTTCAAGAGGTCGAGACTCCATCGGCGGAGGATTTGGTGGGGAAAAAGATGACGATGGAGGAGAGTCTGGAGGCGTTGCGGCGGGCGCGCAGTCTCCTGGCAAAAGTGGAGCCTTTTGAGGCAGAGGCGATGGAGCAGTCAATGCGGGCGCTGGCCGACGATCTGAGCCTCAAGGCCGGACAACTGTTCGGCATCCTGCGTTGTGCGGTGACGGGACAAAAGGTTGCGCCGCCATTGTTCGGCTCGCTGGCTCTTGTAGGGCAAGAGTTGACGTTGTCTCGATTGGATGCTGCTGAGGCGGTGTTGGCGGCAGCAGTGTAAGCATTCCACACGATTTGTATCTGTTAAACCAGGCTTTGCTGCATTTGTGGCAAAGCCTGGTTTTTTTGCGATTTTTTATCCAAGATTGTGTGTCTCTGCTGCGTTCTTTTGATGCCAAAATGCTTCCCGATACGCCTGGAATTGTCCTTCCATGATCGCTTCCCGGATCTCACGGGTGATGGTGAGCATCAGATGGAGGTTGTGGATCGAGATCAATTGGTGAGCCAGGATTTCTTTGGCTTGGACCAAATGGCGAATGTAGGCCCGGCAAAAGTTGGCGCATGCATAGCAAGAGCAGCCCGGCTCGATGGGGTCGGGATCATCGGTAAAGCGGGCATTGCGCAAGTTGAGCCGCCCGGTACGGGTCAACGCCGTTCCAGAGCGAGCCGTCCGGGTAGGCAGGACGCAATCGAACATGTCGACGCCTCGTGCTATACACTCTACCAGGTCCTCGGGCGTGCCGACACCCATCAGATAGCGGGGTTGGTCAGTGGGCAGCAGTGGATCAACCACTTCCAACATGGCGTGCATTTCTTTCTTGGTCTCACCGACGCTCAGACCGCCGATGGCATAGCCATCGAACCCCAGGTCGGTCAGGAAGCGGGCTGACTGCGCTCGCAGATCGGGAAAGACGGCTCCTTGTACGATGCCAAAGAGTGCCTGATCGGCCCGACTCTTGGCAGCTTTGCACCGCTCGGCCCAAGCGTGGGTACGACCGATGGCCTGGACGTTGTAATCATAGTCCGACGGATCGGTACACTCGTCAAAGCAGACAATGATGTCGGCTCCCAGATTTTCCTGGATGGCGATGGCCTTTTCTGGCGTAAAACGGTGTTCAGAGCCGTCGATGTGGGAGCGAAAGGTGACGCCGTCAGCATCAATTTTGCGTCGCTGGGCCAGGCTAAAGACCTGAAAGCCACCTGAATCGGTGAGGATGGGACCATCCCATCCCATAAATTTGTGCAAGCCGCCCAGACGAGCGATGCGCTCATCGCCGGGCCGCATATAGAGATGGTAGGTGTTGGCCAGGACAACGATTGCGCCAAGGTCGTGCAGATCACGGGGCGAGACGGCCTTGACGGTGGCCTGGGTGCCGACGGGCATAAAGATGGGCGTAGGCACGTCGCCATGGGGAGTGTGAAAGATTCCGGCGCGGGCGCGGTGGTCGGTGGCTAAGAGTGTGAATTGAAACATTGCTCTTATTCCATCCAACTGGTGAACTTGGTTCGTGGCCAAGGGTTTGACATCCAGGATGTATTTGGCTCGGGTAGTTCTAGGGCTTTTTGGACGGTGAGCCAACCCGATGGCAAGGGCATTTTCTTTCCGCTGCCCCGGCGCGTGATCCAGCGGAGGTGCCCACGATGATCGCCAGTATGAGCCAATTCTAACGTGGTGCGCACGTCTTGAGTCACATAGTCGAGCACTTGTTGATGACTGCCCTCGGCCCACATGCGAGGGGCCAATGCGCCGTTCATCCCCTCGGGTTTGCCTGCCAGTCCCATTCCCCTGGCTGCCCGGTCGAGCCCCACTGGGTAGCCGAGTTTACAGAATATGTGAAACATCATGTCCACGTGGTTCATCTCAAAGGCCAACTGCTTGCACTCTGCAAGCATCCCTGATTCTTCGGCCAGGATGTCAAAATCGAAACCCAGACCGTTCCACGTGAGGATAGTGTATCCGTCGTTGGCTTGGGCCATCAAATGATCTACTAGCCGGGTTATATCTGGCTGGCTCATTCGATCAGCAGGGCGGTCGCCGGTCAGACTGTGCCAAAGTAAGAGTTCGTCGGTGTCACCGGCCAGCGTCGCGGCGCACGTGATGCCCAGGGGGCGATGGGCTTTCCAGTCATGTTCGCCCTCTGGTAGTTCTTGCGCAATCTCAATGTCAAATGCCAGATATTTACGTGTCATTCCGTACTCCTTGTATGATCTCCTGATGGTAGCTCGATGGTGAATGTGGTGCCTTGGCCCGGTTCGCTCTCGACGCTGATGTGACCGTTGTGTATCTGTACCAATTGCCGGGCGATGGCCAGCCCCAGTCCGCTCCCTCCACTGGCGCGGGAGCGCGAGCGATCGCCGCGCCAAAAACGGTCAAAGATATAGGGCAGGTTCTCGGCGGGGATGCCCTCGCCGGTATCGCGCACGCTGATGCGGAGACCATTGGGTGTAGGTTCTGCCTGGAGCGTGATGCGTCCGCCGGGCGGTGTGTGGCGCAATGCGTTGGCCATTAGATTGCTCAGGACCTGATCCAATCGTCCCACGTCGGCAGTGATGGTGGGCAGGTTTGGGGCAGGTTCGACACGCAATTCTATGCCCGCTGCTTCGGATTGGCCGCTAAAGCTGGTGGATACGTCGGCCAGTAACTCGGTTACGTCTATCGATTCCCAAACTAGTGGCAGTTGCCCAGATTCTGCTAAAGAGAGCGTTTGTAAATCTTCCACCAGCCGCGCCAGTAGGCGTGTCTCGTCCAGTGTGGCGCCGATGTGATCTGCGGACGGCGCATACACGTTGTCGAGGATGCCCTCTAGGTTGCCTTGGATGATGTGCAGCGGTGTGCGGAGTTCGTGAGCCACGTCGGCGGTGAGGTTGCGCCGTCGTTGGTCGGCGTGTTCCAGTTCTTCGGTCATGTGATTGAATGATCGGGCTAATTGCGTGAACTCACCGGCCCCGTATGCTGGCACGGGGACTCGTGTGCTCAGGTCACCTTTGGCCACGGCGTCGGCAGCGGCCATAACGTCGGCCAGCGGGGTAGTGATGCCTCGAAAGATTCGCATCGCCACTGTCCCAGCCAACAGGGGTAACGCCAAAGACAGTCCACATCCTCCAAACCACACCAATATAGCCATCCGTCCGCCACCCTCGAACAGTTTCGAGAGTAGAAAGGCGAATGCCGCCATCCCGCCCAATATCAGCAGGACCATAAATCCAAAGGCCCCAGCAAAACGGAAAAACAAAAGGGATCCACCCCTGCGCCGCCAGCCCTTTCGCCACATGGGAAACTCGCGGCGATGTTGATGCTCCCAGGGCCCACACATTGTGGGCATCCAGTCTTCTTGATCGGGTTTATGGTGCCTCCAGGGCTTGTGTTTTCGGTGTCGGCGCATAATTATGTCTCATCAGTGAATTTGTACCCGATGCCATAGACGGTGAGCACATAACGCGGCTCGATGGGATCGACTTCCAGCTTGCGACGTAGATTCTTGATATGGGCATCTACACTGCGGTCAAAGCCTTCGTAAGCGACGCCGTGCAACCGGTCGAGCAACTGGGCGCGGCTAAAAGTTTGGCCGGGGTGCTGTGCCAGAACGACCAACAGGTTGAACTCGGTACGGCTGAGGTTGACTGGCTCACCGGCGCGGGTGAGGCGATGACCGCGCAGGTCAATCTCCAGGTCGCCAGCACGGACGAGCCCAGGCTGGTGAACGCCGCCCTGCACGCGACGCAGTACTGCCCGCACGCGGGCCACCAACTCGCGCGGCGAGAACGGTTTGGTGATATAGTCATCCGCGCCCAACTCTAACCCGATGAGTCGGTCGGTCTCTTCGACGCGGGCGGTGAGCATGATGATAGGTACGTCCGACTCGCGCCGCAGCGCCCGGCAAACGTCCAGGCCGTCCATACCTGGCAGGTTCAGGTCAAGCACGATCATGTCTGGTCGTTCGTGACGTGCTACGGCCAGTGCTGTCTTGCCATCACCCGCTGCAACGACGCGAAAGCTGCTCCGCTCCAAGTAATCTCGCGCTTGTTTGACGATTTTTGGTTCGTCGTCCACAACCAGAATTGTTTCATTCATGTTCTACCACCTGCTGGCCTTTGTATCACAGATGTTGTGAATATGCAAGTTTTGCAATCGCTATTGTTTGACAAAGCTGTACGTGTGTTTGCCCTTTTTAACCAGTCGGAACAATCGACTGGTCGTAACCCCGGCTATGATCTCATCCTCACGCATATGATGGTCGCTAAAGGATAGGGTGCCGTCTTGTTTCAATATGCGATGCAGTTCTGTTAGTAGTGCCAATGGATCGTCCACCATGTGAAAAATGTCGTACAACAGCACGACGTCCAAGCTGCAATCCGGTAGTCCGGTTTGGCAGTTGGAACGGATGGTTTCCACGTTTGTCAGTCGTTTTTTGCGGGCAATGTTCTGGATGCGTTGGAGGGCCAAGGGGTGGATGTCCAGTGCGTACACCTTTCCCGATTCGCCCACCATTTCTGTTGCATCGGTGATGTGCCCTCCAGGTCCGCATCCATAATCGAGCACTTGGAATCCCAGTTTGACGTTGGCTTCGTTCAAGATTTCCCGGTGGGGAATCACCAGGTCTCGTAGTGTGATCAGAAAAGCCATTCCGCGAAATGCTATATTGGGCATTGTTTTATCCATAATGTTACTCCTCTCAATCTTTTACCAGATGTGAAGCGAGAAGGTTCACAATCAGAGGCATAATGAGTGTGTGGTTAGATCTAACAACGCGAGGATGGGCTGAGCGCCGTGCCAGTTTTCTGGTGACGCACTGCCCATCCTTGCTTGTGTTTGATGCTGTTACTCTTTCACAGTGTCGCTTTCGACGTCGGGATCGGCTGGGGTCTCGTCGGTTTGTTCCTCGGACGAGTCCCAATCCCAGCACCACGGGGGAACGGGGCTGTGATGGGGTGGGGGACCGTGATGCCGATGTCCATATCCTCGTCTGCCCCACTTGCCCCTATGATGCGGACCCATCCGCCACGGTCCGCCTGCCATCATCCTGCCCCAAGTTGCCCAGCGGAACGCTTTGCCAATCATGACCAGCATCAAGAAGAACAAACCAATCTTGATCAGCCCCGCGCCGAAGAAAAAGGAGCGGTAGCCATAGTGTCGTCTTGGGTAGCCGAATCCATAAGGTGCGTAGGGTGGGGCGGCTGGCACGATCTCGCCCTCTTCACCCTCGACTGCCACTTGACTCGTCACATAGCCCTGTGACCAGCCGGTGCGATAGATCGCCATACCGCTTACTGTCAGCAGCCCGGCTAGCATCCCCAAGAAAACCAGTGTCCCCAGTGCTCTCCACAAAAACCATTTCTTACGCATTTTTACCTCCTGAATTGATTTTAGAAGCCGGGTGTCAGTGGGACCCAGAGGTAGACCCAGATGCCGACCACTAGGACGAACAAGACAATGCTCACGAATAGTCGAATAATCTCGCTCATGCTCTTTTTTCCAAGTGATGTCCATCTCATCTTTTGCACGTTCACACCTCTGAATGCCGCTTTGCCCTCTTCTATTTGACTCTAGTATGCCATAGACTTGTGAAGAAATTGTGAACATGTGTGGGAAATGTAGTGAGGTTGTGGTAAAAATTGTTGTAGGCAGACACACAGCAAGAGCCCCGTGTGCTATAGCACACGGGGCTCTTGCTTTCGAACGTAGAGTGTTCGCCGAATGTTGATGTTCAACTTGCTATCGCAGCAAGGATTTTCTTCGACGCATCAGCAGCCATGTGATACCGACCAGACCAGCAATGATTGCCATTCCGGTTGTGGCACTGCTCTGCGGCGGGCTACCTTTTGCATCCGGTTGATAGCCCCTTCACATCATTGAAGAAACGGGGAGTTCCCAGATGATTTTCAGTTCTTTCTCCAAGTCTCGTTTTTCCGAGTTGTGAGTTTTGTTTTTTCGTTTGAACTTTGACATCTTGACTTTCACCACCCGATGATTGATGCGATGTCGGCGCGGACGATCAATATCGTAGTCGGCTATCATTGTCAGCAAGTAACTAAACTTGTCCATTTGATTCGATGTATCCGCCGTCATCAGAGGAGCGGCGTCAATAATGTGATGCAGGGCGTCGAGAAAACTGATCGAGCAAGGGGCTTTGCCATACTCTTCTGCCGCTTGGCGTATGAGCATGCGCACCATATTGGACATTATCAACATAGTATACAATTCCTGTTTCTTCAATGGGTGTGAAGGGGCTATCAGCTTGATTTTTCATTCGTGGGTATTGGGTCTAAACTTGATACCCCTTGTTCAATTGATCAAGATGTAGCACCCGACCAAACCACCACTGGCACTCGGCGGACGGCGACGGCGTGGAGCGCCTTGATCTCGACGGTGGTCAGGAGCGGTGCGCCCTCCAAGCCATAGGGCAGGTCGAGTCGACGGTATTTGGGCTGGCCTAAATTAGTATAGGCCAATAAATCCCATCGCTCGACAGTGGGCAACTCGGCGGCAATAAAGTCAGCCAATGCCGCGATATTGTCCTCGTCGGCAGTATGTCCGGGAATGATAGGAGTGCGAATCCACATTGGCTTTCCGGTGGCGGCGATGCGGCGGGCGTTTTCAAAGATGATCTTATTGTCCACACCGGTGCTGGCGCAGTGCTGTTCCTCGTCAAAGATTTTCAAGTCGTAGAGTACCAGGTCAACCAATGGGAGCACTCGCTCGTACCGTTCCCACGCCACGATACCACAGGTATCCAAAGCCACGTGGATTTCGGCTTTTTGGCAGAGTTGAGCAAGAGTCGCGACAAAATCGACCTGGGTCATCGGCTCACCACCTGAGAGGGTTACACCGCCATCGGAGGTTTCGTAAAAGGTCAGGTCCTTCTCCACTTCAGCGAACACCTCCGCCGCCGACCACTTTCGGCCGATGATTTCCAGTGCTCCAGCGGGGCACGCATCGGCGCAAGCTCCACATGCGGTGCATCGTTGGCGATCAATGTACATACCATCGGACGTCAAATCTAGCGCGTTCTCCGGGCAAACACCAAGGCAATCGCGAACGCCGATGCACCGCACATCGTACCACATCAATTCTGACTGGGAGGAAATCCCCTCCGGGTTGTGACACCAAGCACAGCAAAGCGGACATCCTTTGAGAAAAACGGTCGTGCGGATGCCGGGGCCATCCTCGGTGCTAAAGCGTTGAATGTTAAAAGTTGTACCAAAAGTCATATCAAAAATTCCCTACGCCAAGCCTATCACCAACAAGAATCCTAACCAACCAATCAACACCAAGGCACTGATAACCACGCCACCAATCGCCCAGATCTTGCGCTCAGTTTTGGACAATAACGCAGCCCCAGAAAGCCCCAGAGCCAGTACGGCAATGTCCACACTACCCGATAACAGCCATATCAAAATCTGCGGCGTCTGTGACGTTTCCGCAATGAACGAGAGTGCAAAACTCGCTACCAATACGAGCGGCAGCAATACAATGGACAGCGCAGCTAATACGGCACCAGCTATCGCAAAGCGTCCGGCGATAACGGTTCCATTTTGTGGAGGGCCCAAAGTGGCAGGCCAATCCCCAGCCTCAAATAGCTCTTGCAACGGCAACCGACTGTACTGTTTGAACTCTTTAAAAATCGAAACAGTCCACGAAATCTGCACCAGTACCAAAATCCCCCACCATATATCTCCGCCCGTTAACACCGATATCGCATTCGATACCGCTGCCCATCCCATAAATGCGGCGTACAGTATGAACATCGCCGGAACCTTGACTTTCCAAGACAGAATCGCGAGCACGATCATCACAACACCCCATACAGGGTCGAACGTGCCGCCAGCGAAAATGGATAATCCACCGAATATCAACGACGTGGTAGCCCAAGAGCGAATACGCTCGTGCATTCGCAGGACGTTTCTTTGAGTGACACTTGTCTGCACAACCTTCTCGTCTTCAGGTAGTAGTGTCGACAGTCTTTTCCCCACTGTGGAGCGCTCATCGGAATCAGTCGAGTGCTCTAAGCACTTTCTATACGCGGTGATCGCTTCCGGTATACGTTGCTGATCTTCACATAGAGTACCCAAATTATGACAAGCTATCGAGTTGCTGGGGCCGAGATCTATGGCCTGTCGATAGGCGTACTCGGCCTCCTCTAGATCACCCAATTTTTCAAAAGCTGTACCCAAACTGTTATACAAATCCACGTTGCCTGCGTCCAACGCAATAGCAGCCTTGTAGCTTTTGACAGCATCCCCCCAACGATCCTGATCGGCATACGCGTCCGCCAGAATGTGAATATCATCAACGCTGTCAGGGTATGATGCCACCCTTTCTTCCAGAATGGTCAGATCGGTGTATTGATTCATCGTTGCCTCACTTTTTTAGTTTACGCAAAACTAGCTTGCCGATTGAACTTGTCCCAAGCCCTCGAAAACAGTCTTGGCAGACGGTGCCGTATAGGTGTCGATGACACAGTCTCGGTCCAGCGTGCCGTGGCCTCGGCTGCCTGTTCAAAGCAGACAGCAGTAAAATCTCTTAATGGTTCGACCCGTTCTTTGGCACTCGCACCACGGTGCTGGTCATACATCTCGGCTGCCTTGCGCAAAAATGCCGCCTCCAGGGCATCTCGTTCCTCACGGTACAAGGGTAGCCGGGTGGCATAGTCGCGGATCACGGCTCGATGCAAGCGCTCGTGGGCCCACCAGAGCGCATCAGGATCATAGGTGTCGGTTGCTCTTGTTCCTAAATCAGGCAGTCCGGCATTGTCCAAATAGACAGGTTTAAAGATGCCGGTGCAGGTAGAAGAGGTGCCAGTTAGCCATACAGTCGGTAGGTCAGACGCAAGGTGAGCGACCATCGCTCCCGTGGCCTGTCCAGGGCGGAGCGGGCTAAAACTGGCGTGTACGCAGAGCGTGTTCATCAACACGCCCTTGCTGGGGTTCCATAGCGGGTCTACGGCCCGAGGGCCATGGTCGCGTAGGGCCGCCATCATAGTCTCGACCGTAATGCGCCCCTTTTGCGTCTCTAGCAATTCAGTGGAACGGCGCTGGCGGGCGAGACAGCCATCAAAGCGAGTGTACCAAAAATCAGAGTAGCAGCGAGCAAAGTGAAAATCGTCCGCCGACTTGCACCAACGTTTCTCAATAGCATGTTCGACCAACCCTGGAGAAGCCAAGTCCCACTCGCTGCCAATGGTCAAGCCATTGGAGATCGTGCGCACATCGCGCACCCGTTCAGCAACCCAGAACCGGCCCGCCGTCTCCAACACCCACGCCTCGGTGGGATCGGCGATGATGAACGAGTTGTGATAGTATTCCTCGTGATAAAGACCGCAATTACCACTCTGGCCGTAGGTTTCCAACAACTCGGTGACAATCTCCAACGCTTTGCGCGCCGTGTCGGCCCGCTCCAACGCCAGCCGGATAAAGTCCATCCCGATCAGGCCAGGCGCTTTGCCGTAAGGCTCTTTGGTAAACACTGCCTCGTTGCCAATCGCCACCCCGCACTCGTTGGTCCCCATCTCGCAGCCCCAGATCCAAAAAGGACTGGAAAGTAGCACCTCGTAGGTCTCCTCCACTTGTGGGATTTCGATATAGGTACACTTGACCATCGCGCCCGGTTTGTGCCTGGTCCGAGGAATATGTGTCAGCACGTGGGCTTCATTCGGCACGCGGTCGCTATTCTTTGCCAAGATCACTGTGCCGTCGGCTGTAGTGTTACCGACAGCGACCATGGTATCACACATGTCCACTCCTCATATTAGTTTCTCAAAATCAATCCGCAGGTACATATCGGGAAACGCCGCTAGAGGTACCAAACCAAAGCGCGCCCTCGGGGCCCACGGCGATAGACTCGACAACGTTCCCCGACAAGCCATCGACGGTGGTGTAGGTGGTCCAGTTCCCACCGTGAAAACGAGAAACGCCGCTATAGGTGCCGAACCAAACCGCACCGTCAGGAGCCACTCCAATAGACAGGACATGATTGTCTACCAATCCATCCTCCTGGGCAAATGTGACCCAGTCCTGACCATCGAAACGAGATGCGCCCCCGTCGTAGGTGCCGATCCAGATCTCGCCATCAGACGTCACGGCAACACCGGTGACTTGGTCATCTACAAAATGGGTACGCCACTCTTGACCATCAAAGTGGGAGACACTGTGCCGCCGAGAACGACCCACCCAATGACCAGCACCGCACCAGACTGTGCCATCAGGCACAACGAAAATGGAATCAACGATCTTGCCTTCCAAATAGGTCTTCCAGACCCGCCCATCGAAACGAGAGATACCTGCATCGGTGCCGACCCACACCACACCATCGGGAGCCACGGCAATGGACGTGACCCGGTTGCTTACCAGGCCATCGCTCTCGGTAAAGGTAGTCCAAGTCTGACCATCAAAATAGGATACGCCAAAACCCACATCGTCGGGAGAGCCAGTGCCGACCCACACCGTGCCATCAGGTCCGGCAGCGACGGCATTGACAATATTATGCACCAAACCATCTTTGGAGGTGTATGTGGTCCAAGTCTGACCATCGAAATAGGAAACGCCGCGCCCAGAGGCAAAAGGTCCCATCGTGCCGGTGCCAACCCACACCGTGTCGTCAGGCGCTACGGCGACGTCCATAATGGTATTATCTGCCGGACCATTGGTGGTATAGGTGGTCCAGGTCCCACCGTCGAAGCAAGAGATACCGCTCGTGGTGCCAAAGCAAAGGATCCCATCTGAGGCGATCGCGATGGAAGTGATCGCCTTGCTTGCCAAGCCATCGGCGGCGGTGTAGGTGGTCCAACGATTCCCGTCATAGTGTGAGACGCCTTCTGCCAGAGTGCCAACCCACAACGTGCCGTCCTGGGCCACTGCAAGAGCAGTGACCCAGTTTTCAGCCAGCCAATATGGAGTATTGTCGGAGGTATATTCGATGTAGGTTATCCAGGACGCCCCCTCAAAGCGCGAGAGGCCATAGCGACCGTCGCTTTCCCACACTGCGCCAGTACTAGCCCAGGGCGCACCATTAGGGTCTATGGTGATGGCATTGACTCGGTCGTGTGTCAGTCCATCCTCGGAGGTAAACGCAGTCCAAAATTCCCCATCAAAGCGGGAGAGACCAGAACAATGGGGATTATCGCTCGCGGCGGGGCTCCATATCGAGCAGGTGCCAAACCAGACACTGCCGTCAGGGGAAATGACGATGGAATGCACCCAGTCGTCAACCAAGCCGTCATTCTGTCTAAAAGTGGTCCACGTCTCCCCATCAAAACGAGAGACACCGCTCCTCGCCGTACCAGCCCACACCGTACCATCGGGAGCCACGGCAACGGAGCGGACAGAATTAATCGCTAGGCCGTCATCGTAGGTATAGGTAATCCAAACCTCTCCATCAAAGTGAACAAGTCCTCCCTCCGTACCAAACCAGAGCGCACCATCGGGAGCCACGGCGACGGAATGAGCGCGATTGTCCGGCAGGCCGTCTGTTATCATATATTTGACGTGGGTGCTATCTGCGAGGTTCCAACGCACGACCCCGCCGCTGCTTGCGGCCCATAGGTTGCCGTTCTGATCAAAAACAAGATCCGTCACATCGTTGGTGTTTGTGTACAATGTCCAATCAGTGCGCGATTTAGGCAAGGGGGTGGAGGTAGGCACGGGGATCGGCGTAGGCGTATCAAGAATTGGTAAAGGCGTAGACGTGGGTATAGGTGTAAAAGTAGATGTAGGCAGAGGTGTAGGGGAAGGCGTAGCAATAGATGTGGATGATGGTATGGGCGTAGGAGGAACCAGCGTAGAAGGAGGTGATGTAACGGTGAAAGATGGTGTGATGGGCGGCTGACATGCTGCCACACACACAGATAACAAGAGTATAAAGATCAGTAAAAAAGCTGTTCGCCTGGTCTCCATCTTGTTTCCTTTCAAACTGCCTGTGTTGCTCACAAGAGATCTACAATCCCGTCATGCGGTCTCTGTCCGAAATTGTACCGCAATCTCACCGAGTGTGCAACCGGAGGCGACGCGATAAGCGAGTTGGATGTTCGTTTTTGACTTCTTTAGGGAGTAGAGATATACTAACAAACGACTCTTGAAATTAGACAGCTCAAAGTCAAAAATGCTGAATGCAAAGGGGACCAGATGGATAGAATTGAGAAATTCATAGAGCATATGCCCAAGGTTGAATTGCACGTTCACCTTGAAGGTTCGGTTCAACCACAAACACTGTTGGAACTGGCTAAACGGCACAATATTGCTTTGCCCGCAGATGATCTAGAGGGATTGCGGGAATGGTACACTTTTCGTGATTTTAGCCATTTTCTGGAAATCTACATGACAGTTTCTGGATGCCTGCGGACAGCCGAGGATATCGAATTAATCGCCCGCGAGTTTCTGATCGGTCAAGCGGAACAAAATATTGTCTATAGCGAAGTAACATTTACGCCCTACAATCAATATTTGACCAACCAACTTGATTATCGTACGCAATTGGATGCCATCAATCGGGCCCGAACGTGGGCAGAAAAGGAACTAGGAATACGAATGGGGATGATAATGGATATTCCCCGCCACATTGCGCCGGAGGAAGGAGAAAGAATAGCCGACTGGGCTATTAAAGGTTACGGGAATGGCGTGATCGCTTTTGGGCTGGGTGGTCCAGAGACAGGCAATCCACCGGAAAAGTTTCAAACGGCTTTTGATAAAGTAAAAAGAGCCGGTATTCCTTGCATATTGCATGCTGGCGAAATAGAAGGCCCCACCAGCATTTGGAAGGCGCTACAAGTAGCCAACAGCCAGCGAATAGGTCACGGCGTCCGGGCTATAGAGGATCCGGAACTAGTAGCGCATCTGCGAGAAAAACAGATTCCATTAGAAGTTTGCCCCACCAGCAATATCTGCTTGAAAGTATTTCCGTCTTTGGCCGCACATAGTCTGCCACGTCTGATGGAAGAAGGCGTGTATATCACGATAAATAGTGATGACCCACCAATGTTCAATACCACTTTGACAAATGAATACATTGTAGGACACGAGAATTTCAGTTGGGATCAGGATACAATTGAGCAATTGGTATTGAATGCGGTGAATGTGACACTGTTGCCTGAGAATGAACGAGAAACTATGCACAGAGAATTCAAAGCGGTATTTGACAGGTTAAGGACAGAAAATGGGAATGAACAAGTGCTGCTTGACGGGTACGATCGAGGATAGTAAAATCTAGCATATGCACCTCGTCATCGTGGAATCACCTACCAAAGCCAAAGCCCTGCGAGGCTTTCTCGGACGCGGGTACCGGGTACTCGCCTCGATGGGACACGTGCGAGACCTGCCGCTGAAACAATTGGGCGTGGATGTCGAGCACAACTTTCGGCCCACCTACCACCTCAGCAAAGGGGCACGCAAAGTGCTCAAACGCATCCGAGGGAGGTTGGACGACGCCTCTGATATTTACCTAGCCACCGATCCTGATCGCGAGGGCGAGGCCATCGCGTGGCACGTCCTCCAGGCGGCCAAGGTGCGGGGCAAGCCGGTGCACCGGGTCACATTTCACGAGATCACACCCCAGGCCGTAAAAGCCGCGCTTTCGGCTCCCGGCAGCCTAGATATGGACTTGGTCAACGCCCAGCAAGCGCGGCGCGTCCTCGACCGGTTGGTGGGCTACCAGGTCAGCCCCGTGCTATGGAAGGCGATCAAGGGCCGCAAGGGGCTGTCAGCCGGACGGGTGCAGACGGTGGCGCTGCGGTTGGTGGTCGAGCGGGATCGAGAAATAGAAAATTTCACCCCGGTCGAATACTGGACGCTGGACGCCGAGTTCTCCAAAGTGAACGACGACCGCCGTTTCCGCGCCCGGCTGGTGCGGGTCGGTCCCACCAACAAGGACAAGCCCGATCTCAAAACCGAGGCCGACGCCCAGGCCATCGTCGAGGCGCTACAAGGGGCCGACTACCGCGTGCTCCAGGTCAAGAAACAGCGCAAATCCCGCCGCCCCTATCCACCCTACACCACCAGCACCCTCCAGCAAGATGCAGCCAACCGGTTGCACTGGGGAGCCGACAAGACGATGCGCGTCGCCCAACAGCTCTACGAGGGCGTCAAACTCCCGGAAGAGGGCGTCGTCGGGCTGATCACCTATATGCGCACTGATTCTGTCCACGTGGCCGAGTCTGCCCAGCAAGAGGCGCGGGATGTCATCAGTCGCTACTGGGGCAACGAATATCTGCCCGCCCGTCCACCGCGCTACAAGACCAAGGCAAAAGTGGCCCAAGAAGCCCACGAAGCGATCCGCCCCACGTCTTCACAGCGAACGCCCCGCAATCTGCGCGAGCATCTGACGCCCGACCAGGCCAAGCTTTATGAACTCGTATGGCGGCGGTTCATCGCATCGCAGATGAAGCCCGCCGTCTATAACGTGACCACCGTGGACATTGCCAGCGCCCAAGATGGGCAAGACCTGCCCTATGTCTTTCGAGCCAGTGGGCGCGAACTCGTCTTTGCGGGCTTTCTCAAAGCGTACGAGGTTACAGAGCGAAAACCGACAGAGGAAGAAGGCGCTGGCGGTCAGGTACTTCCTCCACTCACCGACGGAGAGCCGCTGGTGCTGTACGGTCTCTTTCCCGAACAGCACTTTAGTAAACCACCACCTCACTTTACCGAGGCCAGCCTGATCAAGGAAATGGAAAAACTGGGCATTGGCCGGCCCAGCACTTATGCCAGTATCGTCCGCACCATTGTCAAGCGAGAGTACGTGGAACGCCAGCGCAAATCGCTCTTGGCCACCCCGCTGGGCTTTGTGGTTTGCGACTTTTTGGTGGTCCAGTTCCCCGACCTGTTCGCTGTCGGCTTTACGGCACAGATGGAAGAGGATCTGGACCGTATCGCCCGGGGAGAACGACCATGGATAAAAGTGTTGCACGAGTTCTACGACCCGTTTGCGGCGACCCTGGAACGTGCCCAAGGAGCCGCTTTGGCTGACCCCGTAACGGTGTCAAAGGACAAGGGGAAACCAGCCTCCACCGGAGAAGCGTGCCCCGAATGTGGCGGAAAGGTAGCACTGCGAGAGGGAAAGTACGGCCGTTTCCGTGCTTGTACCAGATTTCCCAAGTGCAAATGGAGCGCTCCGTTCATCGTGGGTAAATGTCCGGCGTGCGAGGCAGATTTGGTAGAACGCAAGGGAAAACGTGGCGTGTTCTGGGGATGTTCTCGCTACCCCGAGTGCCGGCACACGCAAGAACCCAGCCAAGAATCCGCAAAGGCGCCGGAACCACTGTCCTGAGAGCAAAGATGTAGAGAGCATTGTCATAGACGGTGAGGATCAGTACCTGCTCTTGGAGAAGGTGTTCCTTGAGAGAAAGATAGTATCAACCCAGTGGCCAAGTACGTCGATGTGTGAGCTATCTTTACCGGCGAGGCCCGGCATTGGTGCCACGGTTGGACGTCGTCAGCAGGCAAGAATTGTGTAGATTCATCCCTGAGCGACTTTTGTTGTGGATTTCGTCGACTGTCTTTGTCGCAATGGGTATTTTGATGAGTGTAGGTGTGATGAAAAAGAACTAGGTCAGCACCTTTGCCATTGTTTTGTGCGGGATCGAATATCGACAATGAAACCCTGGCCTGTTAATTGAACTGTAATGATATCGCAACCCCTAAATGCTCCATTTTTGGTATGCTTTGTACAATGCATTTGGCATAACGGTCCTCCATACAGCACTGGACGTGGTTTTGTAATCGGCGATCAAGTCACAGTTATATCTACACAGCGTATCTTCCCATCTATAGTTGACCCTCCCAATTTGGAAGGTTTTTGGAAGGTTTTTAGCCTATTTTGTAAGGCAATTGGAAGGTTGATAGAGTATAATAGTATTTGCAATATAGTGATCAATAAGCGAGCAACATTCTCATCGGGTGATTCAGCGCCCGGGAAATAGTCAGAGTGTGATCAATGCTCAAGCGGCATAGTACCAGATAACAGGTTCTTGAAACGATTTGGAGGAATCACGGAATCTAGATGAAGACCAACAACACAACTTTTGACGTCATCGTCGTTGGCGCAGGACCGATTGGCAGTGCAACTGCTAAATCGCTGGCTCAGGCTTCACTCAATGTGGCATTATTGGAAGAGCACACGAGCATCGGATTGCCCAATCATTGTTCGGGATTGGTCTCCCCGAGAACCTTGGATCTCGTTGGGGGAATCCCGGAAGGGATGGGCTTGGTTCAGTTCAGCAGTGCTCGGGTTTGGGGGCCCGGCGGTCAAACGCTCTGGTTGCGTTCCAACTCTGTGCAGGCAGTTGCCATTGACCGTCCTCAATTCGATCAACTCATCGCCGAGCGCGCCGTCGAGGCTGGGGCTACATTGATGCTTGGCACCCAGGCGTGTGGCTTTGAGCGGTTGAATGAGGGCGTGCGGGTAAAGGTACGGACAGGAAAGGAAACTCGCTTCCTTTCCGCCCCCCTCTTGATCGGCGCGGATGGTGCTAGTTCTCGGGTGGCCCGGTGGATGGGCCGGAAGCATAAACACGAAATCATCCCAGCAGTCAAAGCGGACATTACTTTCAAGGAGGCAGGGACAGACTCGATCGAGATTTTTGTGGGGAACGACGTCGCGTCTGACTGGTTCGGCTGGATCATTCCGATGCCGGACGGCGTGGCTCGTATCGGTATCGGTGCGACAGGGTCACCACGCCGGTATTTTGAGGCATTTCTCGAATCAATCCGGTCCAAGTTTGGTGATTTCGTCGTGCACGAGACCCGGCGAGCGCCCCTTCCCTTGGGACCAGCGCGAGACTTTGTGGCCGACCAGATAATGCTCGTGGGTGCCGCCGCACGGCAGACCAAACCCACTACCGGAGGCGGGCTCTATTTTGGCATCCGGGCTGCGCAACTGGCCGCCGCCACCGCGGTAGAGGCGATCAAGCAAGGCGATTGTTCTAAAAAGGTGCTGGCCGAGTACGAGCGGGCTTGGCATCGTTCTGAGGGACGAGAATTGACGGTCAATCATTGGCTGCGCAAAGGGTTCTGCGCTCTTTCCGACGGGGGGTTTGATCTGATAGTTGAGCTTTTCAGGAAACAACGGGCACAAAAATGGATCTCTCGTTTGGGGGATATGGATTATCCATCCAGGTTGATTGTGCCCCTTGCGGAGATCGGAAGAAGGCAGGCCGAGCAGTCTGAGGTTGTGGAATCCAGACAGCGCGCTTGCCTGGGAGTTTGAGGGAGGTAAGGTGACAGGATGAGCGACAAGGTGCCGACACATCAGTCCAAAGTGATCGCCGCTATCCCTTGCTACAACGAGGAGCGATTCATTGATAACGTGGTGCGTAGGGTCAGCCAGTACGTGGATCAGGTGATCGTAGTGGACGATGGATCGAGCGACCGGACGACCGAGGTAGCGCAGGCTGCTGGAGCCACGGTCATTCGGCATGATATCAACAAGGGCCCTGGAGGAGCGTACAAGACTTGTTTCAGGGCCGCGCGGGAGAATGGCGCTGATGTCTTGATCACGCTGGATGGCGATGACCAGCACGATCCCGATGAACTCCCCCGCCTCTTGCAGCCGTTGTTAAATGAGGAGGCGGATCTGGTTATCGGCTCTCGTTTCCTTGAGCAGTATGAGATTGCACGCTACCGTAAGTTTGGCATTGACGTCATCACTTTTCTCTACAACGTTGGCTCTAAAGCCAAAATAGTTGACACGCAGAGCTGCTACCGTGGCTACAGCAAAAGGGCATTGGAGAGGTTGCGCATCACCGAAGATGGCTTTGGCTTTAGTGTGGAATTGTTGGTGCAGGCCAGAAAGCGTGATCTGCGCGTCGTGGAGGTGCCGATATCCTGCATCTATCACGAGGCAAGCCACAGTATGAACCCGGTGCTACATGGCGTGGGGGTGGCACTGATGGTGCTCAAACATAGAGCCCTGTCCGCGTTCGACGCATAATCTGCGTGAGGAATCTACTACATGATCACGTCTCCCGTGATGACTGCAAGCACATATACAGATGAGTCTGATGCTTTTCCTGATGCCCAATCCTTGGATCTTCAGACTAGCGTCATCATAGTAGCTTACAACTCGGGCGATCTTTTGCGAGATTGTGTCGCGTCTATTCGCTCTACTCGGTCAACAGTTGAGATCGTGGTGGTGGATAATGCCTCGACCGATGGGGCCGTGGAGCGTGTAAAAGCCGAATTTCCGTCTATCCGGGCCGTGCGGAGTGAGCGGAATACTGGTTTTGGCGCAGGTAATAACCTGGGAACCAGGTGTGCCAAGGGAACATTTCTTGTCTTTCTCAACCCTGATGCAATAGTCACTGATGGCTGGTTAGAAGCGATGGTCCGTCCTCTGGCTGAGGATTCCTCTATTGGTTTGGTGACACCCAAGGTGCTATTGCAGAACAATTCTGACCGCATCAACGTGACTGGACTGAATGTTCACTTGAGCGGCATTAGTATGTGTCGTGGACTTGGAGACTCTCGGGTAGCTTTTGATGAAGCGACTTTGGTTGCAGCGATCTCGGGTGTAGCGTTTGCTGTTCGGCGTGAGGTGTTCGAAGCCGTGGGTGGTTTTGATAAAGATTTTTTCCTCTATATGGAGGATGTGGACCTTTCCCTACGAGTGTGGCTGGAGGGGTACCGTTGTTTGTACGTGCCGCAAGCAGTAATACGGCATGATTACGATGAGGTTGAGGTGGGCACCCGCAAGACGTTTTACGTCGAGCAAGGCCGCTATCTGATGCTGCTCAAGTCCTTCAGTTGGCGTACGCTGCTGGGATTGTTACCCACGCTATTGTTGGTAGAAGTGATCACGTGGGGATGGCTGCTGTCGCACAATCCCAGAGCCATTGTTCAGAAAATTCACGCCTACCGTTGGGTGCTGGCACACCGGATGCAAATCGCCCAAAAGCGGCGACATGTACAAGCTCGCCGCGCATGCCCCGATATGGTGTTTCTGGATCAGTGCCAGTGGCGTCTGGATTTTGCACAACTGGCTGGCCCACGGATGGCACGAGTGGCATGGGCGATATTTGGTCCTTTTCTCCACATAGCTGCGGGGGTGGCGCGATTGGTACTTGGACGAGGTGAAAGATGCGTATTGCCCACGTGACGGCCACTTTCCCGCCCCACTATACAGGGACGGGAATGGTCTGCTATTACAACGCTTTGGGTCTGGCCCAACTGGGCCACGACATTTCCGTTTTTACTGCCGACTATCCGCCCGGCGATTTCATCTATCCTGAAGGAATCAATGTCCACCGATTGCCAGTTAAATTTCGCGTTGGAAACGCACCTCTTTTACCTGGATTGTTAGGGTTGAAGGAATTTGATATTATCCATCTACATCACCCATTTATTTTTGGTTCTGAATTGATCTGGGCCGTTTCGAAATTACACAAGATTCCCTATGTTATCACACATCACAACGACTTGATTGGCTACGGCTTGCGACGGTATCTATTTGATACGTATTCGGCGATCTCAACTCGGCTCGTCTTTTGGGGAGCACGCAAGTTGGCTGTGGTCTCATGTGATCACGCTGCGTTCTCTCGTCTGGCCTCACTGTTTCATAAACGATGGGACGACACAGCCGAAGTACCCAACGGCGTGGATACGGAACTTTTCCAGCCAGGATTGGATGGTAAGGCGATGCGGCGACAGTGTGGCATCTCGGACGATGATTTGATCATCTTGTTCGTTGGTCCCTTGGACTTGGCCCATCATTACCGCCGAGTTGATCTGTTATTTGAAGCCGTCAGAACAGTACAAAAGCCCAATTTGCACGTGCTCATAGCCGGGGATGGCGACCGGGCAGATCAATACCAGAACCTTGCAAAAAAACTGGGAATAGACTCACGCGTTCATTTTCTGGGAAAAGTGGCTCATCGAGATTTACCCGGTGTCTACGCCGCTGCCGACGTGACCATCTTGCCGTCACAGCTCCAAGAATCCTTTGGTCTGGTGCTTATTGAGGCTATGGCTTGTGGCAAACCGGTCATCGCCAGTGACCTACCTGGCGTCCGCTTGGTAGTGAACGATGGGGAGGATGGACTGTTGGTCAAAGCAGGGGATGTGAATGATCTGGTGGAAAAGATACAGACGCTATTGAGTTCTCCCCAGCGGCGACGAGAGATGGGAGAGCGAGGTCGAGCCAAGGTAGAGGAAAAATATGCCTGGCCGAAAATTCTGCCCCGGCTGGTACAGGTCTACGAGGAGGTGCTGGCTAATGGAGCCACTCACGGTTGAGCACAAGCTTTTGACAGCCACTTTCACCGATCGTGTCTCGCTACCAGTCGGTGCTCCATGGTCCCCCAAGCGCTCTAGTCTGGCCTATCATCACGCTTTCGACCTTTGCGCTGTAGAGATCAATCGTCTAGGGGGGACAGCGGCTATCTTTGCCAGCGGTGTTTTTTATGCCCGAGAATTGGCACGCAGGTTGACCAGGGGTACGGCACTATGGTTTACACGCGAATGGGAACTGGATGGCGCGATCAGGTCAGCGATGGGGCCGGAGGTTGATTGGGGACAGGTGAGTTTGAACTCGACTCGGGATGGCGACAAACATAGTTATCCAAGTGTGATTGTCTGGGCTGAACCAGAGGTGCAGACGTGGAAAAGTATCTTGAGCGATATTCATCAGCTAGCACCTTCTGCCGCCCGGCTCTATGTTCTTGGAACCACCAGGCTTCGTCGCCTGCTACCGGAGTGGGGGCAGGCCACTTCCCTGCCTGCTCTTGAGCCGTTAAACTCTTCCCGGGCTGTCGCGAGGGCACTGAGTCGCCGAGGATGGATCGTAGAACAGATGGTTGGATTCCACGGTCCGTTGAGTCTGTTATCTGGGGCTGTCAGTCGTCTTCCGGCAGCATTGGGACGAGACGATCTGGTAGATCGATGCTTTGCTGCACTTCGGCAAACCTACATCGTGCGTGGGTGGCAAACAAAGTGGGTGCCGGTGTGGATGCTCGTAGCCAAGCGTGGGTGAAGCCTGGACAGCGCGCACGGGATTAGATGATCGGAATCTGATGTTTGGCAAACTTTTACCCTACGATAGCTATGAACGACACAAAGCCGTGGACTTGCTCCTGGGGAAGGCCGGGTGCAACCTGATCCTGGATGTGGGAGGACTAGCGGGTGCGTTAGCCAACTTTGTTCATGATGCACGAGTGATCACCCTCAATATCGACACGAGTGGGGACGTCAGATATGGAGGGGAAACTTTTCCTTTTGGTGTACGTACCTTTGATGCAGTGGTCAGTCTCGACACGTTGGAACATCTTCCTCGGGAATTGAGACAGGGCTTTGTCCAGGAATGTATGCGGGTTGCCAAACAGTTTGTGCTGATAGCGGCGCCATTGGGCACCCAGGCCCATTCAGCATACGAGGACAAGCTGGACAAGCTGCATTATACAATACATGGCACGTTCAACCGCTGGCTCCACGAGCACGTGACTTGTGGCCTTCCCACTGAGGTAGAGTTGGTTGAACTGAGGCACATACTCAGTAGTTGTGGTTTCTTGGTCAAGGTGCTGTACGCCGGCGATTATGAGTGGCAATGCCGCAATCTTGAGCGTTCACTGTTGCGTAGGCAGAGTCTTGGCGCATTTCAAAAGCTGGGCAGTTTATTTGATATCGTAACCTCGTTGGCGATTTGGCGCAAGATCGCTTTCTCGGAGAGCCCCTATGACACCGCCAATCGGTTCTATTTATTGGGACAAAGGAAGCAATCGTAGATGCAGATGCGCAGGACGATTGCATTTGTGATCGCTCTGATGAGTGAGCAATGATGAAAGTGGAAATGCAGACCAGGATCGAACAGGCTGTATTAAAATTGGATGCATGGCTTGATAGTATGCGTGCATCTGATGGATACGGCGGGCCGGTGGCCCACTGGTGGCAAAACAGCCTCCAGTTCACCGGTGCCGGTTTGGACTGGCGCTACGAGGGTATTATCATTGGATATCTCAATCTCTATGGGCGAACGGACGATGAACAATGGCTGGACAAAGCCCGTCGAGCTGGAGATGATTTAGCACGAGGACAACTGCCGAGCGGTAATTTTCGGGATTCCTGCTTCGAGTTGAATCCACATTCTGGCGGTACACCCCACGAGGCAGCCTGTGATTATGCATTGCTGCGCTTGGCCCAAGTACTGCGGGCACGAGGTGACAATGCCTGGGAACAATATGCACTGGTTGCCGAGCGTAATCTACGGGGGTACTATCTTGAGCGGCTTTGGGATGACGAGGCGGGTGGTTTTGGCAATTCGCCCAACTATCCAGCATTCACACCCAACAAGTCGGCTACGACTGTAGAGGCACTGTTTGCTTTGGCGACCCTTCAGCAAGATGACAAACTTATTGAACAGTATGCCTTGCCTACACTTGACACGATACTGCGACACCAAGCCCCTGCCTCTGACTATCTTCTGGATGGCGCTATTGACCAGAGCAGCTTGGCGGGCAAGGGATCATCCCGCTTCTTCCCTTTTTACGTCGCTCGATGTATTCCCGCGTTGCTGGAGGGGTATTCGTATACACAACATAATCGCTACCTGCAAGCGGCGCAGCGGGCGATGTCTTTTGTTCTGCGCTGTCGTTTACCGGATGGATCGTTCCCGCAAGTCGTCTATGGCGACGGCCGCACAAATCGGTATCCCCAGTGGATAGCGGGGGTGGGCGATATCCTACGGGCTATGCGCCTGATGTCGGAGACAGGAATGGAGATCCGTAAGGATAATACGTTGACTTGGATGCTGAATGGACAGAATCAGTCTGGGGGAATCCATACAGGACACGGTTTTGCCGCCCAAGTTTCACAGCGGAAACCTACTCAACTGCCCGAGTTTCGGGACGTTCTCCCGGTATGTGGGTGGGTTGATAAAGCCTTTCGCTACCTCACAAGTCGGGTTCAAGGTGATCTGAAACTGGGAAAAGCTGCCGCCAACGGCACAGAGTCAGCTTGTGTATTTCGCGGCCAGATAGCGAAATATCGTGAGGATGCAGTGACAATCGAATTGTGGGTGGGAGAAGAGATCGTCTATCAGTGCAGAAAAGGTTCTGCCTGGGCCGAGATTTGTGTTCCTGGAGGGGGAGTCAAGTAGTGAAACTCTTGATGCACACGTTGAAGGCGACTATCGGTTGGCTCGAAGACCACGCGGCGTGGCTCTTGATCGGTGGCTTGCTTGCGGCAGGGGCAGCCAATTGGTTCCAATGGCGCAGAGACAAGAGGCGAGTTCAGGAAATCGCCACACATCAAGCCCCGCTATTCCTTTCAAACGAGACGCCCCGTATTAGCGTTCTGCTGCCAGCCTGGAATGAAGCAAGCGGCATTGGTCCGTGTATTGAATCCATTCTGGCCCTGCGCTACCCGGTCATAGAACTGGTGGTATGTGCGGGCGGAGACGATCAAACATTGGATGTAGCACAACGCTACACTGCTCCCAACGTCGTCGTGTTGGAACAGTATCCAAGTGAGGGTAAGCAAAAAGCCCTGCAGCGGTGTTTCGAGCGATCCAGCAGCCAAGTCATTTTTCTCACCGATGCTGACTGTTTGCTGGACGATGATTGCTTTGAAAAGGTGATCGAACCGGTAATCAGTGATGCGGAAAAAGTTACGACGGGTTCCTGGAAACCCATTGATGCCCAACTAGGTAACCCTTTTGTGATCTACCAATGGATTCATAATGCTTACTTTGAGGTTGTTGGCGGCGAATATGTCGCCAGCCTCATTGGTCGGAATGCCGCTATCAAGCGCCAGGCACTGGAACAAGTAGCGGCATTTGAACCACCTGCGCCTATCGGGACCGACCTATTTCTCTCCAACCAGTTGCTGTCCGGTGGTTATCGTATCCGGTTCATACGGGACAGCCGGGTCCGCACTCGTTATTCCGACACTGTCACTGCGTACTGGCGACAAATATCACGTTGGTTCCGTAACCCAGTTCTTCTAGGGATGAAAGATGAAACGATCACTATCCGAGGGCGTCTGAACAACCTGCGAGCTGGACTGGTGGCGTTGTTTATGCTCGGTGCGCCAATTATTGGAGGTACGATCAGTAGTAAGACCATTGGGGCTCTATGGGCCACGATTATGTGGTATTTGACGCTCAACCAGGTGCGATCTACACATCTGACACAGTTACGCGGTGTGCCACGTCCAAGACTGTTCTGGCAATATATGCTGTTCTTGCTCTATATGGTAGTAGGCTGGATCGGCATAGCGCGCGGTTTTATCGAAAGCTTGTTGCCTTGGCGACGGTGGAAATGGTAGATAGTGGAGGAGGTGGCAAGTGAAAGTGGTCGACTCTTGCCCGATATGCAAAGGACAGCAATTCAAAAGACTGCTCACGAGAGAGGTATCACCTCCAGGTGATAATCCCCATGCCAATCTTTTGGATATAGACTATGTTCGAAATTATATCTTATTTGAGAAGGTGCTACGTCATCGAGAACCGATAGAGTTTAGCTTTGAAATATGTACGCACTGCGGTCTTGTCTTTTTCAACCCACGCCCGGAAGACAAAGATATGGCCATCAAGTACGCCGTAATGGACGAGTTGCAGGGTACGGAATTAAGAGCGGCTCAGTGCGGCCCCCCGATCTATGATGACAAAAGAGCCCGAGAGATATTCGCAAATCTTGGACATCACAAGGAACTTGTTGACTTGAATGTTGTGGATGTGGGTGGAGCAAACGGCTACAACCTGAAACACTTTGTGGATCAAAACACTTGCTTTGTAGTGGACTATGGCAAACGGGACCTCATAGATGGTGCAAGCTATCTGTGCCAAACGATGAGCGAGGTCCCAGATACAATCTCGTTTGACGTTGCCTTGTGTTGTCATACTCTGGAACATATGGTGGATCCAGTTACTGAAATAATGAACATACGGCGCGCGATGTCTCCAGAGGGATTGCTATACATTGAGGTGCCCCTGGGGTGCCATGATGAGTATAAACACACCGGGAACCTGATGACCCACATCAATTTCTTTTCAGAGGGATCTATCGGACATTTGCTCTCTGCGTGTAATATGAAGCTCAGGCATATTACGACGAAACTGACCACCATTCGCTGGTTTCGCTGGTTATCCATCGTCGCGATTGCGCAAAACTCACCGCCCGATAGATCAGGGTCTGGTGGTTATGAGATCACTATGAAGCAAATGAATAGCCCTTTGTATGGCTTGTACAAGTTTCTTGGTTACCAGGTATCTCGCCTTGAGCAAAGTTTGCATAGGTTTCGTATTGACAGCTAGACAGTGATGATCTTCCCTAGAGGAGCAAAAAGAGATGTTTTATGATTGATATTGTTGGATCCGCCGCAAACAAGATGCTCAAATCCTTAGGGATTGGAATTCGGAGAACCCGGTTCCTTCGCATACCCCAAATGTGCTATCCTTTAATGACTCGCTTTCTGTATTTCAAACGGTTGTTTGATCTTGTCGAGGATATAAAGGGTGACGTTGTAGAATGTGGAGTTGGGCAAGGACATAGTCTGCTGCAATTTGCTTTTCTCGTAAAAGAAGAGATGAAGGGAAGAAAGCTTTGGGGGTTTGATTCTTTTGAGGGCTTTCCAGAACCATCAAAGGAGGACAAGAGCCCAAGAAACCCCAAGAAAGGGGAATGGGGAGATACGAGCGTCCACGGTGTCTTGAGCCTTTTAGGTGACGCTGGTCTGGACTCTCAGTTCACCCTTTCCCAGGTAACGCTTGTTAGTGGATTCTTCGGGGACAGCCTTGACAAGTACAGGGGATCTGGGATAGCCCTGCTACACATTGATGTAGATTTGTATCAATCATATCTCACGGTCTTGGAACAGCTCTACTCCAAAGTAGTTCCTGGGGGAATCATACTTTTCGATGAGTATCTCGAAACATTGGAACAGGTCTGTTTTCCTGGAGCTCAGAAGGCAATTGACGAGTTCTTTGGAGAAAAAACATCTCTGATCCATCGTGATCGGATATCTGGCAAGTACTATATGATACGAGAGTGATGAAAGAAAACGTTGTAGAGGCAACAGAGCCTACAACTGGCAAAAAGCTCGCTCGGCAGGTAAGCCGCGGTGGGCTGTTGATGTTTGCCTTGAAAGGAACAGAGAATGCTTTGGCATTCATCCGGATTTTTATCCTGGCTCGACTTTTGTTGCCCGAGCACTTTGGGCAGATGGGTATAGCGCTCTTGGTACTCTCTGTCTTGGACACGTTCTCGATGACAGGTTTCAATATAGCACTGATTCAAAGAAAAGCCGCCAAGCCTTACCTGGACACAGCTTGGACGGTGCAAATTTTGAGGGGAATGTTATTATTCCTGCTACTGATACTCGTGTCAAATCCTATCGCACAACTATTCAACGAGCCGACGGTGAAGACTTTGATACGACTTCTCAGTGTTCGGGTTCTAGTGCAAGGTTTTTATAACACTGGGATTCTGTTTTTCCAAAAAGAGTTGGAATTCTCGAAACATTTTGCATACCTTGTGATTATGAGTGTAACCGAATTTGTGGTGACCATTGTCGTTGCTCTGGTTACAAAGGATGCATGGGCCTTGGTCTGGGGCTCCGTCGCTGGAGCCATAGCTGGGTTGATCGCCTCATACTGGACACACCCCTATCGCCCCCATCTCCAGTTCGACAAGGCCAAAGCCAAAGAGATGTTTCAATTTGGTCGTTGGGTCTTGAGTGGTAGCAGCCTGCTATTCTTATTTATGAATGGAGATGATTTTCTTGTGGCAAAGCTCTTGGGAGCAGCATCTCTTGGCTTGTACCAGACAGCTTACAGATTCTCCAACTTGCCCACATCTCTGATCGCAGATGCCATTGCAGAGGTTACATTTCCAGCGTTCTCAAAGTTGCAGGACAACATTCCGGTTCTAAGGGATGCTTATTTACAAGTTCTGCAATTGATCGTGTTCATATCTGCGCCATTAGCTGGTGTCATATTCTTTTTCTCGACAGACTTTATCCTATTGTTTCTGGGAGAAAAGTGGCTGCCTATGGCTCGGGCATTGCAACTGCTGGCATTATGGGGGTTCACACGGCCTATTTCCAAGATGGCGGGTACCGCCTTCTATGCCTTGGGCCGGCCTGATCTAACGACAAAACTTGTGTTTGCAAGGCTGATACTGCTTGCCGCTTTGATTTGGCCGCTGACGATGCATAGGAATATTGAAGGGACTGCGCTGGCTGTGGTGCTCAGTGTGGTTTTGGTTGATCCTTTTGCACAAGTTGGGATGATTCGGTTAACCGGGCTTGGAGTAAGACCATTGGTCAAGGTTATTCTACTGCCGGTGATCAACACCTTGATTGTGATTGGTATCCTGGCGCTATGCAGATTTTTTATCCTGAAAACAGTAGGTTTCGCAGGGTTCATATTTCTAGTTCTCATCGGAATACTCGTTTACCTGGCGACGAGTTATCTCAGTGACCAGTATCTCGACTATGGAATTCAACGTACAATTCGGGACAGATTAGAGGCCCTTTAAGGTGGACGAAAACGATGCATATTGTAGGAACGCTCTTGCCTATAGAGACTAGGACAAGTCACAGAGGTTCAATCCTGTATATCATCAGCCTTATTCTGATTGTGGGCGTCACGCTAACTGGCGTTTCCCCGGCCAATGCACAGGAAAGCGTCACTGTGTTTGAGGTGTTACAGCAAGATATAAACCAGGACGGTAATCCCGACCTGGCCATTATCGACTGCAGCTTTACAACGCCGAATGACAGGGTAACTGTCCTCGATCAAGGCAATGACATGGTCTGGTCCCAGAATTGGAAAAGTGCCACCGATTTTGAAAACGATATCTGGATATTTGATGCCTATGCCGACGACTTGGCCGAACTGATTGTGGTCTTTGGATATGAAGGCGATGGCCAAGTTGCTTATTTTTACGATGATCAGGATGGAGACGGGCACGTAGAGTACATGCTCGCGGGGACGACCATACACATCACGGAAAGCAACCATTGGTCACTGAGCGTAGAAACGCCCCGTGGTTGGTTTCAACCTGATGGCACTCTTGATCTGAATTTGACATTCTTGTTCGATGGCCCATCGTCCGCTTTGTGGTTCTGGTCAGAATCCAGGCAGGATTGGTTGCTCAAATTAGATGGGAGCCCTGACTGGCAATGCACGGTAGCGGATGTCAACCGGGATAACAATCCCGAATCAGAGGTATGCACTTGTTTGGCGCCTACCCCCGGCGGAAATATATCTAGAGCCTGGGTAGAGGTGAATGTAGGAGCACATCGACCACAGCCACTACCAGGGCCTATCTTTTGGCCTTTTTTGGATAGTGTGGAGCGTGTACCCACGCATAATTATTTCGATTTTGTACCTGGCGTCGTTGTGGACTGGTCGCAGGCTACCATTATGCAGGCAGGTGTCACAGGTTATCCGATCGAAGCAGGCTTTCACATTCAAAGCTGGGAGAACCTGGTGAGCGACCAAGTCAACAATACCGACTTTGAAAACCCGCAAGCTTACTATGACTTGGCCAACGATGAGGATAATCTGCCGGAACTGCATATCAGAATGCACCAACTCAATGCTGACACCTATTTTTCCTTTGACAGCAAATTGCGAACACCTATCAATGAAATCCGATACTCGTGGAATCAAAGTAATACACCCAACTTGCGATGGGACTATAAGATTGGACTGGCTGGGCAGCACTCTATAGACACAGTTATAGATGTTCAAGAGTTCCTGATAAAAAGTGTTCCCTACGCTGAATTGCCAACTT
This sequence comes from Chloroflexota bacterium, assembly GCA_024232355.1. Next base: position 47,236 of record JAAEPW010000187.1, on the reverse strand, counting down.
GGGTCACTATGCAAACTTGGGATTATGCAACATTTGTAGCTAATGAGGAATGGCCAGGGCTGAGTGCAGAAGGTACTTATGCCTGGGCTCCCGTCTTTTATGCCAATCTCTATAATGGCCAACCGCTTTTTGAAAACGACCGGGTTTTTGATCCAGAAGCAGTAAGGGTCTTTCCCCTCCACTACACGGGACTGACTGACCAGTCGCTTGCTCCTTTCTTCAACGATATCCTTCCAGGTCTTCGCGGCGAATATTCCTTTGCTCTAAACGGGCAACCGTACCTGTATTACAGCCCAATTGATGGACGGCTACATCTGCTCGGAGCACAAAAGGGCATTTGGAATTTGGCTGATGGCAACGGGCGCATTGAATATGACAACATCAATCAAGACAGTTACATTGACCAATGGACCTACTGGCTTGATGGCGAAGCACTCGGGTCGCTCAGTGTCAGTCATAACTGGCTTATCCTGGGCATCAGGAACGAGGTGATCGTATCGCGTATTGATGTGCCGGAATCCCTTTTTGTGACGCTTCCTCCGGCAACCTTTGAAGAATGGAGCGCATTGGGTGAAAAGCTACAAGCTGGCCGCCACGATCTAGACCCAAGAGACCTGGAAGCTATGATCACTCAGTTCGGTGAACCGGTAACTCGTATCAAAGATGCTGTACTGCGAGATTTCCGGCCCACAGATAGAGGTTTTCGCTTCGTGTTGGAATTAAGCCCCGGGTTTCAAACAATTGAAGGGGAAGATCGGTTAGGTGTGCAAGAATTAGCACCTGGAAAATATGCTGTGGAGTATGAAGAGGTGTTTCAAATACAACCCTTGACACCAGCGTGGCCAGCGCTGGTACCTGGCTCACTGAGGGTAGAAGGAGAAGCGATTGCTCTGCAGCCTACGCACATCATAGCTGCGTTGCAAAACAAGGGATTGGAGGATACCGAGATAATCTCCGCATATCTTCATATGGCAAAGGCGAGCAGTACAGATCAAGTGATAGATGAAACAGAGGTAACTCTGTTAGCTGGTGAAGAGTCGCAAGTGTCATTCATATGGGTGCCACCAACGGCAGGACAGTGGGAAGGGTGGCTGGCTGTAGGTGATAAAGAGACCAGACAACTTTTGACAGTGGAAAAGCTCACTGTCGAGGTGGCGGCCGCACCTCAGCCGAACCTACATTGGGCCTTGGAACGCGTTGGCGTGGCTAAAGGGAGCTGGGCGATTTTGGGACTGGGGTTTGGTTTAGCTGCTATCGCCGTGGTACTGTTTTCTCTTGCTCTGCAATCGCTGGGGCGAAAGGAAGTAGAATGAAGCAGCCGGACAAAAGATTTGCACAACCTGACAAGGACAATATGCGCAATTTGGTTCTGCTGATCCTTTACGCACTGGGAGTAGGAATCTACTTTGTCTTTCGCTTTGGTGGAAATTGGATGGAAATAGACACTGCTAGATTAACCCGGTCTGCCCAAGGCGTATTCATAGAGGCTACAGTAGCACCTGCCGGGAAGGCTTACGATCACGGCTTTTCTTACCCGGTGACGATTGCATGGTTGGCGCATTTGACCGGTGTTTCTGTACTAAGGCTTCAGACGATTATCCTGCCGGTAGCGGGTATGGTCACGCTGACTCTGGCGGCAGCGGCTCTCTTTCAGACTGTACTGGGAAAATCAAGTTTGGCTTTGCTGGCAACTCTGCTGCTTTACTTGCAGGCCGACTTTCTCTTTGTGACCAGTCGGGGATCCCACGAAAAGCTGACCTGGCCACTGGCTATGGTAGCTATACTTCTCTTGTATCGCAGTGCAACAAGACCGCAGGGATTAAAAAGTTTCGCCATTTATGTAGTGTTATTCTATTTGACCATCTATGCAATGATTTCCACCAATTCCTTTTTTGCCTCGACATTGATTACGGCCATCCTGGTGAGCTTTTTGCTTGGATTAGCTATCAACAAGTGGCATGCTCGCTTGAAGAAGCGGGCAACACCTGATCACTTTCAACGGTTGGCTATCATCTCAGCCTCCAGTATGATTCTTCTTTACCTTTCTCTATTCTATCTTTATGCTCCTGCAAGGAATGTGTTAAGTATCCTGCCCACAATGGTAGACCGGATCGCAACACTGCTGCTTGGCTTTCAACCCCAGGCCAACCCATATGCCTATATCGGGTGGGGTTGGGTCAGTTCATGGGTTTACTTTGGCCTAACCTTGCTCACCTGGCTTCTCTTGTTTGGATCCCTGGTCGAGTGGATTTGTCAGGGCTATCAACTGTTGCGTGGTGCCAAGCTGCACTTGCCAGAGGCATTGCCCTGGCTTTTATATGCTGGTTTTGCTGCACAAGTCGGTGTAGCCACTGTTATGGATTTTGCTGGCGTATTGTCGGCCAATCTGCAACTACGTGTTTTACCTGGCCTGACAACCTTTGCAGTGATTCTGGCAGTTCAAGGATTGCATCGTTTGCTATTCTCAAGTGGTTTGGGTTCTCGAGTGCGACGATTGTTATGTATAGGATTTGCGCTTCTGATTGTGTGGTTTGTGTTTGCCTCTCTCTTAAAAGCCACCAACGATCCGGTCGTCAGTAACAAGTGGAGCTTTTACCACGCCGCCGAGAGAGCGGCGCTTCAGTGGACCAATGCCCACTTGCAGCATACGTCCATGTGGGTTGGGATGGATGAACGGTTGTCTACAGTGTATTCTGTCCTTTATTCGACTGTCCCTGGATATGAAAATATCGTTGTTGACACAGGTGCCCCCCCATCTCTAGATCGTTACTTTCTTCTCTCAGAGACGGAGCGATTGCGCCATACTCGCCTCAAAATGACTCTGCCGATGGTTGCTTCTGAGAATCAGGTCTATGACAACGGCGAGACACAACTTTACTACAAGCGACCACAGACTCCTTATCAGCGATAGCTGTGGAACGAAACTGTATGAATGGAGCGAAACCGAAGGCGAGCACCAGTATCATCATTGTGACCTATAATGGGTCTGCGTACCTTGAGCAGTGTCTAACCTCGGTACAACAAGATGCCGGAACTGACTGTGAAATCATCATAATCGACAATGCTTCTACAGATGATAGTGCCGACTTTGTTCAGAGTCGGTATCCTGAGGTGATGCTGGTGAGAAATACGATCAACCGTGGCTTTGCAGCAGCATGCAACCAGGGGGCTGACATAGCCGTCGGTCGCGTCCTGGTGTTTCTCAACCAGGACACTCACGTGGAGCCAGGTTGGCTAAGTTCATTGGCCCGAGGACTTGACGGAGAAGAAATTGGCCTGACCACGTCAAAAATTTTGTTGATGTCACAGCCTGAGCGGATCCACCTTTGCGGTCAGGACGTCCACTATACTGGTTTGGTCTTTGGTCGGGGTTTCCTTTTCCTTGCCGACGATATGAATACACCCAAAGCTGTGGCGGCTGTGTCTGGCGCCTCCTTTGCTGTGCGGCGGCAGGTATGGGAAGAGCTGGGGGGTTTTGACGAGACGCTTTACATGTATTATGAAGAGACAGATCTCTCGTGGCGGGCACAACTGGTAGATTATAAATGTCTATACACACCCGGCTCGGTCGTATTCCACGATTATCATCTTTCACGACCCAACCCCTACACGCTTTATTACTCTAACCGCAACAGAAGCCTTTTGTTGTTAAAGAACTGGAAATATACCACGCTGCTACTCCTGGCACCAGGACTCGTGCTTGCTGAACTGATTGAATGGGGATTGGCGCTGGCTTACGGATGGAGAGGGGTGCAAGCCAAAGCCCGCGCCAATCTCTGGATTCTTACCCATCTGCGTGATATTAGCAAACTCCACGCTAGGACACAGGCAGAAAGAAAAGTCTCAGATGCCACAATCCTGAAAAAGCGAGCAGATCGACTCGGGGCAAAAACAGTGACAGGAGGTCCTATCGGACGTATCGCCATTGCAGCCTGCAATACCTTTTTTTCGTTTCACCGTCGAGCAACCCGACTGTTTTGCCAAGTGCTCAACCTATGAAGACTTGGTCCATTGTTTTCAGGAGGAAATGATCATGGATGTTCAACTCTTGGTCCGTCCCTACAAACGGATGCTTGGTTTATCCCGTTACACTGCTTCCCTATGTCAGGCTCTCAAGGAGACGGATATCGTTTATTCTCTGGAAACGCCAACATACCCTCTGCCGGTGAGAGCTGGGCATAGATTCCTTGCACCTTTTAATTTTGATGCACGTACCTTTTTTACTACGTATCCACTGGCAGCTCCACTCCGCAAGAATGCTCTTAAACACTTGACGGTCCAGCAGATGGCTACACTCTTGTGGTTGAAACCACAACTCCACCCCACAGTTGTCACGGTACACGACATTGTGCCCTATTTAATGCGGCATAATAGAGACCAGAGTACTTTCCTTCATCCCTTGGAAGCCCTATTTGATAGGATAGCAATGACAGCTCTCCGAAAGGCCGACATACTTGTCGCGATCTCCCAATTTACAAAAAAGACACTAATTGAAGCCTTGTCGTGTCAAGAGGACAAGATACGAGTAGTTCTATATGGAGTAGATCACAATACTTTTAAACCAGCACCAGTGTCAGAAGAGTTTCGGGCACATTACGGTATGACTGATGAAGGTCACTATATCCTTTATGTTGGTTCTGAGAATCCGAGAAAGAATCTGCCTCGGTTACTCAGGGCATTTGCAATGCTGAAGGCAAAGGTGCCAGATGTCAAGTTGATAAAAGTCGGCACGCCGCAGTATTTGGCACAATTTCAGCAGTTGCAACAGCTTGTTTGCGAACTCTCTTTGGAGGACTCGGTTGTGTTCCATAATCATCCACCTGAACAAGATCTCGTGACCTTTTACAACGCGGCAGATGTTTTTGTGTTTCCATCATTGTATGAAGGGTTTGGTATGCCCCCTCTGGAGGCGTTGGCCTGTGGCACGCCGGTGGTCTGTTCCAATGCCGCTTCACTGCCCGAAGTGGTGGGAGATGCGGCGATCACAGTTGATCCCTATGACGTGGAAGCGTGGACAGAGGCAATGCACCGGGTCTTGACGAACGCAAGTGTGAAGGAGGAACTGCGGGAAAAGGGCTTAAAGTGGGCTAAACAGTTCACTTGGGAGCGAACCGCCAGAGAGACAATAGCAGTGTATCGGGAGATGTATCAGTGATCGACACTACCAACCACGGAGAACCGACAGTAGGCCTTAGGATATCGATAGAATGACCATCAGAAACGAGTTTATCATTATTGTTGTGCTCGGCTTGATTCTGTTGGGCTTGATCGCCGCAGGCGTCCAAGAGTTACCCCCACCACTGCCGACGTTGCGCTTGCTCCTGGGTCTCTTCTTTGTTCTCTTTGCCCCCGGCTACACACTCCAGGCATCTCTTTTCCCTTGTTCCGATGATCTGGGAGATCCGGAGCGACTGGCTCTTTCCTTTGGTCTTAGCATTGCCATAGTGCCACCTATCGCCTTGATTCTGGATAATCTTCCTTGGGGTCTTCGTCTATGGCCGATTGTGGCCGCTGAGGGACTGTTCATCATAATCTGTTCTCTGATTGCCTGGATGCGTCGCCGCTGGTTGTCAGAAGGGGATCGTTTTGTGCTGGTCGTTGCGGTGGATGTAAAGGAATGGTGGGTCGTCCAGGATCGCACCAACCGAATTCTCTATGGTATCTTGGTGGGAGCCTTGCTCATAGCCGTCGTTTCTGTCATCATTATCGTTGTCCTTCCCAAATCTGGTGAGCACTTTACCGAATTCTACATCTTGGGCCCAGAAGGACTGGCGGAGAACTACCCCCGTGAGGTCGTCGTAGGCCAGACGGTGGCGGTCACCGTAGGCATCGCTAACCGTGAGGGGGTGCAGGCTGATTACCAAGTGTTCATTGTGAGTGAGGACCTTCTGATTGGGTATTCCGAACCGGTGTACCTGAAACCTGGGGAGACCGGAGAACAACTCGTGAGTTTTACGCCGGTTGTGGCAGGGGATGATGTTGAGGTGACGTTTTTGTTGTCTCGGGAGGGGGTGGAGGGGACGTATCGCTCTCTGCGACTCTGGCTAAAAGTCACGGAATGAGGTCAGTACCGAAAGCGTTATAGTTGGCAGTCGATGGTGTCCCTCTTCACTTTAGTGTAAACAGACATTTGGTTCGTAAATTCAAAGCCCTCTGTGGGAGCTGATCTTGGCTCGGCAGAGGGCTTTGCTTTTGGCTACACATAATCAGACTTGGTGCTCGACTGGGCGTCAGATGGTGCCAACCATACAATCGATTCGAAACGTGACTGTAACGCAAACGAAACCTTGAGAAAGTGACTCTTGAGTTACAATTGAGTTGGTAAATTGTAATGTGTTGATAGATATGGATGCTTGGTGAAATAGTGCTTGTTACAACAGGGTGCCTAAAGGAGGGGCCCAATGGAGATCTCTCGTCGCACAATCTATATCGTCGCTGCAACGTTTGTGCTTGTCGTCGCTGTGGTCTGTAGCACATTGCTAATCGTCACCAGAATGAGTGCGCCACCAACGGTGACACCTACGCCGCCGTTGGCGACACTTGCCATACCACCAACGGCAACGGCGATACCTACGGCAATGCCTACAGCAACACCCTCCCCCGAGCCTACGCAAGCCGCAGGCGCTTGCGGCCAACATGGTAGCACAACGATACTTCTCCTGGGAGAGAGCTTGCCCGAGGACCACCAAGCGCGTGGCGCCAGCGCCATCCGGCTGATCCGGGTCGACTATGATACCAAGATAGTTCGCGTGCTGGCCCTCCCACCTTACCTGCGGGTAAACACACCGGCATTGTCGTCAGTGCAGATCGATGCCACCGCATTGACACTCGTCTACCAAGAGGCCCTACAAATCGGATCGGGCAGCGACCGGGCCAAGATGGCGTATGCCTCCGACGTCTTTGCCCAAACGCTAGACGATAATTTCGGTCTTGTGCCAGATCATTTCATCAGTATCCGGCAGGGAGTCTTTGTCAACACCATCGACGCACTGGGTGGACTCTCGATCGACCTACCCGAGGATGTGGACGGCTTGCCAAGTCAGTCGGGTACCTACAATGCAGGCCCGCAAGTCTTGGATGGACAAGAGGTGCTGGACTATGTGAGCATGATCTCAACGACTGTCGAACAGGAGCCACCAACAGAATGGGGGCGACTAGAGCGTCAGGAACAGGTGATTCAGGCACTCTATGCCCAACTCGCCCAACCAGAGACACTGCTCAAGCTCCCCAACTTGCTTCGGCAGTTCCAGCAGGACGTGGTCACTGATCTGGGGTTAAGCCAAATGTTGATCTTGGCTTGTATGTTACAAGAGCCTGATGTATCAATCGAGCACTTGGAATTAGACACTGACCTAGTTACGCCTGGGGAAGACAATATCCTCCTGCCCAAGACGGATCAGATCATCACCTACCTCGAGACGACATTCGTTCAGTAGGAGCAGCCACAAGTCACATTTGTAGTGTTACAATTGAAAATCAAACACCCTCTGCTTATTTTGATCTGGGTTCAGCAGAGGGTTGTCTCTTTTTAGGCTGGGATCGAAACTTTATCGTAACACAAATGAAACCCAGAGAATGTTCCCCCTGAACTATAATTGAGCTAGTTGAACAAGTTGGGAAATACTCAACAGCGTGTTGGTAGATGCGAGAAATTGATGATATATGGCTTCTACATTTGCAAAACTCGATGCCTGGCCGTTGGATGCAAGTCAACAGTCGGCGAACGATCAATTACAACAAGCCTCCATCGCCCTCCAAGCCGGGCGTAAGGCAGAGGCCCGACATCTGCTGGAGGATGTGCTACAAGCCGACGCGCGCTCGGAACGAGGCTGGCTGTGGCTGGCGGACGCAGTGGATACAGACGCGGAACGGCGATTTTGCTTGACCCGCGTACTTGCTATTAACCGCCGTAACGCACTGGCCCGACGCAGTTTAGAGGTGTTGGGACCAGGGGCTATCGAATCCCCATTTTTGCAATTGGCCGCTGCTGCCCTGGGAGCTGGGCATAGGGCAAAAGCCCGCAATTTGTTGAAAGAAGTGGTACACGCGGCTCCCCGTTCGGAACGAGGCTGGCTGTGGCTGGCAGACGCGGTGACTACGGACGAGGAACGGCGGTTTTGCCTGTCTATGGTGATCGGCATTAACCGACGTAACGGTCTGGCACGACGCGAGTTGGAAATATTGGGGCCAGGTCCTGCTTGGTCCCCTCTCGATAAACAAGCGGGAATACTGGGGTCACAGACAAGGCAGCGATTTCAGACCGCCGCGGGCGCCATCAGTCTCGAGGTTGCAGATAGTCGAGCGATCCCGGCAGTCATTCCAATAGCTATAGGGTATTTGGCTCTGGTGACCTTGGCCGAGGTGCTTACGGCCAGCATCGAACTCCGAGTGGGTCTGGCCCAAGGGGGTCTGGTGTTGCACGGCATTCTGTTTGCGATCTTGCTTATCCATACATCTCTGACCTGGGGGCGTCCTGGCTATCGGATTTTATTCAGCTTGGCCTTTGCTCCCCTCATTCGCCTGTTGAGTTTATCTATGCCACTGGCCGACTTTCCTCGAATTTACTGGTACTTTATCGTTAGTGTGCCCTTGTTTACCGCCACCTTTATTGCCCTGGGCATTATGGGATTCTCTCGATTGGAGCTAGGGCTGACGCTAAAGGCACTCCCCCTCCAAGCTGTGGTGGCATTTACGGGTCTGTCTCTTGGGTACATCGAGTATCGGATTTTGCAGCCTGTCCCGCTGGCATCGAGTTTGTCTTGGAAAGAATTGTGGGGACCGGCCTTGATCTTGTTAGTCTGCACCGGTTTCATCGAGGAACTGATCTTTCGCGGGATGATGCAGGTGGCTGTGACAAGAGTGCTGGGCAGTATATGGGGCGTTGTCTACGTGGCCCTCATATTTGCCGTGCTGCACGTGGGCTACCAGTCACTATTTGACGTCGTTTTTGTCTTTGGCGTGGCTCTCTTTTTCGGGTTGGTCAAGGAGCGTACCGGTTCCCTATTGGGAGTCACACTGGCACACGGGATGACCAACATTCTCTTGTTTCTGACGTTACCCCTTGGCATGAATCACTTTGACCTCGTCGCCTCTTATCTGTTTGGGCCATAGTAGAGGGCTAGGTGAGGATTTTCATCGCAGACAATGCAAGATAAGCAAACAGAACAGTTGCATATCCCCCAAGTATCGTATAGACCTTGATGGTCCATCCTTTCCCAATTCATAAATCCATACCAGGCACTTGCACGAATTTCACGAACGCACCAAATTGCGAAAACATTTGTGTCATCCGTCCATTCGTGTTATTCGCGATAGGAGACAGTAAGCTTTTGACGAGTGGCCATAGTGAAATTCGGGATATGTCAGTGTCGTTGATTCGAGGGTAAACGACAACGAGGCTGCAGGGCTTTATAATGCCCTGTAGCCTCGTCGATGTGGATCAACGTGGGCGATTCGTGAGTTTACCTTAGTGCTTCAATGACCTTCATCGCGACGATCAGGACAAACGTGATGAGTAATGGCACGATGCCAATATTCAGTGCTCGGCTGAGGGCACGGGCAAAACGCCCCTCCGTGGCTGTAGTCAACTCTTTTTGGATCAAGAGTGCCAGCAACGTGCAGATGCCGATCAACGCGAGTGAGCCAGCGATGGCGACGGTTGTTACTGTAACAACTGTTGATGTAGTGACTGTCGAAACCATGACCTTTCTCCTTTCCCAAAACATTTATCCAAATACTCGATCAAACTCTATGAACAATGTTGGATGATAGAGATGTGAAAATATCATTTTTAATAAATTATTAAGCGTTATTATACCACAGGGAATGAGTCAAGAGAGTTTCATTTGCGTTACAATAGTGTTTCTCTTTGGTCACCAAAAGTTATCATTCCGCATCAAAGATCAGTTGTGCAAGTCAGGCCGTTGAGCTATAATCGAAAAAACAAACAACGCCAAAATGAGGTGTATGATGAACACAACAACCTTTACGAACAAGCCCCGATATGATATCAAGGAGCCCAAGAATCTGTCGCCACGGATCAAGTGGCTGAGAGATTACTATTTTCAAGGCGTCGAGCGTACGTGGAACAACGAGTTCACTGCCTGGACCACGGGAACGCCGTGGGATTTTCAATACGAGGAACTCACCTTTTACATCGTTCCCGAAACCTATACTTTTTTACAGACCTTTCGGTCGTCGTTCAAACAGATGGCGAGAAAGATCGAGTTACACCCCGATTTCTGGCAGTGGAGCTTGCCAGAACGCAAGGCGTGGTTCAATCGCGAGGCGATGGTCCGTTACGTACCCCAGGAAATTCTTCCCAGTGACCTGATCGCCGGGGGGCGGTTCAACGTACAAACCTCCACCTGTCTGACCAAGCGCGAGGCACGGCAGTACGACAACTTGGTGTATGGCAAGAACGGCTCACGGGCTGCTATCAAATGGTTTCACAACCATGGCTATGGCAACACGGGCGCTACGAGCGGTCACCTGATCCCCGACTATGCGACAGTGGTAGAACGAGGCTGGAAGGGCATTCATGATGACGTCAGTAAGCGGTACGAATCACTCTCGGTGCAGGAAAAGCAGGGTAAAAAAGGCGCGCAACTGAGAGCTATGCGAACGGCGGCGACTATGGCGCGAGACGTAGCGGCGGTGTACGGCCAGGTATGCGCAGGGTTGGCGTCAAAAGAGCAGGATGAGGCCCGAAAAGGCGAACTGCTCCAGATGGTCGAAAACCTCAAGCGGGTGCCTTGGGAGCCTGCCGAGACCTTTTGGGAGGCTGTACAATCCCTTTGGTTGACCCACATGCTGGTGATGAGCGACGAAAACTATCCCGGTCCCGGTGTTTCCTTTGGCCGGATCGACCAGTTTTTGTACCCGTCTTGGCAAAAGTCTCTTGATGAGGGAATGGACAGAGAGTTTGGCAAGGAAATCCTGAGATGCTTCTGGGTTCACGCGAATACGGCCTACGATGCTCTGCTTCGTATCGGGGGCAACCAAGGGATCACGGCCGGTTATGGCCAACTGCTGACGCTTTCGGGGATGGGGCCTGGCGGGGCAGATATGACCAACGATCTAACATACGCGATGCTCGAGGTCATTGACGAGATGACACCCATCCTGGAACCCAAGCCGAACGTACGATTGCACCGCAACACCCCTGGCAAACTCTTGGACAAGGTCGTCGACATGATTGCCTCAAGCCAAGGATCGCCTTTCTTGCTAAACTTTGACGAGCGGTCTATGGCGGGCATGATGCGCCAGGCCAAGCTATCGGGGGTGGAGCATTTGATCAACGAGCACAACGTCCATGATTACGCACCTGTTGGTTGTTTGGAAAACACAATGGTCGGCAACGACCGTTCCGGTACGGTAGATAATAACCTGAATTTGCTGAAAGCGGTCGAGTTGGCCTTGACCGGTGGATATGACATGATCCCATTCACCGATCCGATGACGGGCAAGACTGATCCACGCAAACGGTGGGGGCCGAACACGGAAAATCCCCAAGCATTTACAACGTGGGAAACATTTTGGAATGCCTACGTCATCCAGACCAAATTCATCGTCAAAAAGATCGCGGACCTGTACGAAAAGACCGAAGAGATACGGGCCAAATTCTCTCCCACCCCGTACCTTTCGTGCCTGGTGCGAGGATGTGCAGAACAGGGGTTGGATGTTACCGAGGGCGGAGCGGAGCTTTCTTACACCACCATCGAGGCTGTGACGTACGGAACCACGGTGGACTCGCTTTTGGCTGTCAAGTATCTGGTGTTCGACGAAAAGGTCTGCACGATGAGAGAATTGGTGAACGCCTTACGGGACAACTGGGAAGGCCACAAAGCGTTGCAGGCCAGGGCACTGTACAAAGCACCCAAATATGGTCGGGACGACGACGAGGCCGACGAAATGGGCCGAAAGGTGATGGAGTTGTGGACAGAGGAAACATGGAAATACAAGACTCAATCTACCAATCGGCAGTTCCGTCCTGGCATGCTGAGCTGGAATTATTGGGTATCTGACGGATTTATCCTGCCCGCCAGCCCCAACGGCAGACCAAAGGGCAAGTTTCTCTCCAACGCCCTGTGCCCCTCCAACGGCGCAGACACCAACGGCCCGACGGCCAACGTCAATTCGGTGGGCAAGGTCATCGGGGGTAAAGACCCGAGAGGCAATGGCGATTGGGGCGAGTTCTACAATCTGCTTCCCAATGGTGGAAGCCACACAATGACCTTTAATCCATCGATCATCCGCGATTCCGAGCACAGGACCAAGTTCAAGGCGTTTCTGCACGGCTATATCGAAAACGGAGGTACGGCGTTGCAAATCAACATGATTGATGCCGACATGCTGCGGGATGCTCAGCAAAATCCCGAAAATTACCGCCATCTGTTGGTCCGAGTGACTGGATACAATGCCTACTTTGCCAGCATCGGCAAAGAGTTGCAGGATGAGATCATTGCTCGCGAGAGCCACGATATGTAAGAAACAGCGAGGCGCAAATATGAACAAGAACACCTACACGTCATTTTCCGAGCCGGACATCAAGTCCTTCGAGCCCGAGATGAAGATTGGGCTTCTTGCCACCGTCAACGAGGTTGGATTGCCACATCTAACCTTGATTTCGACATTGCGGGCCAGCACGCCCACACAGGTGGTATGGGGACAGTTCACCGAGGGGTTTAGTAAAAAGTTTATCAGGCGCAATCCCAAGACGGCCTTTTTGATCATGACTCTGGATAGAGAACTCTGGCGCGGCAGGGCAAATTTGAGCCATACCGCGCAGCAGGGAAAAGAATTCGACATGTACAACAACACGCCAATGTTCCGCTACAATTCTTACTTTGGCATCCATACCGTCTACTATATGGATTTGCTGGACCATTCTGGCCGTCAAGCGCTCCCGATGAGCAGTATCGTGATCGCGGCCCTACAGACCATTGTGGCAAGGACGTTCGGCAGGAGCAAGGGACAAAAAGATGTGCTCACCCCTTGGACCCAAGGACTGATGAACAAAATTGACAACCTCAAGTTCCTTGCGTACGTTGGGGTAAATGGCTACCCGGTGATAATCCCCGTGATTCAGGCCCAGGCATCCGGCAGTGAGCATGTCGTCTTTTCTGTTTCGGCGTACAGGGACGAGTTGCAAGCGATTCCCAAAAACACAACCGTCGCCGTTTTCGGAATGTCTCTGGATATGGAGGACGTGCTGATGCGGGGCACCTTTCAGGGGATACAACGGATGGGCGGCTTTAGGTGCGGCGTTGTTGGCGTGAACTGGGTATACAACTCGATGCCGCCCGTACCACAGCAGATTTATCCAGCACTTGACCTTGAGTCCGTAACCCACTTTTAGAAGAAAACACCAGATGTACTGGACTATCGGAATGTAAAAAGTTCGATCAGATAATCCCGCACATCCGTGTTCTACACCTCAGCGGCTGGGATAGAACGAGCGATAGGCAGTATGATGGTAAAGGCAACCCCCTGTCCATCTGTTTGATTCTTTACACTGATCGTTCCGCCATGTTGCTCGATGATGCTATGACTGATAAAAAGGCTCAATCCAGTGCCATCTGGTTTGGCGGTAAAGAAAGGGTCAAAAATACGTTCGATATGCTCAGGTGGGATCGGAGGGGCGTTGCTGGTCAGGGTCAGTGTGATCGTTTTGCCATCGGCGCGAGCTGCAATGTGTATGTCTCCTCCATCTGGCATCGCTTCACTGGCATTGATCATCACATTGAACAACACCTGAACGATGCGCTCCGGCACGACCAAGATCGTTGGGAGGTCGGCAGGGATGTCTGTCGTCACCCGGACGTGCGCGAGTTGCAGTGGGTGGCTGACCAACGCAAAGGCCCGTTTCACCAGAGAGGTGAGGGAGGTTGACGCCAGTAGGTCCCCGGCTGGCTGGGCAAAGCTCAGCACACGCTTGGTGATCTCGGTCAAGTGTTCGACTTCTTGGCGGCAAAAGTGCAGGTATTCTTCACGCTCGTCCAATTCTAGGTCAAAGTCTAGCACCAGTTCCAGGTAACTGCTGAGAGCTTGCAACGGATTCTTGATCTCGTGGGCCAGTTCTGCGGATACGTGGCCCATAGCGGCCAACCGCTCGGTGCGAAGCATGTACTGTTCCATTTGTTTGTGCTCGGTGATATCTGTAAAGACAGAGAGCACACCGGTGAAACGATCTTGGTCGAACAGTGGGCGAGCACTGATGATGACGGGTACGCGATGTTCATCCTTGGTCAGCAATACAGTCTCGTACCGGCTGGTGACTCCCCGGATTCGTTTGGCACTCTCGCCCTCAACTTGTGGCAAATGCTCAGGCGCTACGGCAGTTCTCCAGTGTTGGCCTACCAATTCTTGGGGCAAAGCACCCAAAAGTTGTGCGCCTTTGGGATTGACAAAGGTGATGTGACCGGTTGCATCCTCAAGGAGGATACCCTCCTCCATACCCTGCACGATGTTCTCATTGAACATCCACAGTTCCCTGATTTTCTCATATAGTCGCGCGTTTTCGATGGCGATAGCCGCAGTCGCAGCCAGTGGTTCCAGCAGCTCGAGATCTGCACTGCCGAAACGATTTATCTTGGTATCTACTGCCTGGATCACGCCGATCACGTCTTTTTTTACCCGTAGGGGGATACTGAGAATAGAACGTAGCGCGAGTCCGGTTGCTTGGTCCACTCCAGAAAAATAATGCTTGTCGATGTGTGTATCCGGCACGATCAAGTTCTGGTCACTGCTCACCGTCTGTCCCCCGATCCCCTCACCGGAGGTCAGACGCCAGCCGCGCACAATTTCGTTTTGGGGGCCTGTGGCTTGTTGGCATACCAAGTCGTCGGTCTCGGGATCGATCAGCCAAGCCGAGCAGGCAGTCACGTCCATCAGATGGCGCACCTCTTCCAACAAAGCGGTGAGCACTCGGTCTAGGGTGAGGGCAGAGTTGACAGCCTGACTTGCACGGTGAATCAGTGCCAACTCGCGGTTACGCCGCTGTAACGCTCTCTGCGTCTGGGCGTGTTTGGCTTCTGATGCCTCTAGCTCTGCGATCCGACGACGCAGTTTTTCCAATTCGTTATTTTTCACAAGTTTTCATTTGTGCGGAGCTTGATGAATCCTCTTGCGGGCAGTGATGATTGTTCAATATCATCGAGACACAGATAGGCATGGTCTGCCGGTAACGATGGCAATTGAGATAGAGCTGCCGGCCCGCCAGTATGTTTGGTCAGAAAGGGTCTCAGAGCCGCGATCTCTTCCGGCTGGCTCAGGCGTGTTAGCAGCCAACAATTCAATGATTCCAAGAGAGCAGACGATATCCGGCTGGGATGGTCGCTGACCAAACCGAAACCGCCTGATTGCAGGCTAGTCAAAAGAGAGTCAGTCAGTTGGTCTGCTTCTGGAGGATAGAGTTCATGTATATCCTCCATCAAGAACCAGTGAGGACGGCTGAGCCGTGCGCGGAGTTTCTGCATTGCGGGTAGCAGTTCCTGGACGTAGGTTATACGTTCTGCCGTGGTGTATGTCGAAAGGTCTAGAACGATGTTGGCGTGATTGCTCTCGCAAAAGTTGATTACGTTTGCAACCGGTAAAAGATGAGGTTCCTGCCCTCCCAGGAAATGGATAGGAAGGCCAGTGGCCGTCTCCATTTTCGTTTTCAAGGCCCGGTAATTGCCTTTCAGATCAATGATGCAGAACTGGTACTCGTGCCTGAACAACTTTTCTATTAGCGAGCTGATTAGGCTGGATTTGGTCATGTGCTCGTCGTTGTCGTTTGCTCCAAAGATGCCCAGATTACCATTCACTAGAGCAAAGGGATCCAGATATACCGGAGCCTTGCTGGTTCTATGGCCCAGCAGTAGACGGCGGTTGGGGCGTGGCAGGTAATCTGGGATGCGCCCGTCCAAAAGATCGGCTACGAGAAGTTGTGCGCCATCTCCACTACTGGTCTGAGGCAACACGGTGTCGGCCAGTGCCTGGATGTCGGCAGGGGCATTGGACATTGCCACCGCGAGTTCAGACACTTGAAACAGGCTCTGGTCGTTCTTGGCATCGCCACACGCCACCACATTGTGGGGCGAGTATCCCAGCTCCCGCACAGCCTGGCGTAATCCTGCCCCCTTGCTCGGTCCCGATGCCGGTACTGTGACGGTGTCCTGTTGGGGGAAATAGACGGTGGTGCCATTTTCGGCCACGATGGCATCGCATAGAGCTATCCCATCGGCGGCAGATGTTTTGTAGGGTACGTTGATTGCGTAATTGTCCAACGTGTGATCGGTGACGAGAATAACAACCATACCATCGGCACCAGACCGAGCCTGGCGCAGAGCTGCCCAGGTTTCGGCGGTGATTTCTCCGTGTTCGGCCAGTGTGCCATCCAGATCGCAAGCCAACACCTGAAGATATGCCGCTTTTCTTTGATTCATTGTCGTTGCGTCGGCTGTCCGATGTAGTGCCGTATCACGGTGCTGTACAACATCACGATGACGCTGCGCATCGCTGCCAAGAAACGACTGTTTGTGGGCAATAGGCTCACTGAGGACACGTTGGACGACTTGAATGAGATCATGCAAACGAAATGGCTTGGGAAGATAGGCGTTGGACAAACGGCGTGCTCGTTCTTCAACCTGAGGCGATCCAAAGGCCGTAATAAGGATGCTCCGTGTTTCTGGACTAATTTGACGGGCATGCTCGAGCACTGCCAAACCATTCATACCTGGCAGACGCAAATCTGTGATCAGCAGATCAAACTGTGCGCCGCGAAGTCGCTCCAGGGCAGCTTCACCCGAATCCCGGATTTCGACCCAGTGACCACCACCTTGAGGCAGACTTAACGTTCGGTTCAGTGCCCGGGCTATTCCCAACGAGTCTTCAATAATGAGAATACGCGCTTTATTTGCTTTGGTCATACAGTTATCTCCTGTTCGTGAGTCGGGTGGGCAATGGGCAAGGCGATGCCAAAGGTTACTCCCTGGTCATCTGGCAGGTTTTCCACACTCAGCATTCCGCCGTGTTGCTCGATGATGTTGTGGCTAATGAAAAGACCCAGCCCAGTGCCACCCTGCTTGGTGGTAAAAAAGGGATCAAAAATGTGCTCAATGTGTTCTGGTGAAATTGAAGGTCCATCATTGGTTAGCGTTAGCACAACCATATCCTTATCCTTACGGCTTTGGTCGATATAGGCCTTGATGTACACGTGACCGGTTTCTGGTATCGCCTCAATGGCGTTGATCGTTAGGTTGAGCAGCACCTGGACGATCTGGTCAGGTATGACCAAAACGGCAGGCAAATCAGCAGGAATGTCAGTCACGACTTGGATGCGGGCGTGTTGCAGTGGTTTACTGACGGCCAATGCCCGTTGCATCAGGTGTGCAACGGAGGTTGGGTGGAGCGTGTCTTTGGATGGTCGAGCAAACCCAAGCACGCGCTCTGTGATCCCAGTCAGACGCTCAATTTCCTGGCAACAAAAGCCCAAGTATTCCTTCTTTTCCTCCGGCTCAAGATCAAAATCCAACACCAGTTCCAGATGATTATAGATGGCTTGCAATGGGTTTTGGACCTCGTGGGCTAGCGTTGCGGCCATATGTCCCATGGCCGCTAGCCGCTCGGAACGGAGTAGGTATTGTTCCATACGCTTGCGCTCGGTGATGTCTTCAGTGTAAACTGAAACCTGGTCAGGATGAACAAAGGCGTATTTCACGGCAAGATGCTTTTTTTCCCCGGTGGTTTTGAGGCGGTAAAACATCTCTCGCTCAAGAGTGGACCTTTCTGCAAAACACCACGCTAATTCCTCCAGAATCTCTGGCATATCGTGGTACATTTCCCTGGCCTTGATCCCCACAAAGTCAGTGATATTACCCTTGGTGACCTCCATTGCGGCATCGTTGTAACCGATCAGTACAATATCGTCCCAGACTTTCTGCCAGGTGTACGTGGGCACGGGAATGCTTTGGTATTGGGCTCTCAATTTCGCCTCGCTGCTTCGAAGGGCGTCTTCTGCCTGTTTCCGCTCAAGCCACAAACCCAGAATTTCTGCAACAGCGTTAAGCAAGTTTTGCTCTTCAGGGATCAAGAAAGAACGAGATTTTGAGTAATAGATCACCAAGTGTCCGCAGATCTCTCCGCTGACTTTGATTGGTGTCTGGAGGTGGTTTTGCAACCGCTTGACATACTTGTCTGAGGCGAATTGGATGCCATACAATTCAATCACAGGTACAGTGATTTTTGGGAATTGCATAGCATTGCTCAAGTGTTCAACGATCCGCTCACAAAGTTGATCGAGGGGCAATTCTTTTTGCATATCACGATGTATTGCATAAAAGCAGGTCAATTCTTTCACTCTCTCACCCAGCGTCCATTCTGCCAGCTTTCGCTCAGTGATATCGTGAACCGAACAGAGAACCCCCACACTGGCTCCTGTCTCATCAAAAACAGGTGTTTTGGCTATTTGCACCCATCTCTTGACTTGTTCCTTACTCACCTGTTCATCATGAACTTGGGGCATACTGCTTTCCATCACCTGTGCATCGCCGTGACGACGTCTTTCAGCCTCGGGCTTGGGAAAGAGATCAAAATCTGTTTTGCCGATGATTTCTTCCTCTGGCTTGCCCACAGATTGACAAAAGCCAAAATTCACTGCCTTGTAAACAAAGTCTCGATCCTTCAGGGTTAGCAAGTCTGGGGTAGCATCAAAAATAGTCTCGAGTAGGTTCTGTTGTGCTTGTAGTGCTTGTTCAACTCGCTTGCGCTCGGCAACTTCGATTTGCAATTCCGTGATAGCTTTTCCAAGCTCTGATGTTCGTTCTGCAACCCGTATTTCTAACTCGTTGTGGGCCTTTTGCAGTGCTTTTTTTGCCAGCTTGCGTTCGGTGACATCTTCACCAGAACTCAAAGCAGCAATGATTTGATCTGTCTCATCCCTCAACACAGTATTGTGCCAAGCGATAATTCTTTCTTTGCCGTTCTTGGTTAGAATCGAGTTCTCAAAATACTCAACTAGCTCAATCTTGCCAGACATCAATTGCTCGAAACCGGCTTTTACTCTATCTCTATCCTTTTCTGGGATAACGCAATCAAACCAGTTTTTACCAATGATCTCTTCTTCCTGATATTCGA
This sequence comes from Chloroflexota bacterium, assembly GCA_024232355.1. The sequence goes on along the minus strand of JAAEPW010000187.1, from coordinate 28,117 downwards.
GAATCTCGCAGCCTTTTCTGTTCACTAGAGAGACAGTTTGGTCAGCGTCGATAACAGTGATGATCACCCCCGCAATATCCAGATACTTTTGCGCCTTGTTTCTTTCTTCTCTCAGCGCATCCTCTGCTTGTTTGCGTTCAGTGATGTCACGTACCAGCATGACCAGACGACCATCCGATGTTTTCGGATCACCTTTGGCAGCCACCGAAAGCTCAAACCAACTTGCACCTGCCGCAGTTTCTAGAGAATAGATTGTGCCGGTGTGTTGTCCCTTTTCAACGGCTTGGTTGATAGCATCCATAATGATGTTAGAGACCTCTTTTGGAAGTACCTGGCCCATCGTTTGACCAAGAAACTCGTCCGGGGGCGCGTAGAGTAATTCAGGGCGAGGGGCGCGAAAGTCATAGATGCGTCCGTGACGATCTACTTCGAACAAGAGATCGGGCAAAGCATTGAGCGTTGTATTTAGTTGTTCGTGGGCTTTTTGATGCTGCTCCTCGCTGGCCCGTAACGCTTCTTGGGTTGCGTATAACTCGTATCTCAATCGTAATCGTTTCTGGGCACGTTCCAATACAGTGTCCAATGATATTTGATCTACCGGCTTGGGACAAAAATCTGAAGCACCAGCATGTAGCGCTTTGACCGCCATATCCATATCCCCGTGCGCTGTGACCATAATTACCTCGGCCTGTAGGGTTTTTTCTCGGATCAAGCCAAGCACGCCAAAACCATCTATACGGGGCATTTGCGCATCAATCAACGCGATGTCGGGCTGCTCGCGCTCATAGACTTGGAGGGCTTGCTCTCCGTTCACTACGGTTAGCACGGTATATCCCATCCGTGTTAGGTTTTGGGCCAGAGTCTGTAGCACACGTTCGTCGTCGCCTGCGACCAAGATTTTTCCAACCATTGATTTGCTCATAGGATTCGCCTCGTTCATCCCATCAGCACACGCACTTTGTGACGCTGTCCATCATTCAATAGGGGAATGCTATTGTCGGGCAAGATATCGTTGTCCAAACTCACTTGTTTCACACCCTGGTTGACACCGTCAGGGTTTTCCACGAGAATGTGGTAGGAGGTTTCGCCATCGCGGTAAGTCAGTTCGTAGCTTGGCCAATCTATGGGGATGCAAGGGTTGACTTGTAACACATTCCCTTCCCGCCGCAGCCCCAATATAGCCTCGATACCCACACGAGCCATCCATCCCGCCGAGCCGGTGTACCATGTCCATCCGCCGCGCCCAACGTGAGGCTCTACACCATACACATCTGCCGCGACCACATAAGGTTCCACCCGGTACTGTTTTGCTTTTTCTAGTGTGTCACTGTGGTAGATGGGGTTGAGCAGCCAGAACAATGCCTCGGCGCGATCTCCCTGTCCCAGTTCAGCGAACGCCCACACGGTCCACAGCGCGGCGTGGGTGTACTGCCCGCCGTTCTCCCGGATACCTGGCAAATACCCCTTGATGTATCCGGGGTCGCGGGGTGTCTTGTCAAAAGGCGGGGTAAAGAGCAATATCAGTTGGTCATTGTGCCGCACGAGCCGCTCACCGACAGCTTCCATCGCCTGCGCTGCCCGCATCGGGTCGGCAGCGCCCGACAGAACGCCCCACGATTGGGCAATAGAGTCTATCTGGCACTCGGCATTCTCGATGGAGCCCAGTGGTGTGCCGTCATCATAGTAGGCGCGACGGTACCAGCCGCCATCCCAACCGTTCTCTTCCAATGCCTGGACCAGTTCATCAGCCCGCTGTCGATATGCAACGGCCTGATCATCATGGTCCATACGTTCACAAATAACGGCGAAACGGGTTAGTGTGCTATGCAAGAACCAGCCCAACCAGATGCTTTCTCCCTGACCTTTGATGCCGACGCGGCTCATACCATCATTCCAGTCGTGGCTGCCGATCAGGGGGATGCCGTGCTCCCCGGCGGTCGTTCCTTTTTCCAATGCTCGACGACAGTGTTCGTAGAGAGAGTAGGCGTAGGCGGTGGTTTCGTAATGTCCATAGCGATCCTTTTCCTCCTCCCTCAGAGGATCCCCCTTGAGGAACGGCACTTGTTCGTTCAGGATCGTTTCGTCGCCGGTTGCAGTCACATAGTGCGCCGTGACAAAGGGCAGCCAGAGTAGATCGTCGGAGCAGCGGGTGCGCACCCCGCGTCCTGAAGGTGGATGCCACCAGTGAAGCACGTCTCCGGCTTCGAACTGGTAACGCGCTGCTTGCAATATGTGGTTCCGCACAATGTCTGGCGCGGCGTGTACCAAGGCCATCACGTCCTGTAATTGATCGCGATACCCAAAAGCACCCGACGATTGGTAGAGTGCGGAGCGCCCCCATATCCGGCTAGCCAGTGCCTGGTAAGGCAGCCATCGGTTGAGCAGCAAATCCATCGCTGGATCGGGTGTCTGCACGGTGACAGTGCTCAACAACTTGTCCCAGAATTCGTTCACGGCTTGCCAGGCAGTGTTGACTTGATCCGCATCCCGGTATCGTTGGACCAATTGGAGTGCCTCTTTTTTATCCGCGCCCTGGCCTAGTAGAAAGATAATATCCTCCGTCTCGCCGGGAGCCAGCCAGACGTGTGTTTGTAAGGAGGCGCAAGGGTCGAGGCCGGTTTGCACCCTGCTGGCCAACCCGACGCGATCGAGAGCGGCTGGATGGCGGAAATTCCCGCCACGTCCCAGAAACTCGGTGCGATCCGTGGTCAAGCTGTGCGGTTCCTTACTGGCGGACAGGAAAGCGACCCGTTCGCTAAACTCTTCATTGTAGGTGTTGCGAGCCAACAAGGCGTTGTAAATGGCGTCAAACTCGGGCACAATGTATTGTTGGTGCGTGTCTCGATCTGGCCCCATCTGCCACTCGGCGTAAAAGGTGGCAGTGATGCGCCGGTTGCGATCCCATGTGTTTGTAAGTTGCAGGTGTATTATCTTGACTGGCGCGTCGGGGGCGGCGAACACGCGCAGTCGTTGTTTGAGACCGTGACTGTTGTGCTCAAAGATAGAATACCCCGCGCCGTGGCGAATCAAATAGGGTTCCGATGTGCCCGCAGGTAGCAGTGTGGGCGACCAAATCTGCCCCACTTCCTCGTCACGCAGGTAAAGCGCCTCGCTTGGTGTGTCGGATACCGGATCGTTTCGCCAAGGCGTCAGGCGATTTTCGCCACTGTTTCCGGCCCAAGTGTAGCCCGAGCCAGCCTCAGAGACCAAAAAGCCAAAATCAGGGTTGGCGATGACGTTGATCCAAGGAGCGGGCGTCCACTGGCCCGGTTCCAGATAGATGACGTACTCGCGACCATCGGCGCTAAAGCCGCCCAGCCCATTGTCAAAGAGAAGGTCTGTGGGACGGGGCAACGGTGGTGTAGATTCCGATTTTTCCGCCTTTTCAAAAGTAGCTTGTGTAGAAACAAAAGATGGCAAATGCGTTGGTCGTTCGGACAGCTTTTTTACTTGTTCGGCCAGCGAACCTTTGTCACCGTCTAGGATGGCGCGGGCAGATGTCTCCAGCAGCGTGCGGTCAACCTCACTTATCTGATCAGCGCGGAGAACAAAAACGCCGCCGCGCAGGTTCAACCACTCATCGCTACCCATACGCGAGATCAGCCGGAGTAGCTGACCCTGGAGTTCCTGGTCATATGCGGTCGCCCGTTCGTTGAGAATGACCAGGTCGATCTTGATCGTCCGACTGCGCCAGTAAGCGTGGGCCTGGAGCAGTTCTCGAACCAGGTCTGTTTCCTCTTCGCTTTGGATACGCGCCAAGAGGATTGGGTAATCGCCGGAAACGGCATATGACCACAAGCCAGACTGCCCTTTGTTATTGGCTGCTATCGTGCTGGGAGCGGCACGCAGAGAGGCGTGGGGATAGAAAAGGACCGAGAGCAACTGTTGGATGGGCTCTATCTCTGGTGTGGTCAGGTTGAGACGTTGTAACTCGAGTTCGTTGTAGGAGCGGGCCTGGTCAAAAGATCGTTGGACTCGGGGCCATGCGTGATAGCGCCCAGCCAAAGATAATGCTTCGTGACGCGACTTGGCCGCTAGTGTGATGTACGCGACCTGTACGGTTGCGTGTGGTTCCAGTTTGACCTTTTGGCTCAATGCCATAATTGGATCTAGGGTAGCGCCTGCGGTACCGGAAAGACCGGTAGGAGCTTGAGGATGAGCGTGGGTGGGAACGAGAGCGGCGGGGGCGTGTACTGTGCCACCCCGGCCGAGGAAACGGGCGCGGTCACTTTCATAGGCCCGCGTAATGTCTTGCCCTCGCTCTACGATCAGCATGTGGGCCATATAGAGGGGTTTTTCTTCATCAGAACGGGCGCGGCGGTGGAACAACAAACCGTTCAATTCGTGCAGGTACTCGCTTTCGATAAAGAGTTTGTTGAATGCTGGGTGACGCCGGTCTGCTGATTGAGGTGCGAGCACGACTTCGCCATAGCTGGTTAACGTCAGCCAGCGGGTATGGTCGCTGTGGTTGGTGAGGGTGAGATGGCGCACCTCGACGTCGTCGTCTGATGGGATCGTGATCTCTGTGCGCAGAGAGATATCGTGATCTCGGCGGCGGAATTCGGCCTTGTGGGGATAAAAAAGCACTTGGTGATTTTCCGATAGTACACCAGTAGGTTGGCAGCCTGCGGACCACAGTACACTGCTGTCTGTTTTGTCATTTGCTTGTTCTTGAAGGTAAATCCAGGTGCCCCAATTGTCTCGGGTGGTATCGGCCCGCCACCGGGTAAGGTCTGCTCCTCGCCAACTGCTGTATCCACTGCCAGTGTTGGTGATGAGCATGCTGTACCGTCCATTGGATAACATGTGCACTTGCGGGACCGAGGTTTCTACCGGCACGTGCCAGGGCGTCAGTGTAATGGGAGGTTGCGCTTGACGAACGGGCTGGGTCTCTTCTGCATGCGGGTGTTCGACAGGGGCCTGGCGCGGTATTTGCTCTTGCAGGAGCAATTCCACACTTTGCACGCGGGGGTCGGCGTGAAAACGGTGCACCATCACGTCGTCTTGGAGATAATTGGTCATGGCTAACAGGCTCATACCATGGTGATGCACCATAAAAGAGCGGACAATCGCGTTCTTTTCGCCCGGTGGTACTCGGGAATCAGTATAATCAATTGCCTCGTAAAAACCGTAGCGGCCGAGCATCTGCAATTCAATCAGATGTTCGATGTTTTCCATCACAGCCTGGGGACGTATTGCCAGAGCCATCAGAGAGGCGTACGGCGAGATTACCAAGTCTTCGCTCAATCCCCGCTTGAATCCCAGACCTGGCGCGCCAAATCCTTGGTACTGGTAATTCATCGCTGCGTCAAAACGATAATAGCCCGACTCTGAGATTCCCCAAGGGACGCCCTTTTGGCGGGCATAGGCGATCTGATGGTCAACGACGGCACGACAGCTTTGTTCCAGGAGCGTTCCTTCATAATTGTGCATCAACAAAGGCGGCATCAGGTACTCGAACATCGTACCGCCCCAAGAGAGCAGGGTGCGCGTGCCATTGGTCCCGGTGACGGGGCGGGCCAGGTGCAGCCAATGGCTCTGAGGCACTTGACCTCGGGCGATTGCTAGCAGGCTGGCAATTCGCGCCTCGGATGCCAATAAATCATAGCAATTGGCATCCAGTGTTTCGTTCTCTACGTTGTAGCCGATGCGGAAAACCTGGCGGTGCGAATCGAACAAAAAGTTAAAATCCATTGCCTGGAAATAAGATTCAGCCTGCTTGCCCATATCCCGATAGCCAATCATCAGGCCCTCAGCGACCATTCGGGCAGAATCCAGCATCTCGGTCACTTGTCTGCACCAGGCCAATGCTTCTGGCACTTTGTCGGCTGCATGGGTGATATTTGCCAATGTTTCTTGTAGTAGAACCAATTCTGTTCGTCTCTCTCTGCAAAAGCTGGTCATTTCATCGAGCTTGGGCAGCACGCGTAGACCGTTTGTCAAGCTCTGCCAAGCGTTCACAATGGGGGGATCTGTGTTTGGATGTGTGAACAAGGCAGGAATTTGGTTTGTCTGCAAGAGGGCGAGCCACGGGAGAAGCAAATTGAGTTCGGACTGTATGCCGAGTATTTGAGAGTGTACGTGCTCGGACCAAATATGCAAATCGCTCAGTGTCGTGGTGCTCAGAGTTTGTGAGCCAGATGTGACCAACGAAAGCAATAATTGTTCTAATTTTGACCAACCATCTTTTTCTAGCCACATCAATAGGGTTATCCAGTCATCAGGACCATTTTGTGCGGCCAGTATCCGCTGACGGATGTCATCCAGGTGGGTCTGGAGCAAGTTGATCGCTGGTCTTAGATTGGCAACTTGGAGATTGTTGATAATCTCAGCCAGAACATCCACTGTATCGAGTATGCCCCGCAATCGCTGCCAGCGTAACACGGGAGCATGGAGCAAGTCCTGCAATCCTTGTTCTAGAACAAGCAAGCAGCCAGCGAGATTGCCGCTGTCCACAGTCGACACGTAGCGAGGGGGCAGGGGTTTTAGTGTGCGTGTGTCGTACCAGTTCAAAAAGTGCCCCCGATACCACGCCAGCTTTCCCATATTTTCCAGTGTGAGGCGTAGTCGTAGTGCCAGGTCCATCAGGTCGATATAGCCCATATCATAAGCGGCGAGGGTAGAGAGCAGGAGCAACCCAATGTTGGTGGGCGAGGTACGGCGCGCGACAAGTCCACGCGGATTTTCTTGAAAGTGATCAGGGGGCAACCAGTGATCATCTGGACCAATAAACTCTTCGAAATAGAGCCACATACGGCGAGCCAGACGGCGTAGTTGCCGGTGTTGGTCATCAGAAAGGGGGACTTGTTTGCGCTCTTCAGTTTGGCTGACCCAATAAGCGATGTAAGGGGACCAGAGCCAAATGAACAGCAGCGGTGCAGCAACAAGTATGGCAGCTGGGTTGATCAGCCACACTAACCACGTCAGTCCTACAGACAACAGCGACGCACCACCCATCTGCCTCCAGAGCAGTCCTAGTTTGGTTTGTTTGCCAAATAATCGAATTGTATGCGCGGCCGTAGTCCATTGCAACAATCGCTTGCGCGTAATGGTTAGGCGAACCAGGGTAGATAGGATAGCGTCTATCATGATCAGGGTTTCGTAGGGGAGAAAAGCCAATGCCAATAACCAACGCAGCGCGCTCAACCCTGGTGTTTGCGCGGCCCAGGTCCACAATCCTCCTCGTATGCGTTGAATCCATACAGTAACCAGGCCCGCAAAAATCATTACAGCCAGTGCGATCACTACAGCCAGCGTCCACACCAGTTCCGACCCAGGCAGCCATAACCATCCAGCAACCAGTAGAGCCATCAACGCTGGCGCAAGCAGGCTGCGGCGCAGATTATCCAGAATCTTCCAACGGCCTAGTAGTGAAATATCGTTGGGCATCCATCTGCCGTTTGCACGGGGTGTTCTGGGAAGCAACCATGGCAGCAGTTGCCAGTCACCTCGTACCCACCGATGCAGTCGGCGTGTGTAGGCCAGATAGCGAGAGGGATAATCTTCATGTAAGACAACATCTGTGATCAACCCAACGCGTCCATGAACTCCTTCGAACAGGTCGTGGCTGAGCAGTGCGTTGTCGGGTACACGCCCGGCTAGACTGCGTTCAAAGGCTGCGACATCGTATATGCCCTTGCCAGCATAGATTCCCTCGCCGAATAGGTCTTGGTACACATCGGATACCGCCAGTGTGTACAGATCTAGCCCGGTATCCCCAGCGAATATCTGGGCAAACCGTGATTGGTCGGCACCCGTCATCTTGATTTCTACGCGGGGTTGGAGAACCGTATACCCGGCAGTTATTTTATTGCTGTCGGGGGCGAATTCCGCTTGGTTCAAAGGATGTGCCAGAGCGGCGATCAGACGGTGTGCGCCATCGCGCGGCAAAAGCGTGTCAGCGTCCAATGTGATGACGTACCTAATCACTGGAAGGATGTCCAGGTTTCCGACCTGCTCGACATAAGTGGTTTCCCCGCCACCAAGCAGACGATTGAACTCGACAAGTTTACCACGCTTGCGTTCCCATCCCATCCAACAATCTTCAGCCGGGTTCCACCTGCGCTCGCGGTGAAAAATATAAAAGGGTTGGCCTGCCCGTTGTCCGTATTTTTTATTCAGGGCTTGAATGCCAATCTTGGCTTGTTCGATCAGTATATCATCCTCAGACGTATGCTGCTGCTGCGCATCTGCAAAATCGGTGAGCAGGGCAAAGCGTACGTACGGGTCTCTGTTTCCGAGAAAATGGTTTTCCAATTGTTGTACCAGAGATTCGACCTCGTCCGCGCTAGTCAGCATCGATGGTACCACGACCATTGTAGCACACCGAGCCGGAATGCCCTTTTGAAAGTTCATCTTGAGCAGTGTGCGAGGAGGCAATGTACGAGTGATCTGCCGATTGACCACGCTCACAGCCATAGCCGTAGTAGGCAGCAGAGTCAATAATCCCACCCCGACCAGTTGAAGAAGAGTCCCACCAACAAAGGAGGCATAGCTCATTAAACCAAGCAAAATGAGTAGGGTCAGCAACGTAATGCTACCTAGATAGACTGATGTGGAATGATTCAATACCCATCGTCGCAACCGGACGCTCAGGGGAGGCTGATAATTTAACTTGGTCTCAAGTTGAGCGAGACCATCGTCCAGCAGGTAAAATCCAATGTGAGTAGATCGAGGGAGATCGAGTCCTGTCCATTCTGTTTCTTGGGGCGGATCGTCTGCAAAATGTCTCCTAGTGTTATTTGTTTCCGACTTGGGCGCAGACGTCCCCCACAAGGAGAATTCTGCCATCTCTGGCGTCAGGTTCTCCATAGTTAGCTCGATTGCTTCCCAAGCTACCCTTTCTTCTTCCTGACCGGTTCTCAGAGCCAGTTCTTCGATTACTTTGCGATAACGGTCACGTGTCTCAAAATCCATGTAGGCGTAAACGTTTGCCGGGTCGCAACGCAATGCTTCCTCTACCCGGCTGATGCTTTCAAAGAACGCTTTCCAATCTTGAGATGCCAGCATCCGCAAACTAAGGATACAGTTGGCAACAATCGCGTCGTCTGTCAAATCAGGGGGCAGGGGAGCCAAGGCAGAATACGCTTGATCTATATTGTCTTGTTCTTCTAGTCCTGTAACCCGGGCGACCGCCTGACTCAGACGATCGAGTATTCCCAGCCGCAGCATTGTGGGCATTGCCCACAACTCGCCCATCATTAAGGGGGTAATCTGTTGGTATGCGTGGATAAAGTGTGTGATTTGATCAAGGTCGGGGCAACATTCACAGTATCCGATGATTTGTTGCGCCAGTATGTAAGCGCGAGGATAATTTTCCAGGGGATGCGTGTCTAACTTGGGCAGTTGGCGATAGAAACCCTCTGGCATATCCTCTTCTATTTGGCGCAGTGTTTGCTGTATGATGTAAAAATTGTCCAGCAGCCATTCGGCAGTGTAAGAGGGAGCACGTTGCATATCAGGCATCTGAACAAAGTGATCGTGCGCAGCCAGCAAGAGTTCGTCTTGTTCTTGGAGACGATCCAAAAGTACGAGACGACGACTGGGATGGGAGGCAAGGGTATGATTCTCGGCTAGTTGGATCGCTAAACTATCCAACTGGTTTACGTTCGGCGCACTAGTGCCGAATTCGGCCTGGCGCTCGGTCAAACTGCCAGAATCATTGCTTGCGGGGATATTCGAATCCGGTTTGCTTTGGGATGAACGATCGTCTGGCATACATCAATGCCCCTTGTGTTCTCTGGCGGCCATTTCGGCCTGTGTGCTTTCCAGTTCATCATGGGAAAGGTCCTGCACGATCAATAATGGGGTGGTACCGTAGGCAATGAAATTGAGAGCTGTGTTACCATAAGGCCACTTGGTGCTCCCAGAATAACCATGAGCGCTCATCACAACCAAGTCTATATTTTCTTGTTTCACTACTTGATGCAGCGCAGCTGTGGCGCTGTTGTCGACCAATAAACGAATCTGAGTATCTGAATGTAACCTAGATTGCAACTGTTCTAGGCATTTATTTGCTTCTTCTCGGTTAAGTTCTGTGAGTTGGTTGACCAACTCGATTTCTTTTTGGGTGGGAGGTGCACGACGGGGCATTTCCGGCTTGCGTACAATGTGGGTCAACAAAAGTCGCGATTTATGAAAACGTGCCAATGTAGTCGCCAGAGGCAAGACACACTCTGCACGTTGCGAGCAATCTAGGGGAACCAGCACTCGCTTGTAGCGCAAGCCTGTGAGGTCGTTGCTAACAGACTGATACGCCCGTACAATCATTGTTGGTATGCAGGCTCGCAAGATAATTTTCTGGACAACACCACTGATATTCCATCCACTTAGACCACTTTTCCCGTGGCTACTGAGGATGATTAAACTGACATTTTGCGCATGCGCGAATTCCACGATGCGCTCTGCGGCTCGACCGTCTAAAAGAGCTTTTTCCACTTGCAAGCCGGCTTTTTGAAGGCGGGGAACCAGTCCATCCAGATATGATGCAGATTCTGCTTTGTGAATATGCCAGCTCAGTGGATCGATGGATTGAATACGACTGGGGGATCGAGTACGTCCCAAGACCTGTAGCAATGTGACCCGCGCATCAAATGCTTGGGCCAGTGCCACCGCGTGAGGCAGCACGCACTCGGCAAGGGGAGACCCATCTAAGGGAACAAGTATGTGATTGAGCATAGTTTTTGCTCCTTTTTGTTATGTGGATAACTGACAAGTGAAAGCGTAAAATGGTAAAAATTCGGAATCTTGGTTGTTTTTCGCTTGTTGTGGATGCTAACCGGCGGGATGTAGATAACTATGTGTTATAGAAGATACCCCCCTTACCAAGAGAATGTGACAAAGATTGGGGACAGCAACGTTTAGAGTATACATCGGGCAAACAAGGATGTCAAACGCTGTTGCCCCCCTCCAGCTTTTAGGCTTTTCCAGTTTTTGAGTCCTCCCAAAATTTGCGGTGGAGAATTTCATGAATCGCACGCGAGTTACAAAATAACCGGAAAAGCTCAAGGAATTCCGTCATAATCTGCCTTTTCAAGGTATCGTTGACTGCATCACAAAATCTGTTTGGGAGATTTGTTTCTCTGGAATTCTCTTACTCTGCACTAACAAGTGTGGCGCTGTGAGATAGTGTCAACTGGCTCATCTGGCTCCATCTTGGTATAATGCAACTCGGTGTAAAAGTATGGATGTAATTTAGCAAGGAGAATAAATGTCAAAACCTACACTCGTTGTAATGGCCGCTGGCATAGGAAGACGTTACGGTGGATTGAAACAGATTGATCCTGTTGGTCCCAATGGGGAAATTATTATTGAATACTCTGTTTATGATGCACTAAGGGCTGGGTTTGAACGCATAGTCTTTGTTATCAAGGAGAGCATTGAGCAAGCGTTCCGGGATAGCGTGGGCAAAACTATCGAAAAACAATGCGAGACTACCTATGTGTTTCAGCGTCTTGATGACGTGCCGGAGGGTTTCAATATCCCGTCAGAAAGGCAAAAACCTTGGGGGACGGGGCACGCAGCACTCAGTTGCAGGCGCGTGGTTCACTCTCCATTTGCGGTGATCAACGCGGATGATTTTTACGGACAATCTTCATATCAGGCTCTTGGTGATTATCTGAAAAATACCCAAGATCGTGATGGTGTATATGATATCAGTATGATCGGTTATGTGTTGGGAAATACGCTCACAGACCATGGTCACGTGGCACGCGGCGTATGCACAGTGGATGAGGATGGCTACCTCGTAGACGTTCGAGAGCATACCCATATCGAGAGATTTGGCGAAGTCGTGAGATATACCGAGGATGGTGAAAGCTGGACCAAGATATCTGCCAAGAGTATCGTTTCGTTGAATACGTGGGGATTTACCCCCAGCATCTTTTCTGAGCTAGAGACTCGCTTTTCTCGATTTCTCCAAGAAAATGGTGACAACTTGCAAACGGCCGAATACTTTCTCCCTAACATGGTAGGAGATTTGGTAAAAGAAGGAAAGGCACGAGTGCGAGTCTTGCCGACGAACGAGCGGTGGTTCGGGGTTACCTATCAACAGGATAAACCTCGGGTCAAGCAAGCCATACAAGATTTGATTCATCGCGGTGTCTACCCTCATAATTTGTGGGATGATGTCAAATGAAACATGACTTGACAGCCGTCATCGAACACTTTGGGTTCGATGGAGATTTTCTGCAAGCTGTTTCTTGGGAGTCCGGACATATCAACGACACCTACGTGGCTCGTTTCAGAAAAGCGGATGCTACAATTCATAGCTATATTCTCCAACGAATAAATCACAACGTCTTTAAAAATCCGCGAGCGGTTATGCAAAATGTCGAACGGGTGACCGCTCACTTGAAGAAAAAGATCATCGCCGCCGGTGGTGATCCCGAACGGGAAACACTGAATCTGGTTTCCACGATGAACGGGAAGACCTTTTGTAAAACAGACACAGGGGATTATTGGCGGGCATACGTTTTCATAAAAGGTGCGCGTACCTATGAGGTGGCGGAGAGCTTGGATCACGTCTATAGCGCAGCCAAGGCCTTTGGCCAGTTTCAAAAGCTGCTTGGCGATTTCCCGGCAGAGCAACTCTACGAAACAATACCCAACTTTCACCATACCGGGAAACGGTTCAAGGCTTTGGTTGCTGCAGTGGAACAAGATGCCAAGAATCGCGCCCAGTCCGTCCGAGCAGAAATCGAATTTGCAGAAAAGAGAGCTGGGGAGACGTCGGTCTTGGTTGATTTGCTGGAATGTGGCAAATTGCCCAACCGTGTCACGCACAACGATACAAAGTTCAACAATGTGATGATCGACAACGAAACAGGCAAGGGGATCTGCATCATCGACCTCGATACAGTGATGCCAGGGCTGTCTCTGTACGACTTTGGCGACGCGGTACGTTCTGGAGCCAACTCGGCTGACGAAGATGAACCGGATCTCTCAAAAGTGTGTATCGATCTGGATGTTTTCGATCGTTTTGCCTCGGGATATTTGGATGCGGCCCGCGATTTCTTGACCTCAACAGAGGTGGCAAATTTGTCTTTTTCGGCCAAGTTGATGACGCTCGAGTGTGGCATGCGATTTTTGACCGATCACTTGAATGGCGATGTTTATTTCAAGATACACCGGGAAAACCACAATCTGGACCGGTGTCGCACCCAGTTCAAGATGGTGCGGGATATAGAGATCAAGTTCGAGCAGATGGAGGGGATCGTAGCACGGTATCGATAGACTTGGCAGACGTGATTGCCGACGATCTGACGGCGTTTTTGGCGAAAAGGTAGGATAAAGCCTTGGCTCTTACCAATCAGGACTGTGTTCGGCAGAGCAAATTGTCAGGCCGTTATGGGTATTGGGTGGTTTTTGTAATAACCTAAACGCGACTTTTATTGGTTGCCGATACTTGATCGCTAACTGCTCGATTGGCTTGTCACGGCGCAATGTGATATAATCGCCTCGGTATGAAGGTTGCCGTAGAAAAAGATTTTCACGTTGCCATCAATGCACATATCCTCTCAGGACGAGCCTGGTATCGCAGTGCTGGTGTGCATCAGTACATCTATCATTTGTTGCGGCATTTGCATCTAGACGACAATGATGTACGGTACACTATCCTGTTAGGTGAAGGCGAACTACCTCCAGATATCACGTTCTCTATACGACAGTCCCGTTGGCCCACCAGCCGGGCAGCGGTGAGAGTGTTATGGGAGCAATTGGTACAACCGTGGGTGTTGCGACGTATTGATGCGGATTTAGTGCATGGGCCGGTGTTTGTCGGCCCTTTGTTTGCTTCTTGTCCAACGGTTGTGACAATCCATGATTTGAGCTTTATTCGATTTCCCAACCTGTTCCGACCTGCCAACCGGCTATATCTAACGGCGTTGACGAGATTTTCGGCACGACGTGCCCGACGGTTGATCGCAGTCTCGGCACACGCTGCCGCCGAGGCCGCTCAGTTATTGGACGTTCCGTCGGAGCGAATTGATGTGGTTTATCACGGGGTGGACCCAGTTTTCCGGCCCATATCAACCGACGAGGTCGCAGCCTTTCGCGAGCGCCAAGGAATACCAGAACAATTCGTGCTTTTTCTAGGCACGTTAGAGCCACGCAAGAATCTAGTACGGCTTGTCGAAGCCTTTGCACGCATATACGACGACAAGACCAAATTGGTGCTGGCTGGTGGAAAAGGATGGCTTTATGATACACTGTTTGCCCGAGTTGAGAGCTTGGGTTTGGAGAATGCGGTCATTTTTCCCGGTTACGTGGCGAGTGATGATTTGCCCCTCTGGTACAACGCTGCTACCACCTTGGCCTACCCTTCGATATATGAAGGATTCGGGTTACCAGTGCTAGAAGCTCAAGCGTGTGGTACGCCGGTGTTGACCTCAAACGTCTCATCACTGCCCGAAGCGGCTGGCGATGCAGCCTTGATAGTGGATCCGTATGATGTAGAAGCGCTGGCGGCGGGGTTGAATCAGATGTTAACAAACGAGCCGTTACGACGCGAGTTGCGGGAGCGCGGCTTGGCCCACGCCAGTCGTTTCTCGTGGACACGCACGGCACAAGAAACAGCGAGCGTGTATAGACAAGTTTTGACCAAAGGGAGGGAGACGTGAAAGCACATCGCCGAGCCCCTTGGTGGGTTGTTGTTTCAGATATCCTGATAGTTGCCACTAGCATGGCATTGGCTTATTGGATGAGATACGAACTACAGTGGTTTCGTGACATCAGTTACCATCATCCATTGTCAGCGTATGTTCCTTTTGGTTCTTTGTTCACTGTGTTAATGTTATTGGCCTTTCAAATAGATCAAGTTTATCGGGGTTGGCGTGGACAACCGTGGCTCGATCAACTCTATCGGATTATCAACGCCACGGCGAAATCGGTAGTAGTGACGCTGGCTGCTACTTTTGTCCTTCAGCCTCTCCAATACTCGCGCTTGTTGTTCGTTGAGGCAGGCGCTATTGTCATTGTCCTGTTAGCGCTGGCCCGCATCATACAGAATGGCGTTGTGGGGCGACTCTTTTCTCGTGGTATCGGAGTGTCCCGTGTAATCATTGTTGGCGTAGGTGAAGTGGGACGTACCGTAATGCGCACTATTGTAGCACAGCCTGAATTAGGCTATCGAATTGTTGGCTTTGTGGATGATAATCCTGAAAAGGGAGAAACAGACATTGGGCGTTTCAAGGCATTGGGAGCGCTTCGCAATCTGCCCCGGTTGATTGAGGTAGAAGTCGTAGACGAGGTCATTATCACATTACCGTGGATGTATCACCGCAAGATCATGTCCATTGTACGCGAGTGTGAACGTAGAAAGGTGATCGCTCGTATTGTGCCAGATCTTTTCCAGATGAGTCTCAGCCAGGTGAACGTAGACGATCTGGGTGGGATACCTTTGGTGGGCGTGCGAGAAGTCGGCTTTGATCAGCGGGCTCAATTGATCAAGCGAGGGGTAGACGTTGTAGGAGCGGTGATTGGGTTGACGTTTGGGGCACCGATCCTAGGTTTGATTGCGTTGGCTATTCGGATCGATTCGCCAGGAAAGGTCCTTTTTCATCAACCAAGGATGGGAACCGGAGGAAAGCTATTCGAGGTATACAAGTTTCGCTCGATGCGCGAGGGAGCCGAAGCAGAGTTGGAAGAACTGATGGAATTGAACGAGGCGGAAGGTCACCTATTCAAGATCCGCGACGACCCGCGCAAAACGCGCGTGGGGCGATTCCTGCGGCGCACCAGCCTTGACGAACTGCCCCAGTTGTGGAACGTACTGCGGGGAGAGATGAGTCTCGTGGGGCCTCGTCCGCCTACTCCAAGTGAGGTTGCAGACTACCAAGAGTGGCACAAGAGAAGGTTGGATGGTCGTCCGGGAATGACGGGGTTGTGGCAGGTAAGTGGTCGCAGTTCGCTCAGTTTCGATGAAACAGTATTGCTCGACGTTTACTATATCGAGAATTGGTCACTGTGGCTTGATTTCAAGATCTTGCTGCGCACTATTCCTGCCGTGCTTTTTGGAAACGGTGCTTATTGACCGAGTCAATGGAACTATATCATCAAGCCGCGTGCGGCGTTACCGTAATTCGATTGTAAATGTATCAAGTTATTTTTGAACAAGCCCTAAAGACGCCGGTGGTAGTAGCCCATCAAGATGCGGACAGGAAAGACAAAGTTACGTCAGTCGAAATTACCGTGGCGGGAAAAGAATCATAACATAGGTCCGTCGATCCTGTAATCCACCGAACGGTAAAGTGCCCAGGCTCTCACCTGGGCCACGTTTCTGTGAGCGGGTTGGGGCAAACGCCAGTTAAATGAAAATCAACCACGCTAGCGAAAATATCTACTAGAAGAGGGGGCGTTCTAGATAGTCAACGCACTGCTGAGCAATGGACAAACTACTGTAACCTAGCTGTGTTGGCGAAGAGTTGGTTGACAGTCTGGCGGAGGGAGTGTACACTTTGGAGAAAGGTCATTGTTTGCCTCTTGAGTTAGGATTGGGAGGGCGCCATTTTACCACAAAATGGAAAAATTGACTGTAACTCTAGAAGGATGTGCTTTTCGGCCAGGACAACGAGCAGATCGGTATGTTCAACACTGACCCACGCTTTGGCCTGTCTGATCGATCCACCAACGCTGGCCGCGGTAGGGTTGCTGCTTTTCAACGATCACGTCCTCAAAGCGACCGTCCCATCGTGGTTGACGGGCAAACTGAGCGATGTGGCCGGTCTTTACTTTTTTCCCTTTCTCATCCTCGCTGCTCTAGGCTTGCTCGAATGGATACTCCCCCAACGCCTTAGATGCCCAGGCCGCGCTATGGGGTTTGCGTTGGTCTTGAGTGGCTTGTGGTTTCTCGCCCTCAAGGCGACACCGGTCAGTAATATCTACGCTGTTGCTTTGTTGGAGATCGTGACCGGTCTTACCCACCGAGTTGTCGTCGATCCAACGGATTTGATTGCGCTGGCGACCCTGCCACTGACTTGGTGGCGTTGGAAAGCAGTCTCCTGGTGTTGGTTCCAATCTCCTTACCGAATTCCTCGACAGAAACTGAGATTTGGTCTCGTCGCCCTGGCGCTGGCCACGCTGGCCACGCTGGCTACCTCGCCTATGCCACCTCCCGTCAGCTTTGGTGGCGTCTTTGCCGTGGCTGCTAACTCTGAGAACAACGACACCCTCTACGCCACCTTGTTTACACGGCGCATTCTCGACTGGGATCCTAGCGAAAACACCGTCGAGGCCGAGTATACCGCCGAGATCTATCGCAGCCAGGATGGTGGCCGGACCTGGACGCTCTACACTTTGGTCGGTGGCTATTTGTGGGCTGATCCACACACGCCTGACCTGCTCTATGCCATCAATGAGGATGGTCTGCATCGTATAGAGAGTGGTCAGGCACGTCTCCTGGATGTCCCATTTGAGGCGGCCCAGATCGAACTCTTTCACTACGATTATCCCCAGGACGTAGATATACCATCCAACCTACACCCCTTAGCGTTTGACCCGGTCACGCCAGGTGTGCTCTACCTGGTCGACGAAGAGCGGATTCTCACCAGCTCAGACGGAGGGCTGACCTGGCGCTCCCTGGAGGCAGGCGATGCGCCAAACCGGGTGACGGCGCTAGCGATCTCCCATTCTCCGCGCCAGACCCTCTACGCCGCTGTTGGTAGCCGAACGGGTACAGCTTTTATCCTACGCAGTGACGATGGCGGTGATTCCTGGTCTCACGTCGTCGAGGTAGGCGAACAGATTCAACTCCGAGCGTTGGCCGTCCACCCAGAGACGCCCGACGTCGTCTATGCCGTCGGGCACGGTGTCTTTCGCTCCACGGACGGCGGGGTGACCTGGCATCAAGTCTACGAGTCGAACGCGGATCTGCGGGCAATTGCCTTCCACCCTGCCAATCCCGACCTGATCTATATCGCTGGCTCCGAGACGTTACTCAGCGATGATGGCGGAAATACCTGGCATCTTTATGGTCGATCGAGTTGGGACGTCGCCGTCAGCCCAATTACGCCTAATCGCGTCATCCTGGCCCTTGGCAATGAGGGAGTGGCTGTCCAAGAGTCACTATCGATGCTGTCCACACCGACGCCACCCCTTGGTCTCGACCCCTCCGACGTACCAGTGGTCTTGTACGCCGACGCGTTGGCCGTCGCACCCGACGATCCGGCCACTTTTTACGCCCTGGTCGGCGATCCTCCGGTGATGGGCCAAAGTGTCGACGGTGGCACGAGATGGAACGTTCATTCATTGCCGGACGTGAGTGACGATCCCCCCATCATGCTGACCAGTCGTCCCATCGCCCCGGCCGGGGTGCTCACTCCACTGATCGCGCTGGGCAGCCAGACGGCGTATCACCTAACCTGGCGACAAGACGGTGTCATCGTCGAGAGCTTCCCTTTGCCCGACGACACCGCTGTCACATCGTGGCCTCGACCCTTGCTGGTGAACTCTGCTGATCCAGATCTGCTCCTTACCACTGGATCAGGCGGTGTTCTGCGTAGTGATGACGGAGGCCAGACTTGGACTACCGACGCTTTGAGTTCGACGGCCTCGCTCGATTGGCCAACGACACTGGTAGCAGCCCCGAGCCAGCCGGATACCCTTTATGCTGTCATAGATGTGGGAGACAGAGACCCACGAAAACAGGCTGTCTTTCGCTCAGACGACGGCGGCATCACCTGGCAACTCGGAGCACAGATGGCCAACGACGTCCGTCTGGTGGCTCTGGCCGTTCATCCGGCAGATCCAGACATCATCTATGGCGGCGGAACGGGTTTCTATCAGTCGGGTGATGGAGGAATGACGTGGACACCGATTTACCCTACACTGGCAGTGCATACTTTAGCCATCGATCCCGGCGATCCTCGATTCCTCTACGCCGTTACCGACGAGGGCGTAGCACGCAGCGACGACGGCGGAATGACCTGGGCCATCATCTGCCCAGATGGACAGGTCAACGGTCCCGCCGAGTTCCTGGGAGTGATGTTTGCTCCAGCAAATCCCCATCGTGTGATCATATTGGCCCGCCCGACGAGGTCTGATTTGGACGCGCTATCTACCGGTGTCTGCCTGGGTTCGGACGTGCCGCGCTACGATCTGGGCCAGGGATGGCAGCACTTTACTGAAAGTCTGCCTGTCTTTGTCGAGAGTTTTGAGAGCAAAGAATGAAATCACCCACGATGCAATCCCACCACCGTCTCCTGGTGAGAGTAACCGGCCTGGCTCTTATTGGCTGCGTGGTTGCCCTCTGCTTATCCTCGGGTGGCTCTGATCATAGGCCGCGTAAGCGCTTACCTCCTCCCTTTCCCGATGGCCAGTCTGCATCCATATCCGACTGGCCACTGGTCGACGTCATATCTATCCCAACCCCAGTAGCTGTCGAGCGTTTTGCTCTCCGGTTGGCCCGACCCGGTCCTCTGCCCAGTCTGATCGGTAGCGAATCGGTCCACGCCATCGTGCCCCAAAGCGATATTTTATGGGTCGCAACCGACGGCGGTTTGTTCCGTTGGAACCCAGTCACTTTTGTTTACGATCAGATCACCGTTGCCGATGGTTTGGGGAACAACCAGGTGAACGATGTTGCTATTGCGCCTGATGGCACCGTTTGGGTTGCTACAGAGGATGGCCTGAGTCGCTACATCCCCGGTCGCGAGGATTCGCTCGACTGGACGACCTACACTGTGCAGAATACCGACGGTGGCGTGATCGCCGACTCTATCGTGGCCGTTGTCGCAGATTACGAGGGACGCATTTGGGTGGGGACAAGTCAAGGGCTATGCCGCTTTGTACCGAATCCCGGCAACCTCAATGGAGTCTGGCAAACTATGACTACTGACGTGTCGGTGCGTGTCTTACAAATCGATGCACAGGGGACAGTCTGGATCGGCACCGACACAGGCCTGTCCCGAAGCGACGGCGATGCGATACACACAGAGACTGCGAGAGGGCTTTTGACTGCAAGTGCCATTACGGCTCTCAGTCAGGATGGTTGGGGCCATCTCTGGGTTGCCGCCGGTGACCGTCTGCTCTGGTTCGACATGGAGCAAAATACGTGGACCATTCTGCCTGACGCTCCTGGTCGGCCCGTCGGTGAGGCGCGCGTGTTGTTATCAGACAACTCGCCCGTCCGGATGTGGGTTGCTACGGAGAATGACCTGAGCCGCAATCAACAACTCAATCGGACCAATGAGCAATGGCAGATGTTGGCCTCGCCTGAACTGGCAGGTATCACTGCCCTGGCACTGGATGGGAATGGTGTCCTTTGGATAGGCACTCGGAGCGGACTTTTCCGCTATTGGGAGATATGGGAACACAACCCAGTGGGCGCCACCATTCCAGACAGGCTTGGTACATACTACTTTGAGATTTTTTTCGATGAAAATGGAAATATCTGGACAATACCAGGAGTGTGGCACTTTGATGGCCAAGAGTGGAAAAGTTTCCGTGAGATGGATGGATTAGCGTCTCCGTACGTCGCAAGAGTCATACCCGATGGCACAGGGGGAGTATGGGTGGGTCACAAGCTGGGAACAATCAGTCACTTTGATGGCAAACAATGGCGTGGGTTCAGATGGTCAAACGAGGAACTCTCGTGCGATACCGATGTGATGACACTCGACCCAGATGGAAGTGTATGGATTGGCGGAGACTGTGGTTTGGTTCGCATGACATGGCAAGACGAGACACACTCGGACGTTGCCTGGCAAGTTTTCTCGGACTTGGGGCCAAAAACCAAAAGCCGGTTTCGGCAGGGACGCATCAATGATATCATAGTTGACAATACCGGCGGTATCTGGATCGCCACTTCTATATGGGGACTGTTGCGCCATGCTGACGGCGATTGGATGGCATACCCTGACCTGTTTCAACGCGATCCGTCTGGTACACCCCAAATGGTGGCAGGCGTGGAATTGGATGCTCGTGGACAATTATGGGTCACTGATAAAGATCGCGGCATTGCCCAGTTTGACGGCCAGACGTGGCAGGTTCTCACGAGGACGAACACCTTGCCCAACCCTGGTGCCTTTACAAATCCTCGGCACCCTCTTGCCGACACTGTCGGGGGTATGTGGTTATGGGCACACAAGCGGGGCATTTCCTACTATGATGGTTGTTCTTGGTGGACATATACTCAGGACGACGGATTACCCCAAAAGATCTACCATGCGGCCTTGCACCCCCTCACTGGCCAAGCCTGGTTCGCTACAGAGACTGGCCTCGTTCGCTTTGACGGCGCACGCTGGGAGCAACTCAGGCTGGACCAACCAGTTGGGGAATGAGTCTCTCTTGCATTATTGGACTGCACTCAACCCACTTTTCCGCTGTTCCACCCAGCTGCACTCTGTCTCCAACTCTGGCCCAATTCTCGCTCTCCTCATCACCAATACAACCTAGTACTACAACGTTACTTTTTCAGATGCCATTCAGATGCTGGATGACGCGCTTGCGATGAGATAGATAAGCGGCGTGGTTCTGCTTCTGGATGAAACGAATGCGCCTGATTGCCCTATGAGGAACAAGTTGCTTGAGAGTTTCTGAGCATGAAAGATGACCATCAGGCCATTTTGCAGCTATTTTGTAGGTAGAAAGGCATATGCGAGGTCATTTTACGGTCACTTTTGTCAATAAACGCTCGTGGACTTGGGAAAAAAGGCTATGCCACGAATTCTGCAACACTCTCACTATCCATATGAAACTCGTTAAAACAGGCTGAAAATGCGCTCATACAGTGCATTTTTAACGCATTTTTGGTACCAGCCGATGATCTCAATCGTTGGTGGGAACAGGGGTAGAATAATGATCGGGTCTTGGGTAGAGATCACAATGTGTCCACTTGCTCGACATTCGTGGGAAGGCGCACGTGGAAAGTTGTGCCCTCTTCCCAAACACTTTCAACCTCGATGGTTCCCCCGGCTCCCTCTAT
This sequence comes from Chloroflexota bacterium, assembly GCA_024232355.1. Next base: position 6,198 of record JAAEPW010000187.1, on the reverse strand, counting down.
GTATTCCTTGGTCCAAAAGAGACCGAAACCCATACCGGCACCCTTTTTTGTGGACCATCGCATCTCGAATATTTTACTCAGGTTCATCGGTTTGACGCCGATGCCGGTATCAGAGATCAGTACTTCCACGATCGCATTGGGAGCCAGACGGCTTTCGATTTTCAATTCTCCACCTTTGCCCTTTTCCCGGATTGCCTCTAGCGCGTTCTTTAACAGAACTCGAAATGCTTCGATGAGCATATCAGGTGATGTTTTCATAGTCGGCAGATCCTCTGCCATCAACGCACGTGAGACAATCCCCTCATGAACTCGAATTTCTTCGCCGTCTTGAATGACTCTTCCAAGAGCCTTTCTGATGCAAGCGTTGACGTCGGTCGGAACTTCGATGGTTGCATGCCATGGTTCGTGCAAATGGTCCAAAAGCTCCATTGCTTCATCCAACTGTTTCAGTATCTTGTCACTGATAGAGAGTATTTGGTCTTGTTGTTCGGGAGGCAACGATCGTATCAAGATGAGGTGCATTTGAAAAGTGCCAATATGGTTGCGGAGGGCATGAACAGAAGCAGCCGCGCTGAACGCCATCTTGCCAAATACCTGCGCTACCTGACGGCGTTCCTCTACCTGGTAGTAGAGCCGTGCATTTCGGATGCCGGCAGCGGCCTGTTGACCAAACATTTTCAATAACTTGAGCTCTCCGTCGCTAAATCTTTTCGACTGCGTGACGACAAAGAGATTCCCGACGATCTCCCGTGTGAATTGAGCACCGGCGAATGTCTCAAGGAAAAAGGGCACAGCGATGACCTGTTGAATACCAAGTACCTGTTGAATACCTTTGACCACTGGTCTGGAAGCGGCAGGGGTGATGGGCCTGAAAAGATCGTACAGTTCATCACTGATGACGATGCTTCCAGTTTTGAACGCCCGCACACTGAGATTATCCTCATATTCGTCCTCGTACACAAAGACTCGTGCAATATCAGGATCGTTGATGCTCACCATGTGTGCCGAGTATTGGGCGATTTCGTTTTCCCACTGATGTATCTGTTCTTCGGTGGCTAAACCAGGATCGATGTAAAAAGCGCGAACCGGGAGTGAATTATCAGATTCAAAAGTAGCCACCATCGCTCCCACGTAGCCGAGATCAGACACCAAGCCCTCCACAATTTGTTGAAGAATTTGTTCCTCGTACTGCAATTTGGATTGCATCGCAAAAATGATCTCTTGTGTCACCTCGATATGCAGGCGTCGTCGTTCACTCTCGATCGCAGCGGCGACCTGCCGACCAAAGGCAGACAGGATCAATCTATCCTGTTTGGAAATCTCGCTTTGCTTGGCTACAAAGAGATTGCCAACGCTTTCTCTTTCTATCTGACCGTCAACAGAGATTTCGAGGAAAAAGGGGATGGCTATGACTTGTCGAATACCAAGTGCTTGTTGGATACCTTTGACAACTGACCTGGCAGAAAGCGGGACAATAGGCGTGAAAAGGTCGTATAGTTCATCACTAACGATGATTCCTCCGGCCTTGAATGCCCGGACACTGAGATTGTTTTTGTACATATCTTGGTAGACAAAGACCCTTGCAATGGCTGGATCAGTGATGCTTACCGGTTGTTCCGAGTATTGGGAGATATCTTTTTCCCATTTGCGAATCTGCCGCATAGTCGCCAAACTGGGATTCACGTAAATAGCACGAACTGGAAGTACATCCCCTTGCTCGTACGTAGCTACCATCGCTCCGGCATAGCCTAACGATGTTACAACATCGTGAACAATTTGCTGGAGTGCAGCTTCCAGACCGACAGTGACGGCTTGATCAACCGGCGTCTCTTCAACAGAGCTGTGGTCTATTTTATGTCTGGCTATGGATCGTCCCGCAACACGCGCTACCCAGGCGATTGGAGGGAAATTGACAATCCAGCCAGTCAGTCGCAATCTAGCGATTGTTCCAACAAGTTTTTTCAGTCTGTTGGATGGTGCATTTTCATTTGTCTTGGACATCTAGAGCAACCTCAATTGTTGGTGTTTTGTGGATATCTCTAACCACAATACATATTGGCTCAGCTAAGGACAAAAGCCTAATCCCGTTGATCGGTTTTGATCCCAAAACGGCCAATGGGGTTGGACTGCTGCTCCTAAATGGATCAAATCAGGTCTTAACTGAACCATATTGCCCCCTAATCATTCTTGGTTCAGGCGACTCGTATTGTAAAGGGAATCTACTCTCTGGTCAACATCGCAACGTGTTGATAGCACGTCTGACTTTCCTGAAAAAAGATGGCATTTTTGCACATTATGCGAATGTGGCAGAATAGCATCACACTATGCCGAGGAGAAAGCGTATGTTTCGTAAAAATGACCAGCATCTTTAGTGATCGTTTTTCAGCAGCATTGATTCTCTGCCGAAATTCACTACCGGACACTTTATGCAAGTGACCAACCGATACTGAATTTTTTGCCACGAATTGCACGAATTTACACTAATTTTTGATCCTCATTCGTGATAATTCGTGAAATTCATGGCTGAAGAAAAAAGTGTCCGGTAGCAAATGCCGAAAAAGCAACAAGCACACCTGGAAGCATCATGGGCTGGCACATTCTACCACGAACTCTTTTGTCGAATAAACGACATCGTTTCACAGGGCAGTCTGACAAAACCGAGATTGGTTTACACTTTTGGGTACAAAAAATGATAATCAGCCAAATACAGGCAACCGACAACGACATGGGGAAAGCCCAAAGGTCGAAGAAGCCGAATGATGATGAAAGGGCGTTATCTACTGGACAGGCGAGTAGCCCAACGGTGATGAAAAATCAACTAGGGTGGATCATCAACCCCTACTGCTTCGACAACCCGTGTTCAGGACGAGGACAGCGTCCACAGGATAATTTCAGGCGGGGCCAGAAAGCGTGCTCTGGGTGCACCTAGACCCTCCATTCCTATCCCTCGGCTTACATAGAGTGTCGTGTGGTCTTTTTCATACCGGCCCATCTCGTATTGCTTTCCAAAATCAGAACTGGTAAAGACCGCGCCGAATATGGGCAGACGAATCTGCCCGCCGTGGGTGTGTCCGCAGAGGTAGAGATCTATGCCCAACTCGGTGGCCTCTGGCATCAAGTCTGGGGAATGGTAGAGTAGCAATGTGAATGGAGTGGGGAAGACGGTTTGTGTTGGCTTGTCGTTCATCAGGTGGTACAGGCGTGGTACATCTCGATGGCGCTCTGCCGTACAGCACAGCCCGGAGAGCCGTATGTCATGGCCATTGATATGTATTTCTTCCGTTGCGTCCAAGAGCCAGGTTATGGGTAGGTCCCCAAAGATGTCAGGCACAATATCCGGGTGATCTACCGGGGGGCTGCCGGTGATGGCATAGATGGGGCGTTGCGGCCCATCTATGTCGCAGAGGCGCGAAAGTAAGTTGTACGCCTCGGTCTGGGCGACGGTGTTGTGGACCGATGAAAGGGTGAGGTAATCGCCGGTGAGGATGATGACGTCGGGTGCCAGTTCTTTGACCAACTGAATCAGCTTTTCTTCGCGGATGGTGACATGCTCGACGTGTAGATCACTGATGTGGAGCAGCCGCAGTGGCGCGTGACCGTTGAGCTTGGGTGAGCGCAGTTCGGCCTGGGTAACTTGGATCTGGAATGGTTCGATCCAGGTGGCATAGATAGAGGCCGCAACGATAGCAAAGTTTAACACGGTGATCAGCAGCAGGCCATGCCAGACGTTCCATAGCAGGCCAACGGCAAAGATGAGCATTGTGCGGATGAGAGTCAATGCCAAAAGTGATGGGGTGACAGGGCCAAAGGACCGTCCCTGTCGGGGAAGTAGTGCCAAGCTGATCCCGTCAACAAGGAGCAAGATCAATGATAAAGCAGCAACAGGGATGCGCAGATATCCCCACGGCCAGCACGCGATGGCTGCCGCCGCTATCCAAGCAGGAGTGAGGACTGCTGGAGAGATTGGAGCCAACATGTCGGTGACGATGAGGGCTATGTGTATCATATTGGGTTTGTAGCCCGGCGGGTGTTCTGCACGTCGGGACGAGGTATCGTTTTCTAAATCGGATGGTGTCATAGGTTTTTATTATGCTCATGATTCGATGATGCTGTGTGGGATGCACGGACGTCTTGCATAACGTCCGGAACATTGGTGATAATGGCGTTCACGCCCAGGTTGATGAGACGACGCATTTCATTCGGTTCGTCGGCTGTCCATGTGTTCACTCGATAGTTGTGTTGCTGCGCCCAAGCCATATAGCTTGCATCCACCATGGTGTGTTCTGGATGATGTGCTTCGTGCGGGGCAAGGCGAGCCAGCCAGGCGCGACGCAGAGGCAGTGGCAGATTTGGCGCATAGAGCAGTCCTACCGGGATGTGAGAAGCTAATTTTTTCGCCCGCCGCATGGAAAAGGGGTTGAACGTTGAAAAGAGCACGCGCTTGTCGTTGTCCAGACCGTGTCGTTTGACCTGCGCAACGACGATACGTTCCAGCCCATTATCACGCAGGCTGACAGTTTTCAGTTCAATGTTCAGGAGCAGTCGGTGCCCGACCGTTTCTAGCACTTGTTCCAGCGTGGGGATGCGTTCGCCAGTAAAGGCAGGATCAAAGTAGGAGCCGGCGTCGAGTTCCTCGAGTTGAGCCAGCAACAGATCGGCCACGCGCCCGCTGCCGTCCGTGGTGACGTCTACATCAAAATCGTGAATGACTACCGGCACGCCATCAGCTGAAAGATGGACGTCGAACTCGATGCCGTCGGCGCCCAGTTCAATCGCTTTTTCAAAAGCGGCCAACGTATTGGCCGGTGCAACTGCGCTGGCTCCACGATGAGCGATGTTTAACACGTGTTTGTGATTAAAAAAGTGCATCAGCCGTTGGCTCAAATTTCGACAAAGTAAGCTTCGCAGGCCCGGTCGATCAAGTCTTTGCTCATCATGGGCGGCACGTTCAAATAGCGGGCCGTGTCGATCAACTGGTCTATGAGATCACGGGGATGGCAGGATCGTCTGGGATGGTCGTGTTTAAGATAGTGCTCCTGGATCAGGTAGGCCAATCCCTTTTCATCGTAAGGCACTCCCCTGATTTTGCACATGCGCTGGAATATGTCACGAAATTCTTCCCAGTTGGGATCCTTGATCTCGATTTTGTGGCGAATGCGTCGCAGGAAAGCTTCGTCGACCAGGTCTCGGGGAGCCAGGTTGGTCGAGAATACGATCAAAACGTCAAAAGGAACCTCAATCTTGCGCCCAGTGTGGAGGGTGAGAAAGTCGATACGTTTTTCCAGGGGGACGATCCACCGGTTGAGCAGGTCGCGGGGACGGGCTTGCTGGCGTCCAAAGTCGTCGATCAGCAACATACCGCCAGTGGCTTTCATCTGGAATGGTGCTTCGTAATATTTGCTGGACTCATCGTACACTAGGTCGAGGGTCGCCAGGGTCAGTTCGCCGCCAGTGATGATGACAGGACGCTGGATGTATGCCCAACGTGGGTCGTGGTTCAGTTTTCCATCTCGTTCAACCATGACGTGGTTGACATTGTCAAAGGTCCGGATGACCTGCCCCGCTACTTCTACGGCATAGGGGATGTACATCGCCTCGCCCAATATCATTTTGCCGATGGCCTCGGCGATGGCGGTCTTGCCGTTACCCGGATGTCCAAAGAGAAATAGCGACCGACCCGAGTTTACGGCCGGGCCTATCTGGGAAAAAGTCTTTTCGTTGATGACCATGTGAGATAGTGCCTGGCGCATTTTCTTCCGGTGCACGGTGACGTTACCCAGGGGTTGAAGTTTGACCGATAGAATATAGTCCTCCAGCGTAACGGGAGCTGGACCGGCGTAATGACTGCGGTTCAGCACTTCACGCGCCAGGGCACGCCCCTTTTCGGCGATGGCATACTGGTAGGCTGCCTCTCCGTATCCACCAGTTCCTTTTACTTCGCACAGTTTCTCGCGTTTGAGAAATTCCATCACGGTTTCTACCACGCCAGGGTAGGGGAGTTTCATCTCTTCGGCCAACCCGTAACCAGAAATATTTCCCTCATAGTACATGATCTTGATTGCTAGGTCGGTCAGAGATACCAAGTTAAGCCCAGTTTCCTCGATTGACTTTGGCATAGGTGGAACAAAAGAGGATGGAATTTGGGCTTGAGGTGGGCGCTGTGCTTTACCTTGTGATTGGCGTGATTTTTTTCTGGCT
>JAAEPW010000186.1 GCA_024232355.1 Chloroflexota bacterium | reverse complement strand
GCGGATCCAGGACTCCAACCCCGCCAACAACACCGCCACGGTCGCCACCGCGGTGGTGCCGGCGACCGATCTCACGGTGAGCGTCAGCGACGATCCCGACCCGGTCAAGGTCGGCGGCGAGGTCACCTACACCGTGACCGTGACCAACAACGGGTACGCCGACGCCGAAAACGTCGTGGTGAACAACTACCTCCAGGGCGCCGTCAACCTCGTCGGCACCACCGGCTGCGTCGAGGTCTCTGGAACCTTGCCCGTCGTCTGCACCCTGGGAACGGTGGACGAGGGGGATTCCAAAACGTTTACCGTACGCGTCAACGTCACCGCCGCGGGGGCGGTGAGCCATCGGGCCGAGGTGACCTCGAGCACCCTGGAGTCGGATCCGGACGACGAGGAAGCGAACGAGAGCACGACGGTGAATTGAGGACGCCGGCTGCCTGGTGCCCGAGTCAGTCCGTCTCCACCCCACGGCGGGATTCCGCCGTGCGGGTGGAGGCGGAAGGGACAGGGAGCGAAGAAAGGAAACGAAGTCCGCGGGCAAGTTGATGGAGCTCGATATGGAATTCGACGACGACAACTTCCTCAGCTACGCCCTCATCGACAACCAGGTCGTATGCGAGGGTGAGAAGGGCTGGATCGCCGAGCTGCACCGCGCCCTGCAGTGGCAACACGACAGCCAGCCCAATCCATCACGCCAATGAAGACCCAAGTGAGTGCGCGCCGCAAAGTCTCGGGTATGACGTCACCCGGTCGGACCCCGCTTGGGGCCCGGGAAAGTGCCTTGTCCGGCCCCGGCGGCCGTGTTGTGTCGTCTGACGGCCGTTTGCATAGTTACGCTCGATTGAAAGATGAGCCACGGACCCATCGAGAACCACACCTCACTGGCTCACGATGGTCTGCTCAACTTAAACCGCTCACATCACCTGAACACGATCGTCGACCTGCCATTGCGTACCTGAAAGGTGACGGAGTGCGCAACCACCGCGCCAGTCTTAATTCATTTGCTGGCACACCAGCTCCGCTGTTCGACAGTTTGTCATTGGTGCGTAAGGCCGACGGCCGACACGCGGCCAACGCTCCGGACCCCTATGATGTCGTGCAATGTGTGCGCCCATCGGACCTCCAGGAGTACAGGAGAAAGTATGCTTACTATCAGGGGACTCCTCAATTGCCTTCCGAAACCGGCAAGTATATTTATGACCAGTGCAATTCCCTCTCTGCTCCGTCTCCTTTGCCCATTACTGAATCCGAACTGACCGACCTAATCCCCCTTTCATTATTCCATGACGTATACCTGAATCTGCGACCGGGCCGACTTCGGTACGAACTCCTTGCAGCCGAATCTGTGGCGACGTGGTTTCATGGTCGATCAAGTGCCTATCGTGCTGGTGATACAGACCCGGCTTCCGGGTCACTCACTACGTCGGCGCTGACCCCCGAGATGGTCGAGGCGCGTACAGCTCTGTCTACGGCTCGTGACGTCTATGCCGCGTTATTTGATGGTTGCAGTTCCGAGGAACAAGATTTGCATGAACACGTCCGAACTCTCGTGGATGCTATCACAAAAACCTGGCTAGTCTCAGCAACCCCAGTTGGTGAAAAGCTAAAAGAACATAAAACATCGATCGAGAATGCCGTCACGGGCATGAAAGATAGACCAAAACAACATCTAGCTTCCCGGACTCAATATCTGATGATCCTTACGGCGGCTATGTCCAACCCGGCTAACGCCAAAGAGGTGTTGAGCGGTGCGGTCATGTCGGTTCCCTGTGTTGCCGTGATCAAAAACGCTGAAGAACACAAAAAAGCATCGGATGAATCTTTTCATACGGCGTCGTACTGTGTGAACATGGGCGCAAATGGGCCTGCACGTCTCGTCGGCCTGATGGGGGACGAGCTTCACCTATCGCATGTGAACTTACTAAACCTGATTTCCCGTGCACGGCAGGATTTATCACAGCAGATTGAAATCATCCAACAAGCTCGCCCTGAAGAACAGGACCTCCCAGAACCCATATCATCAAAAACTACGGTCGCGTCGAAGCTTCTTGGCGTCGGGGGGAAAGTAAATGATACTACTTCTGGGCTAGGCTGGAACTTGTGGACGATATTGGATGCGGCTAAAGACCTGAAAGGTGCGCCAACGAAGATCGCGGCGGGTGCGACTTTCGCAGGTGTCGGCTTGGCTGTCGGTATTGCGACAACGATTAAGTCAGCTTATGACCTTTGGAACACCGCCAAGAAAAGTGAAAAATGGGCACAAACCGGCATAGACTTACAATATGGGCAAACAATGGGCCGTCGCGGCTCCCCGTCAATCGGTGCAGGTGGGCCTACGATGATTGACGTGGCGAATATCGAAAAAACCAAATACGAAACAGCCCGGAAAGGTCATCTGGTCGACGTTGCTACCGGTGGTGCGGGGATCGGCCTTGGTATCCTCGCGGCCGTGGCCGTCGCCGTGACCACCATGGGTCTAGGTGTTGCTATCGCTGGGTTGGCTTTTACCCTCGCTTCGGCAGGATATTTGCTGTACAAGTACTACAAAAAATACAAACTTAACAAGAAGAATGTTACCCTGATTGTAGACACTTACAACAAGATACACGATGGTACCGCAGTCGAAAATCTCAACGAGTTAGAGAAAGAAATATACCGAAGCATAAATGACGGCGAGGGATGGGACCCGGCTCCCCATCCCCAAGGCGGCGGTCGAATAGGTGAGCACATCGGTAGTAAGCTGTACACAAAAATGAAAAACTCCAAAAAGAAGGGGTTCGTTGATGCCCTTACTGCCGCGGTATTTGGTTCCACCGACGTAGCTACAGCGGCCCGCGTAGATGCATTAATCATATTAAAAGCTAAAAAACCCGCGATCAACGTGGTGGATCCTACATATGCAGACCCCGCCAGTTTAACTCCTCGGGAAAAAAACAAAAAAATGATAATCACCGCAATTAACGACTTAGGTAAAGACGTCATGGAGGCCACTTAACCCTAGCGTTGCATAGGGATCCCCAAATGGAATGAATGCGGCTCGTTTGGAACGGCGACGGTGGGAGACCAGGGGCCGAGCACCCACAGCGAAGGCTCGTGCCGTTCCACCAGCGAGATCGTAGCCCGGAGGGCGGCATGAGGTAGCCTGGGGTGAG
>JAAEPW010000185.1 GCA_024232355.1 Chloroflexota bacterium | reverse complement strand
CAACGCGCAGCCAAGCTGGCCGCCTTGCCGGGCGGAATGATCAACCGCTTTGTGACCGTGGCCTTTTCGGCCGAGATGGCCGGTCCCGATGGACTGCACTTGCTGGATGTGGAAAACTTGCAAGAGATCAACGGCTCGGTTGGGCACAGCCCGTCGGCGACGGCCTATTTTGCAATGTACGTGCGTCCCCGGGACCCGTCGGCGTTAAAGTATCTACACCAGACCGTCAGCCAGGGCGGCGTGCCCACCGTAGCGCCATCTGACGTCTTTGAGATGGGTTGGGTGTTGTGGAACCTGGCGCTAACCGGCCCCCTGGATGACGAGACACTAGCCCTGTGCCGGCCGCACCTCGACTTTATCCAGTCGATTTGGGACCCAGGCCAAGGCATTCCCCAGGCATCTGGCTATACGCCCAGAGATAGCGACGACACGAGCCTGGTATACGAGGCATTCTCTCGCTTTGGTCGCCCGATGAGCCTGGACGCAATCTTGCACTATGAAGAAGACGAATACTTTCGTTGTTTTGCCCTGGAAGCCAACCCTTCTATCAGCGCCAACATTCACGTGCTGGGGGCATTGCGCCAAGGGGGCCTGGAGGTAGAACATCCATCGGTCATCAAGGTGATACAATACCTGTTCAATTCACAAGCCTTGCAGTTGT
>JAAEPW010000184.1 GCA_024232355.1 Chloroflexota bacterium | reverse complement strand
TGGCTGGAGGGGTGGGGAGGTCAACACGGGGCGGTTTCGCAGATTAGTAGTGGGCAGTTCCGGCCTGTGGACATGTGTATATTATACAGAAATTGGATTTTGGTTCAATAGGCAAAATGGCCACCCCTCGATGGAGCTATGTGAGGTAGGTGTGCTTGCTGGCCTTGTTCTGAACAGGAAGGACCATTCCGACGATGTGGACTTTGTGTTTCAGTATGGGTATTAGGAGGGGGGCGACGAGCCGGTGAGCAATCCGCGGGGGAGGTGACGTGCCCTGGGGGTGAGTTTTTGACAGAAAGATTGATGACAGAAAGATGGTGAGGTTGGGAGTTTGTGTTGCGTTGGGTGGGGTGGAGGGAGACACGACATGGCGTTGTCGCGGTGATATGGCTCGTTGGGGTCGGAGCGAGTCCTCGCATTTCAACCGCTTGGTAGGTTCGGGGTTCCTTGGAGTGGGAGGGATCTGTTGCACACCTTCGGCGTGCCTGTTGGGTGGTCCTGTGACCTAGGGTGGCGCCCGCGCGACTGCGTCGCGGGGCTGACCCTAGGCTTTGTTGTTTAACGCCTTCGGCGTATGTGGAATCGGAAGCGCGTGACGAGATCAATTGGCCTGAGGTGGAGCGTGATCGGACTCTGTCTTTTGCCAAGGGCTTCCTGGAATGGAAAGGAGGGGTACAGTCCCCTGCTCGTGAGTTCTAAAGACCGTTACTGGGGTTGCACAGGGTTACGGGCAGGATGATTGACTCAGGGGAGTGTGTTCCTTGGCACGTTGCGCAACTTGTGAGTAGGCGGGCGAGGTGTTCTCCGATTTGGACGGGGGTCTCGGCGTATTGGGTGTAGGGGATTGGTGGTGGAGCCTCGTTGCCGCGGCGGTAGATGGTGGAGACGGTGACGACCACGTCGTGGCCGGCACGCATTCCCAGGCGT
>JAAEPW010000183.1 GCA_024232355.1 Chloroflexota bacterium | reverse complement strand
ATCTTGGAAAAAGTTGACGTTTTACCATTTTTGATCGTTTTTCTGACATCTGGACCAACTTTTCCAAGTTGCTGGCAGGTATACGGTTTGGCGTCCCCAGGGACGGATTGGCTCTCCTAGCGACTTTTGCGGTATTGCCAATATTCTATTTCACTACCGGATACTTTTGGCAAACAGCTAACAGATACTGAATTTTTGCCACGAATTGCACAAATTTACACTAATTTTTGATTCACATTCGTGGTAATTCGTGAAATTCGTGGCTAAAGAAAAGTGTCCCCAGCAAGTGTGCAAAAAAACTTGATATCGTTGTTGTGGCTTGGTGTTTTTCCAGTGAACCCATTCGATAATTTTGGAGAAGGATAATGAATACTGCACGCAAATTGCGCAAGATGAGTTTATCAATTGTTCCAGCCATATTACTGATGGCTCTGGTTTTGTTCTCTTTGCCCCGCATGAACAGTGCGCGAGCGAATGGAACAGATTTGATCATCACCGGTGTGGTTGACGGCCCCCTCACTGGTGGGCTGCCAAAAGCGGTCGAGTTCTACGTCTTGAACGACATAGCGGACTTGAGCGATTACGGCTTTGGCTCGGCCAGCAATGGCGGTGGAACTGATGGAGAAGAGTTTACGTTTCCAGCCGTTTCGGCCACAGCAGGAGATTTCATCTATGTGGCGACCGAAGCGACGGGATTCAACAACTTTTTTGGATTCAGTCCCGATTACACAGACAATCTGGCCCCTAGCATAAATGGGGATGATGCGATCGAATTATTCTATCTCGACTCGGTCGTCGATGTGTTTGGTGAGATCAACCAGGATGGCTCGGGCCAACCGTGGGAATACCTGGATGGTTGGGCCTACAGAGTAGATGGGACTGGCCCTGACGGCACAACTTTTGTTCTGTTCAATTGGACCTTTAGCGGCCCCAATGCACTGGATGGGGAAACCTCGAACGAGACTGCAAGAGTCCCATTTCCTATTGGCTCTTATCAAGCGACGACCTATGGCGTAACTATCTCCAAAGTTGTCACCCCCACCACCGGCGTCGATTATCACGGCACAGTCACCTATACCGTCGTGATCAGCAACAGCACGGCGGTGAGTGACACCAATGCCCTCCTTAGCGATACCCTGCCCGCCAACACCACCTTTGGAAGCTGGATCGAGCAACCTGACGGGGTATCAGAAAGTGGCGGCGAGATCACCTGGGGTGGCACACTCACCAACAATACCGCCATCACCTTTGCCTTTACCGCCATCCATACCGGCGATTACGGCGATGTGATCGTCAACACCGCCGAATACAATGGCAGTGTCGTCATCTTTGATAGTGCTACCTTTATCGTCGTCGCGCCCGATCTGACAATTGGAAAAACGGTGATGCCAAGCACCAACGTCACACGGGGTGGCACGGTGACTTATACCATTCTGGTGACGAACAGCGGCGGCGTGGCAACGAACGGTGTCGTTTTGACCGACACCTTGCCTGCGGAAGCCGACTTGAGCGGCTGGGTCATCTCACAGACCGCCACGATGGTCAGCGATGACACGATCACCTGGAGCGGCGACGTCGCCTCCGGCGAGACCCTTAGCTGGACCTTTAGCGCCGAGGTGAGCGGCACTTTTGGCTCCGCCATCGTCAACACTGCTACTATCGAGCACGATGGGAACTTGGCCGAGGATAGTGCCGCGTTTGTTTTCGAGACCGAGATCATCACGGGTGTTATCATCAACGAATTGGACGCCGACCAGGCCGACGAGGATGCTGAATTCATCGAACTGTACGACGGCGGCGCGGGTAACACGTCGCTGACCGGCATGGTCGTGGTCCTGTATAACGGCAGCGGCGACGTCTCCTATAACGCTTTTGACCTGGATGGTTTTAGCACCAACGCCAATGGCTACTTTGTCATCGGCACGCCGGGTGTACCTGGTGTAGACATGTACGTGATCCCGGGAGAGGGGGGATGGTTGCAAAATGGGGCCGACGCGGCTGCCATCTACCAGGCAGACGCGACTGATTTCCCCAACGACACAGCAGTGACGACCGATAATCTGATAGATGCTCTCGTGTACGACACCAACGAGGCTGACGATGCGGGGTTGCTCGTTCTGTTGAACACATCGCAGCCCCAAGTCGACGAGAACGGCGCGGGTGACAAGGACAACCACTCTAACCAACGTTGTCCCAACGGCTCCGGCGGCACGCGCAACACCAACACCTATGCCCAATTCTTGCCCACGCCGGATGCAAAAAACTGCGATTTTCCTCCCCAGGCGGACCTGGAACTGAACAAGACCGTCGCCCCCACGAACAATCCCGACGAAGGCGATACCATCACCTACACCCTCAAACTTGTGAGCGCCGCCGCCAGCACCATCAGCGCGACTAACGTCGTGATCGTGGACTATTTGCCCGACGTCACCACCGATATCACTTATACCCACAACACCTGCGGCGCGACCGTCATCGGTGACACGATCACTTGGACCGTTGCATCTCTCCTTCTCAACACCACCGAGACCTGTGACATTGTGGTCCAAATCCGCCCTGGCACCGACGGCGATAGCATCGTCAACAAGGCACAGGTGTTTGCCTCTGACCAGAACGATCCCGACTCGACGCCCGGCAACATGAACGGAACCCTTGCCGAAGACGACGAGGCCGGGGTGACCGTCTTTGTGGGTACGCCCGTCATCTGCGGTTCCGGCGCGACCCCCATCCATGACATTCAGGGCAGCGGCGATGCCAGCTCAGACACCGGAAGCATCCGTACCATCGAGGCCGTGGTCGTCGGCGACTATCAGGGCACCACCGATGGGCTGAGTGGTTTCTTTGTTCAGGAAGAGGATGCCGACACCGATGAAGACTCGATGACCTCCGAGGGCATCTTTGTCTACGACAGTGGCTTTGGCGTGGACGTTAGCGTGGGCGATCTGGTGCGCGTGACGGGTGTGGTCGCCGAGTACGTTAATCTCACGGAATTGAACAACGTCACCGACGTGACCCTCTGTGGCTCGGGGAACAGCGTCACCCCGGCTCCGGTCACCTTGCCCATCTCGGACGTGGGTGCTTGGGAATGGGTCGAGGGCATGCTGATCAATTTTAGTCAAAAACTGCACGTCACCGAAAACTACAACCTGGGGCGTTACGGCCAGGTTCACCTCTCCATCGACGACCATCTCTACAACCCGACCAACGTCACCACGCCGGGAGCGGCCGCCAACGCCCTGCAAGACCTCAATGACCGCAGCCGCGTCATTCTGGACGATGCCAACACCAACCAGAACCCCGATCCGATCATCTACCCTGATCCCGGTCTCAGCGCGCTCAACACCCTGCGTGGAAACTATACTGTCCCCAGCCTGACCGGCGTTATGGACCAATATGAAGACGAATACCACGTCCAGCCGGTGGGAAGCGTGAACCTTGTGGCTGCCAATCCTCGTACAGTTGCTCCCGATCCGATCGGGGGCAGACTCACAGTCGCCAGCTTTAACGTGCTAAACTATTTTAACGGTGACGGTATGGGTGGCGGATTCCCGACCCCTCGCGGTGCGAACTCGCTGTCCGAATTCAACCGCCAGCGGACCAAGATCATCACCGCCGTACTGTCTGTGGACGCCGACGTTGTCGGTTTGATGGAAATAGAGAACGATGGCTATGGCGCGAACAGCGCCATCCAGGATTTGGTGAATGGCCTGAACGCCATCGCCGGAGCCGGTACATATGCGCTCATCGACCCCGGCGTCACCCAGATCGGAACAGACGAAATCGCCATAGGCTTGATCTACCAGCCTAGCACTGTCACCCCGGTCGGCCTGGCTGCCATCCTCGACTCGTCGTTCGACCCCAGGTTCATCGACACCAAGAACCGTCCGGCCTTGGCCCAGACCTTTGAGGAGAACAGCACCGGCGAGCGATTCACCGCCGCGGTCAACCACCTCAAATCAAAGGGGTCAGCGTGCAGCGGCGACCCGGACATGGGGGATGGTCAAGGCAACTGCAACCTGACTCGCACCAATGCGATGACAGTAGAGACCGAATGGTTGGCCACCGATCCCACCGGAAGCGGCGACCCCGACTTTATCATCATGGGCGACCTGAACGCTTATGCGATGGAAGACCCCATCGTCGTCGCCGAGAACGCGGGCTATACTGACCTGCTCGAACAGTTTGTCGGGCCGAATGCCTACTCTTACGTTTTCTATGGACAGGTGGGCTATCTTGACTATGCCATGTCGAATACCAGCCTGACGACACAAGTGACCGGCGCGACAGCGTGGCACATCAACGCAGACGAACCGCGCGTTCTCGACTATAACGAAGAATTCCAATCGCCGGGCCAGGTCATCAGCCTCTACAACGACGATCCCTATCGCGCATCTGACCACGATCCGGTCATCGTCGGGCTGACCCTGGGCGACGGCGTGCCTATTCTGACCGTCGACAAGCGCGTAGAGCCTGTGTCAGACGTGCCGCTGGATGGTATCGTCACCTATACCATCGTCATCCGCAATGATGGATGGGCCACGGCCGAGGGAGTCGTGCTCACCGATGTGCTGCCATCCAAAGTGGACTTTGGCGAGTGGATTGTCCGGGGTTCGGCGCAGCCGCCCGATCCGGTGGACGACACCATCACCTGGGGACCGTGGTCGGTAGCCGACGGTGGTAGCTACACTTTTACCTTTAGCGCCATCGTGACGCCGCCTGCAACCTACGAGGACACCGTCACCAACGTGGCCGAGTTTATCTCTGGCAACGCCGGAAGCGGTTTTTCCAACGATGCCGTCTTTAGCACTATCGCCGCCCCCCCGCTCAATCTGTCCGCTTCTACCAAGATGGTCGAGCCGGCGGGTGATGTGAACGCTGGCGATTATCTGACCTACACCGTCACCCTGAGCAACAGCGGCCAGGCAGATGCCACCGTCACCATCACCGACACATTGCCCGGTGAGTTGCTGCTGGTCAGTGGCTTTGGGGGCGGCACGAATACCGCGCTCACCTGGAGCGGCCTGGTCGCCGGAGAGGATCAGGTGGAATTGACACTGATCGTGCAGGCAGACCCAAGCCTCACTGCCACCGTCACTGTCTCCAACACCGTCACCATCGACGACGGCGTCAATGCTGCCTTTGACATTCACTCGCCCGACACCACCATCTTGGTAGGTGGAGATGGCTATTACGTCTATCTGCCGCTCGTCTCGCGCAGCCCATAGATTGGATTGTTCGTTACACAACGAGCGCCACCGGTTTTATCGCCGGTGGCGCTCTATTTTTCGATACAGAAACCGGTTCTTTCTACAAAGCTATCCCAACAGTCTGAAAATCGCCTCAACTCCGTAATATCCGGCCATAGCAAAGACAATGCTTTTGATCACCTTGCCGGTCACGCAACTGGTCAGAAACTTCCAAACCGGAAAGCGCAATGCGCCGGCGATCACCCCCCCGACGTCAAAGAGGGGGTTGGGGACGATGGACAGCACAAAGATGGTCAGTGCGCCATAGCGCTGCATCCATTGTGTCAGGCGATCGTAGATGGGGCTCTCATCGACCAGGGTCTGCCCACTGTAACCAGCCATATAGCCGGTCAATTCTCCCAACGCCTGCCCCACGCCGCCAGCGATGCCCACGATCCACGGGTTAAAGATGCCGCCCATCACAAAAATGAATGCCAAACCTGGCAGTGGCAGTACCACCGTGGCATCGCCGATTAACCCCACCACGAAAACGGCTGCGTAACTGTATTGTTCCAACTCTTGCAGCCGGTCGCGAAAGTAGAGAGCCGCGCCAAGCGCGCCGATTATCACGACGACGGTCAGCACTTGCACGACCCGCAGCCTCCGGGTGGATGGTGGGGGGGGGACGGCAGGCTCAGCGTCACTATCGCCGGTGGGCGGCGCGGCCATATCGTTCACTTGCCGGCGTCCGGGAGAGGCTGGGGCAGCGGCGCGCCCAAGCGCACGATCTTTTCCCGGAGGGTGGGATCGGATATGTTGGCGGTCACGTTGCGCGTGTCTACCACCAGGTCGGCGTGTTCTACCACTCGCTCATAGTCCAGGCAGCGGTGGTTGGTCACGACGACGACGCAATCGGCGGCGAGCTCCTTTTCTGTCAGTTCCACTGATTCCAGGACGGTTGGCTTGGGGTAAAAGACGTCGCCGCCCACCCGAAAGCTGGGGACGTACGGGTCGTGATAACGCACTATGGCCCCTCGGCTCAATAGCAGTTCGATGACTCGCTCGGCGGGAGAGTTGCGGGCGTCGTCGATGTCTGGTTTAAAGGCCACACCCAGCACCAGCACGCGGGCGCCGCGCAGAGATTTGCTGCGCAGGGAGAGGGCCTGGGTCACCAGGTCTACCGCGTGATGGGTCATTGCCTGGTTGACCTCCCCGGCCAATTCGATGAATTCGGTGTAATAGTCGTACTCGCGGGCTTTCCATGAGAGATAATAGGGGTCCACGGGAATGCAGTGCCCGCCTACGCCGGGTCCGGGCGTAAAGGGCATAAAGCCGAACGGTTTCGTCTTGGCCGCGTCGACCACTTCCCAGATGTCGATGCCCATGCGTTCTGTCAGCAGGGCCATCTCGTTGACCAGGGCGATGTTGACAGCGCGAAAGGTGTTCTCCAGTAATTTTGTTAGCTCGGCGGCGCGGGGTGAGGAGACTGGGTGAACCAACGCTCCCATCTGGCGCAATAGCTCGGCGGCCAGTTCTGTGCACTCGTCCGTGATGCCGCCCACGACCTTGGGTGTGTTGTAGGCCGACCATTGCTTGTTGCCCGGGTCGATTCGTTCGGGAGAAAAGGCAAGGTAAAAACCCTCTCCGGCCTTGAACCCATTTTGTTCCAGGATCGGCTGGACGATTTCCTCCGTCGTGCCTGGATAGGTCGTGCTTTGCAGGACGATCAATTGACCGGCCTTGAGCCGGGGGCGGATGCCCTCACTGGCATCTCGGATGAAGGAGAGGTCGGGCGCGCGCTGGGCGTCGTAGGGAGTGGGGACGCAGATGAATATGGCGTCCGCCTCGTGCAATACGTCGTAATCCGACGTGGCCGTAAGGCGGCCTGATTCGGCGTGGGGGGCTATCTCGTCGTCGGGAACGTCGGGGATGTAACTTTGCCCGGCGGTGATGGCGTCCACCTTGCGCGGGTCTATGTCTATCCCGGTGGTGCGAAACCCAGCCTTGGCAAAGGCCGTCGCCAGCGGCAGCCCGACGTAGCCCAATCCAATAATGGCGACGTGCGCGCTATGGTCGGTGATTTTGTCTCGTAAAGTAGTCATAGTAGTCTCCGTGTGTTTTGTTTGTTATAGTTTATTTTAGATGTGGCCGTTTGTTGTGCCATTCTGTCGCTTGCTCGTAGGCATAGGCCACGCGCAATATCCGTTCCTCGCCGAATGCCGGGCCGATTAATTGCAAGCCAATGGGCAGACCGTCGTTGTCGAACCCGCAGGGTAAACTCAGCCCACAGATACCGGCCAGGTTCATCGAGAGGGTAAAAATGTCCGAGAGATACATTTGTAACGGATCGTCGGTCTTTTCGCCGATGCGAAAGGCGGTGGTGGGGGTAACCGGCGATACAATGACGTCTACTTGCTCAAAGGCGGCGTCGAAATCAGACTTGATCAACGTACGCACTTTTTGTGCCTTGAGATAGTAGGCGTCGTAATAACCGGCAGATAGGGCATAGGTGCCCAACATGATGCGCCGTTTTACCTCGGAGCCAAACCCTTGCCCGCGGGTTGCTTTGTACATCTCATTCGGCCCATTGGCGTCTACCCGCATCGTGTAGCGAACGCCGTCGTAGCGAGCCAGGTTCGCGCTCGCCTCGGCCGGGGCGATGAGATAGTAAACGGGCAGCGCATAGTCGGTGTGGGGCAAGCTGATCTCTTGCACTTGAGCCCCCAGCTTGGCAAGCGCGTTCACTGCTGCTCGTACTTTGGTCTCTACCTCGGGCTGTATCCCGTCGATAAAGTATTCCTTTGGCACACCGACCCGCATACCCTCTAGTCCGTCGCTGTCCTGCAATCCGACGCTATAATGCGGCACTGGCACGTTCATCGAGGTCGAGTCGCGGGAATCGTACCCGGCAATGACTTCTAGCAGCAGCGCGGCGTCGGTCACGTCCTTGGTCAGCACCCCGATTTGATCCAACGACGAGGCAAAGGCGATCAAACCGTAGCGGCTGACTCGCCCATAAGTTGGTTTGAGGCCGACGATGCCACATAGGCTGGCGGGTTGGCGCACGCTGCCGCCGGTATCAGTGCCCAACGCGCCCGAGCACTCGTCGGCGGCGACGGCGGCGGCGCTGCCACCGCTGCTTCCACCCGGCACGCGGTCCAGGTCCCAGGGGTTGCGCGTGGTGAAAAAGGCCGAATTCTCTGTAGAGGAGCCCATTGCAAACTCGTCGGTGTTGGTCTTGCCAAGAATGATCGCTCCGGCGGCCTTGAGGCGTGCCACGGCGGTGCCGTCGTAGGGTGGGACGAAATCTTCCAGGATGCGGGAGCCACACGTGGTGGGAATACCTTTGGTACAGAGTACATCTTTGATGGCCAACGGAATGCCCAGCAAGGGGGTGTCGTCACCAGCAGAACGACGTTCGTCGGCGGCACGAGCTTGGGTCAATGCTTGTTCCGGCGTCAATGTCAGGTATGCCTGGACGTCGTTGTCTACGGCGAGGATGCGTTCCAGTACCGCCTCGGTTAGTTCGACCGACGAAATCTCCCCGGAGGCCAGGCGTTTGTGAGCTTGGTGGATGGTTAGTTGGTAGAGATTCACAGTTCTTGCTCCTGTGCGGCTGCCGCTACGGCCGGTACTTTGAAGCATCCATCCTCAGTGTCTGGAGCGTTGCTCAGAATGTCTTCACGGGGAAAAGATGGGCCAGGCTCGTCGGCGCGCACGACGTTGTGCAGCGGTAGGACGGTCGCTGTGGGGGAAATTGCTTCGGTGTCTAGCTCTTGTAATCGCTCAGAATATTCCAGGATGGCCGAAAGTTGCTCTTGATAAAGCGTTTGTTCCTCGTCGCTCAAGGCCAGTCGGGCCAGATTGGCTATGTGTTGAACTTGATCGCGGGTTAATTGGGTTTTTGTTTTCATAGCATATTCCTAAATTTAGAGGGAGTGATGGTTGAGCGTTTGGCGCTCGTGTGTTATAAATCACCTTTGCGGTGATTATAGCATCATTGGGAAAGAGGGCAACCAAGCGCGGAAAATTGATAGTGTTTCGATGATCTGATTTTGCGTCGTCCAGCTTGTCACTTTGTGGTATAATGTGGTCAGGTAGAGTGTTTGTGGCGAGACTTTTTATGTCTTTGCTTACGTGCTGTCCTAATTGGGGAGACAGTCCTTGAATTACAAGTACCACTGCCGTCCTTGCCCTCCCAAAACACGGGAGCGTTGCATACAAGAGTGTAACCAATCTCCTAGCGTAAAATTGATGATGCTCCGTGCCTTTGAGGTGGGGAGAGATAGTCAGGAGATGTGGGACCGGTTGCACATGAATTGCCTATTAGAGCTTCGAGATCAGCAACAGCAACAAGTAAGAACGCCTCGTTTATCCTTGTTGGGACGGCGTTTGAGGAAGGAACCCGAGGCCGTAGAACTTTCCCCAGAGACCAAAGATGCTCCTCCTATTATTCCTTCTCATCCATCACCTCCACCTTCTTCTCTTCCTTCTTCTCCTCCTCCTTCCCCTTCTCTTTCTTCTTTTTCTCCTCCGTTACCGACAACACGTTTGCCTGAAAGTGTGCCGATCAAGAGACCACCTCCTTCTCGGACAGAGACACGCGAGAGAAGAGAAAGGGCAAAACCAGAGAAAACTACTCCTCTTCGTTACTGTCTTGTTCTGCAAAATGGCAAGCACCGAATTGGTTTACCGGTGAACGGCAAGATCGTCTTGGGACGTTTCGATACAACGGTCAGCGTAGCACCTGACGTGGATCTAAGTTATGATGACCGGGAACACTTTGCTATTTCACGTCGTCATGCCCGCATCATGGGTCACGACGGACAGCACGGGATCGAGGATATGGGCAGCACTAACGGCACCAGGGTCAACGGGGTAAAACTCACGGTGGGTCAAAAAACGTTACTGCGAGCGGGTGATCGGGTTGGGTTGGGATATTGTGACTTTGTCTATATGCCTCTTCCCGAGATCAAAACATCGCCGCGTGATACATCGGTCGAGACTTATCTGTGGGTCACGTTCACTGGGCAGCGCTTTTCTTTGCCCTCGTGGGGAGAAATGATCATCGGTCGAAGTGATTTGTCGATTGGGCTTACGCCTGATATCGATTTGAGCCAAACGGAGGATGCGGCCCAGGTCGTTGCTCGTCGTCATGCCAAGATCATTGCACAAGGTAGTCGTCACTATTTGGAAGACCTGGGCAGTGCCAGCGGTACCCAGGTCAATGGTATGCGTGTCCGGCTCAACCAACAGCACCTACTGGAACCAGGCGATCACATTTGGTTGGGGGGATGCGTGCTGGCGTACGATATAGAACAATAGTAGGCCAGGTTCAATAACTGGGGCTTTTCAGTTTGGCAAAGGATCGCGCGATATGTCAAAGCGAGGTAGTCATGTTTAAGAAAAACAACGAGGTTAAAACAGCCAACGTCGTCCTGTGGGAGCAGGATGGCAAGGAGATGGTGTATATTCCGGACAACGAATTCTTGATGGGAAGCGACAAAGGGAAAGGGAATGAACATCCCCAGCACACGCTTTGCCTGGGGGCTTTTTACATCGATCGCTACCCTGTGACTAATGAGGAATACAAGCGGTTTGTCGATGCAACTGGCTATCCAGTGCCCCACTACCAGGTAGAGTGGGCGGATGTAGAAGAGTACAATTGGGATCCAGATACCCGAACACCGCCCAAGGGCAAAGAAAAGCACCCGGTAGTACTTGTGACCTGGCAAGATGCCCAGGTATATGCGACTTGGGCCGATAAACGGTTGCCCACGGAGGCAGAGTGGGAACGGGCCGCGCGCGGGACCGACGGGCGGCGCTGGCCATGGGGAAATGAGTTTGTCGAGGGGCACTGCAATACCAAGGAAACCGAAAGCAATGGCACCACACCTGTGAGGCAGTACTCTCCGGATGGCGATAGCCCGGAGGGTGTTGGTGATATGACGGGCAACGTATGGGAATGGACCAACAGCCTGTTCCGTCCTTACCCTTACAATCCTGACGATGGTCGAGAGAGCCAGGAGGGTGCTGGCTGGCGCGTCTTGCGTGGCGGCTCGTGGTCAAATTCCCTGGATCGTGCGCGTTGCACGGCTCGCCTCGATGGGGACTTTTTGTTCTTTACCAATGTTGGCTTTCGCTGCGTAGTGTCGATCGCGGGGGGAGCAAACGAATGTGAGAATTATGACGAGATTTTCCGCAAAGCTTTCAATGTGCCGCCTCCACCAAAACAGGTGGATGATGCCGGTGAGTGAGATGGTGATTGCATAGATCGTATGTTTTGTAAAAAAAAGCCCTGCTACAAAGCAGGGCTTTTTCTTAGAGCACTTGGAAAGAAATCGGTGTTAGGATTTTTCCACGTAGCGATAAACCAGATAGCCAGAAATTGCGCCAAAGAGCAAATTCTGTGCCGGCCAGACAAAACACCAAACCCCCAATGTGGCGATGGTCAGCGTCAGACCAATGACCCAATCCAGTATCCAATAGCTAATCAGCAGTAGAATACCCATTGCTGGCTTTCCGGCATTGATCCAGCCCAAGCCCAGGAAACCAAAGAACCCACCTGCGATTTCCAGTAACAATGGGACAAAGGGATCTCGTTTTTGCATTATATTTTTACCTCCCGTTCCATCCAATCTCCAATTCCCCAGTAATAAAAGTTACTTCCCTGATAGACCTGGTACGATGCGTACAGCCCGTAACCGATCCAAATGAGGGGGGCAAAGACCAACACCAATACCATGAACAATGTCATCAGCAGCGCGAAAGGCATCAGTAACAGCCCGATGAGCACAGCCGAAAGTATGCCGCTCACCGTCCACGCCAGCGATACCAAGACACCCATCACTGCTCCAAAAATACAATAGAGCACTATACCGACTATCTGATAGACACACGATTGCAGCGCGTGAAAAGCAACAAAGCGTGACTTTTCACGGTACCCAAAATACATCGCCAGAGCTACGGCAGGCCCGATAAAAGCACCAATGCCGCCAGCCATTCCCAATATCAGGGTAATCAGCACGCTGGCATGTGCCAGTGCTGCCGCTGTCCATTCATCCACTGGTGCTTGTGCCGTTCCATTTTCGTTCTCATTCTCTGGAGCCTCTGCACCCTCTACTGTTTCTTGATCTTGAATCATTTCCTCGTTTTGCATATCGCCTCCTACATTATGCATTTTTTTGCTTTCTATTTCCCAATACGCACCATGGCTCCCAGGGTTGCACCTCTACATCAGTGTGCTATAATGTGCGCGCTATGGTCACAAAACGACAACTCGGTATTGGCGTCATTGCACTTGGCGCGCTGGCTATTTTGGGCATCATAGCCGTCGATTTATTCGGTGCCGGTCAGTGGGGCGGTTTTGGCCCGTTGCAAAGGATAGGAATGGGTCTCAACGTCGCCGTTATCGCTGTGGGCGTCATTCTGGTCCGCCTGGGAGACCGTCCGGCCTAGGCGTTGTTCCAAGACAACCTGATCCAAACGCTCAAGCCCCCGTCTCGGGGGCGGCCTATGCACGAGACAATCGTTTTATAGTTTTTACATACAACCCGCCCTCGGGACGAGGGCTAGAGCGATTGCTCCAAGAACTAGGTAATTAACCACTATGTCTTTATCCCGAATTCTCAAATCACTCGCGGCATTTCTGGCCGTTGTCGTCGTCCTGGTTTACGTCGCTTACCTGCTTGTGTACGTCGTATACGCGGTGGACCTCTTTCGTTGGCCCTTTGACTATGATCAAGGCGAAGGATTCGAGTTGTACGACGCGATCCTGTACAAACAGGGGGAATGGCCTTACCGAGATAACGCCGTATATCCGTTCTACGCCTCCAACTACCCACCATTGTTTCACTTGCTCATCGTTCCGCTGCTCTCGGTCTTTGGGCCGCGTGTCGTTGCCGGCAGATTGGTCTCTTTTGCGGCCACGTTGATCACCGCGGGGGCCATTTGTGTCGCTGTGCGGCGCAAGATTGTTGATCCCGAGCAGGACCGCAAGAGCGGATGGTTCATTCCCGTTGTATCTGGATTGGCCTTTCTTGCTTCCAACTATGTATATTTGGTCGGCCCGCTCTGCCGGATGCACATGACGATGGTGATGTTTGAAACGCTGGCTATCGTGTTCATCGCCGAGTTCGACCATCCCCGACACGGTAAGCGTAACCTCATCTTGGGCTTGTTGATGCTTCTTTGTGCCGGGTACACCAAGCAGATGGCCGTGTTTACGGTCGTCGCGGCCCTCTTTTACGTCTTTTTGCGCGACGTCAAGAAATCCATCGTCGCTGGCGTGGCCTTGGCTGGCGTTGTCGGTATGATCTTTTGGGCGTTGAACGTCGCGACCGACGGCCAGTGGTGGATCAATACGATCCAGGCCAACGTCAACGAGTACGACTATCACCAGACGATCTTTCTCTTTGGACAGTGGTTCCGCTTGCACACCGTCTTTATCGTGCTGGCATTTGCCTACTTGGCTTACGAGTTGTTCTGGGATCGCCTTTCGGCCTATTCATTGTGGTTTTTCTTCTCGCTGGGAGCCGGGGCGCTGAGCGGAAAATGGGGTGCGGGATTTGGCTATTTTACCACCGCCATCGCTGCTGCTTGTCTCACATCGGGCCTGGCATTGGGCCGCTTGCAGAAAGCGGAATGGAATGCAGAGCGAACGGGGTGGTCGCCACACGCAATGCGTGTGTTTTTGGCGATTTTGATTCCCTTGGTCTATTTGGTGCAAGCCCCGCGCACGCTCCACATGCCCACGTCCGGCCCCGTCTTTGGCCCACTGGCCCGTCTGTTCGGCGTGGATGACAAACTGATCCAGGGCGATTGTGCCACATTCCAATACCACGACGCGATAGGCTACACTCAATTGGGCCATTTGCTCACCCCCGACGATTACGCGGCGGGCGAGGAAATCCTCAACTATGTCCGCACCTCCGATGGCCCTGTCTTTAGTGAGGAGGCCATGTTTAGCCTGCTGGCCGGAGAACCGGTGGTCACCAACCCAACCCAATTGTACAATCTCTCCAACAACAACTTGCTCGATACGACAGAGATGGTCGAACGCATCAACCGGCAAGAGTTTGGCGTGGTGATCTTTCGCGCCCAGTTCTACCCTCAACCTGTGCTGGAGGCGATCGGGCAGAATTACCAGCCTGTGGAACATTTGTGTATGAATGGCTTTTATTACCATATTCTGTGGCCTCATCGTATACTTGCCGAGAGATAGGTAGGTGCAATGAACGAAAGCACACCCTTTGCGCGACTGGAATGCTCGAGTTGTGGTGGTAATTCCTTTAGCCCTGACCCCAGGGGTATGATGATCTGTGATTTTTGTCAGGCTGTCTACGTTTTGCCTGAGAATGCGTGTCCCGAATGTGGCGCGCAGTGCGACCCCGAGGCCCGGTACTGTCCCGCATGCGGCGCTGATCTGGTGCACGAGTGCCGATCTTGCGGCGCTCCAAACCCGCACTCGGCGGAGAAATGCACAAAATGCGGGCAGGATCTCGATTTTCTACAGGTATTGTTTGCCCGTGCATCTCAGCAACGATCTGACTGGCTGGACGAATTGCGCGAGGATGCATCGGATATCAAGGTCCAACAAGAGGCCGCGTCACAAGCTCGATTGGCCGAGATGTGGACCGTCGAGCGTCAGCGCCGCCAAGAACTGGCAGAGGCACGGGCCGAGCGTGATCGCCAGCAGCGCATCATTCTGACTGTGCTCGGTGTCGTCATTGCCATCATTGTTGTTGGGGTATTTATCTCAATCGCGGTTTCATTGACCCAACCGCCTGAATCCCTCTATCCATTTTGATGACCATATCATTGCGCCGTCTGTGGAAAAGCGTCCCCGTACGGCTGTTCGTCGTCTTTGTCGTTGTTTACGGTCTCACTGCGGGTGCTTCTCTGGGACGCCATTCGCTGGCTCCTCACTTTGTCTACCTAGCCGAATCTTTTCTCCACGGTCGCCTCGATCTACTTCACGTCCCGGAGCCGCCCTATGACCTGACGCTCTTTGTAGGCCGTTGGTACGTTTCGTTCCCGCCACTGCCGGCGCTGCTCATGCTGCCTCTGGTTGCGGTGCACGGGTTGGCTGTTTCCGACATCGCCTTTAGTGTTGTCTTGGGCGCTGTTAATGTCTCGCTTTTTTACGTCGTGTTGTCACGTCTTGAAACCGGGGATCAAAAACTCAAAACTTGGCTGTGCGTCTTGATGGGGTTGGGGACGCCGCTGTGGTACTGTGCGGCATTGGGGTCTGTTTGGTATACGGCCCACGTGGCGGCTGTTACTTGTCTATGCCTTTATGCATTGGAAGCAACCGGACGGAACCGCCCCCTGGTGATGGGGTTTTGGTTGGGGGCAGGATTCCTGGCCCGCGCGCCCGTGCTCTTGGTCTTTCCTCTTGGTTTGGTGCTTGGTCTTGGGGACCATCGAGATCTGAAAAGCCGTATCCGGTTCCTGCTTTTGTTTGCCTTGGGAGCGTTCCCTGCGCTGCTAGGCCAGGCTACCTACAACTGGGCGCGTTTTGGCAACCCGCTGGAGTTTGGCTATCGTTGGATGAATAGTCCCGGCGTGCTGTTGGAACGACAGGCAACCTGGGGGCAGTTCAGCCTTTACTTTTTGCGCGAAAATCTGTACACATTGTTGATCCGTCCTCCTATCGTTTCGTTATCACCCTTTCGCATTGCGCCCGACCCGTGGGGAATGGGATTGCTGTTCACATGCCCGGCACTGCTGCTGGCCTTGGCACGAACGTGGCGGCCCGCTCCCACGATAGGGCGGCGTGCCTTGCTGCGCCTGGGGTTGTGGCTCTCCATTTTGTTGGTCCAGATACCGTCGTTGCTTTATTTTAACACCGGTTCGTACCAGTTTGGCTACCGCTTTGCGTTGGATTGGCTGCCGCTAGGCGTGATGCTTGCGGCGATGGGAACCGGTGGACGGCTCCGCTGGTGGGACAAGGCCCTCATCGTCGTTGGTGTGTTGATGCACCTGTGGGGCGTGTCGTGGATGTATGTTAACTTTAACGGCCAGCCTTGGCATTTGCAGTACGTCGAACTGGCGCGCCGTTTGCTTGGGCTCCCGTAAAAGCGAATTGCACAAACAAAAGTTTGACAACCCTTCACCCCCGTGTTATACTGCGCCCCGTTGGGCCGTTAGCTCAGCTCGGCAGAGCAGGGGCCTTTTAAGCCTTTGGTCGCAGGTTCGATTCCTGCACGGCCCACTTTAAAAGTAGACGGGTACACAAGTAGATAGGTATAAATACTTTGTCTACTTGTTTTCTTGTCTACTTTTTTATGTTTAGGAGGAAAAATATGGTGCTTCCGATGTGGGCGTTCTGGGTCGCAGTAGTGATGATGGTCATTGGATTGATCGGCGTCATCATGCCGGTTGTTCCTGGTGTTGGCTTTATCTGGATCGTGATACTGGTTTACGCGATTTTTGAGCGCTTTGCCACCATTGATTTCCTTACCTTTGGTTTTCTTACCGTTCTGGGTGCGATCGGCTTTACTGCCGATTTGTGGATGACTCAGGTGGGGGCCAAGGCTGGCGGGGCTTCCCCCATGTCGCTGTTGGTTGGGGTGTTGCTGGGGGCGGTTGGGGCCGTCATCGGTACGCTTTTCATCGTCGGCACGATACCCGGCGCGATCATCGGCGCGATAGCTGGCGTTGTCATCGCCGAATATCACCGGCGTGAGGATTGGAACGAGGCGATCAAATCTGGTGGGGGATGGGCGGCCGGTTGTCTGCTATCCGGCGGCGTGCAACTCGTCATCGCGATTGTGATGATCCTCATCTTTGTCTGGCAGGTGTTGAGAGGGGTAGCGCAATGACGCGGCGGCGATCTTCCCGCGGACCCAGCCGCCGAGCGCTTGAGACCCGCGCACCGCGCCCAGGCACTGTGATCGTGGCCTCTATTCTCTACATCCTGGGCCTCTTTGGCGTGCTCGACTTTTTCGCCATCCCAGACAACTATGCAATTGCCGCACTGGCCATCGCCGGTGGATTGCTCATCCTCAGCGCCTTTGTTCGAGATCTATAAACTCCATCTGATTGAACTTTTATCCACCTGACGGCGTGTAACTCGTAGGGAACGTTAATTACCCGGAGAGTGATGTGGCCGTATTTGCCGAAAACTTGTTCCACTACCCGCATAGGGGGCAGTCCAGGGTCTTTGTGATCCTGCGCGACTGGTACCGGGCCTGCGTCTCGCGCATCGCCTTTTTCGCCAATCTTGGTGGCAGCAATGCCAAGGTCGTGCCGACGGAGGATCTGATCCACCGCTTTCAACGCGGCCAGCCCAGGGCCTTTGAGGCGCTCTACGACCGTTTCAAGGATTATGTCTACCGCACCGCCTTTTTCATCACCCGCAACAGTGGCGACGCGGAGGAGGCGGTGCAAGAGACCTTTCTCGACGTGCTGCGCGCGCTGCCCAACTATTGCATCGATGGACCGGCCCGATTCGAGACCTGGCTCTATCGCGTCACCGTCAATCGTTGTCGCTCTCGGATGCGGCGCAAGACGCTCCCCTCGGCTGATTGGGACGACATCGAGGAGCGGCTGGAGCGCATTCCCGCACAGCATCCTGGTCACGATCCCGAGGGCGTGACCCTGCAACGCGAGCAAGCGGTGTCGCTCTGGCAAGCGGTGGATGGGCTTTCCGAAGGTCACCGCGCCGTCGTTCTCCTGCGTTACCAGCAAGCGTTCTCCTATGACGAGATCGCGCAGACGTTGGGCATCAGCAAAGGCACGGTCAAATCGCGGCTCTACAATGCCCATCGCAAGCTAAAGGCGCAATTGCAAGCGGAGGAAAGCGAGTTGGGGCAGGAAAAAGTGGTGGGGATAGCGTGATGAACGCGCACGTGGTGACGGATCTGCTGGCGTACCTGGACGGGGAACTGGACGAGCGGGAACGGGCGCACGTTGAGGCCCACCTGGCCGAGTGCTCTTATTGCGCCGCCGAATTGGAAGAGTTGCGGGTGGTACAACAAGAGTTGGACGCTACCTTTGACGCCGCCCTCACACCGGTGCGGCTGCCCGCCGCCGCCGATGCCCGAATCTGGAGCCAACTGAGCACCCGCACCAAACCTCGCCCGCTGTGGAGACTGTGGCAGCAGCGAGGGCTGATAGCACAAGCGCTGCTGGCCGTGCTCGTCCTCGCCTTTTTCGTGACCACTCAGCAGACCATTAGCCTGCCCCTACCAGCCGGGCTGCAAGAGACGTTGGTGCTCGGCCAGGACCGGCTGGCCCCCGGCAGTAAGGCCGCGCTGCGGGTTCTCGTCCGCACTGCTGACGAGGTTGCACCCATCGAAGGAGCCGAGATCGTCGTGCTCATCGGGCGCACGCCGGGGCTGGCCAGCATCGTCTACACCGGCCGCACCGATGCCAATGGCACCGCCGAGGTCGCCTTTACCGTCCCCGAGGACTTAGAGGGCGAGGCCAGCCTGGTCGTCGAGACCTCTTCCACCGACGGCGAGGACCGCATTGTGCGTCCTATCACCATTGCGCGCGATTACAAGCTGTTCCTCAGCTCTGACAAGCCCGCCTACCGGCCCGGCCAGACCATCCACGCGCGCGTGTTGGCCCTCGACGCCGTCAATCTGCGACCAGCGACAGGCCAAGAGATTGTGTTCATCGTCCTTGACCGAACGGACCAAGCGCTGGAGCGTCACGCAGTGACCAGTTCCGACTTTGGCGTCGCGGCATTCGATTTCACACTCCCATCTCACGCGGCCCACGGCCCGTACACGCTGCAAGCCCTGCTCGGCGACACAGTATCGGAGCGCACGGTGGACGTCGGCGCGTACGAACTGCCCGCCTTTCGCGTCACGGCAGAGACCGGACGCGCGTTTTACGGCCCTGGCGAGTGGGTGACGGGCCTTATCCAGGCCGAGTACTTTTTCGGCAGGCCGGTCGCTGGCAGCCAAGTGACGCTGCGCGGCTACGTCAGAGCGCCGGAACGGGTGCAGGCGATCCAGGTACTGGGCGAGACCGACGCGCAGGGTCGCTACGAGTTTGACTTTGACCTGCCATCCTACTTTGATTTCTCCGGCACAAATGGATCGGTGGGCTTTGACCTGGAGATCGTCGTGTTGGACGCCGCTGGGCAGTGGGTGGGTATGCGTCACGTCGTCCCCATCGCCGCGCAGCCGATCATTATCAGTGCCGTTCCCGAAAGTGGCCTGTTCAAGCCGGGTGTCGAGAACGTCGTCTACATCCTGACCTCTTACCCCGATGGACGGCCCGCCGAGACAAATGTGACCATCCTGGCGAATGGCCAAGAACATTTGCTTCCCACCGGCCCCTACGGCCTGGCCGAGTTCACCTACACGCCGTCTGCTGCCACCACCCAACTCGATATCTATGCCCTTGATGCTCGGGGCACTGAAGGGAGCGCGGTATTCACCTTTGAGAGTGATCAGGCCGCCTTGCTCCTGCGGGCCGAAAAGGCCGCTTACGAGGTCGGCGATACGCTGCGGGCCGAGGTGCTGCTGGGCGGGGTGGGGGAGAGCGCGGCACAGTCCGTCTACCTCGATGTTGTGCGGGCCAGGCAGACCATCGCCACCCTCTCGACCCCGGTCGAGGATGGGCGCGCTGTCTTTGCCCTCGACCTGGACGGAACGATGGTCGGTACCCTCGAACTAAACGCCTACCACGTGCTCTCTGATGGCAGCATCGTGCGCGGTACTCGCCTGGTGGTGGTGGACGCGCCGCGCCAGGTGCTCGTGGCCGTGGCCGCCGACCGGGATCAGTATCATCCCGGCGACACGGCACATCTCCAGATCCAGACTGCCATCACCGCTACGGATCAATCGACCAGCCAGCCGACGCAATCAATGCTGGGCATCGGCGTGGTGGACGAGTCCGTCTATGCGCTTGAAACACAGCCGCCCAGCTTTGCGCGGACCTATTTCCTCCTGGATCAAGAGTTGTTAAGGCGACGGGCACCGGGTCTGAACCTACCCACGCTGCTGGATGCCAAAGCAGAGATGCGGGTGGCGCAGGACGTAGCTGCCCGGGCTGCCTGGGCTGGCGCGCCGGTCCCGGACTTTACCCTCTCGGCCAAGTCCGTCACCCTCCCACAGAATGACACCGCCGCACGGGTCGCTCTTTCCAACAAACTGAGCATCGCGCTCGCCCTGCTGCCGTTGATCTTGAGCGTCATCGTCGTGCGCGGCTTGGGGCCGACCGGCGTCCTGAGCAGCGCGTTGCGCCGTGTGCTCGTTGGCGGGCTGATGCTGTGCCTCGCGTCTCCGCTGGTGGCGCTGGTCGTCGGCGGGGCGATGTGGGCATTGTGGGCCGTGCTGGGCGTCGGCGCTCCGGTGGCGATTCTCCTGGTCATAGCGGTTCTTGTGGCCGGGTTGGCCATCCACGGCTGGCTCCGGCGTGATACGCGGGCACAACTGGCGGCGGGCCTGCTCACGGCCTACCTGGTGCTTGGCGGGATGCTGGTCGGCCTCGCTGTGCGCGGGGGCGATCCGGGTGGACTATTGCTGGCCCTGATAGCTGCTACCTTTTTGCTGACCGTGGCCGCGCTGGCGACGTTGGGGCAGGGATTGGTGTTGGAAGGATGGCAACGCTCTGGCTGGGCGACCACGCTGCTGGGGTTGCTGCTTATTCCCCTCGTCGTTTACTTGCCCTTTGTCCCCGGCCTGGCCTCTGACCTGACCCGCACTGTCGGCAATCCGGCTCTTTACACCGGCCCGGTTGGCTGGCTGACCGGGTGTGGTCCGGCAGCAACACCAGAGACTATTGTGCAAGAGGTGGAGGTAGAGGTAACCAGGGTTGTAGAAGGCGAGACTGTGGTAGAGACCGTGACCGAATACGTAGAAGTGACCGTGGCGCCGGAGGAACCGGCAGAGCTTACCGCAGCGCCAATGTCGACCCAAGAGATGGTAATCCCGACTCCGACGACGGTGCTCCCGGCCACACAAACCCTAGAGCCAACGCCCACACTGCTGCCGCCAACGGTTGTACCGCCCACAACGCCAATACCCCCGACCGGCGAAGCGTTCCCCCTGCGCCAGATATTCCCAGAGACCCTCTACTGGAACGCCGAGGCGCTCACCGACGAAAACGGTTGTCTGGCCCTCGATCTCCCTCTGGCCGACAACGTCACCAACTGGCGGCTGGCCGCGCTGGCATCCACGCGAGACGGCGAACTGGGTGTCGCCACCTATGATATTATCGTTTTCCAGGACTTTTTCGTGGACTTGGACCTGCCGTCCCTCATCATCCAGGGTGAAGAGATCACGGTCACCGTCGCCCTCTACAACTATTTACCGCAGGCACAGACCGTGCAGGTCGAACCCAGCCCGGCCCGGTGGTACACCCTCGTCTCACCGCCCCAGGCGCTCACCATTCCCCCCAATAACATCGCCACGGCGACCTTTGTCATCCGTGCTGAACAGTCGGGTCAATTCTCCGTGCAAGTGACCGCTATCGGAGAGCGTATGTCCGACGCGGTTGTTCGGGACGTGACCGTTCAGTAAAGAACACGGATCATCTGGATTTACGGATCGGTCCCAACAAAAATCCGTGAATCCAGCAAATCCGTGTTCTCCCCAGTGAACTTTTTTTCTCCTAACTGCATGTAACCTAATAGAAGCGGCCACTCGAGCGCCGCTCACAATCACACATAGGAGGAGAAAATGTATACAAAAGTTCGTTTCACATGGATCACGTTGGTAGTGGTTGCCTTGCTGGCTAGTTGTGGTCCAGCAGCAACACCAGAGACTATCGTACAAGAAGTCCAGGTAGAGGTCACCCGGGTTGTAGAGGGCGAGACTGCAGTAGAGACCGTAACCGAATACGTACAAGTGACCGCTGCCCCCGGGGCTCCCGATGCCGGTGCAGATCCATCCACTGGCGGCACGGACGAGCCCAACGACCAACCCTACGGCGATGTCTTTTTCGAGGACTATGGCGTCAACCCCTTTATCGACACCGATGACGATCACTTTTCCACCTTTGCCGTTGACGTCGACACTGGCTCCTACACCGTGATGCGCCGTTTTATCACAGACGGTCACCTGCCGCCTGACGAGTCGGTGCGGGTTGAGGAATATGTCAACTTTTTCGAGCAGGCCTAC
The DNA here is from genome assembly GCA_024232355.1 of Chloroflexota bacterium. The sequence continues at coordinate 46,464 of JAAEPW010000183.1, read as the reverse complement.
GAGCCGCCCGCCGAGCACGATGGGGCCTTTGCCATTCACCTGGAGGGAGCACCGTCCCTCTATGGTGGTGAGCGGTACTATCTGGCACGTGTAGGCCTCAAAGGCTACGAGGTCCCGTCTGAGGAGCGCAAGCAAGCCGTCCTCACCTTTGTGATCGACGTCTCCGGTTCGATGGATATGGAGAATCGGCTGGGAATGGTCAAGCGCGCGCTGCGGCTGTTGGTGGAACAACTGCGCCCCAGCGACAAGATCGGTATCGCCGTCTATGGCTCTAGAGGACACGCCATCCTCGAACACACCGCGGTCGAAGACTCGCGCCGCATCATGGACGCCATCGACCGCTTGCAACCCGAGGGCTCGACCAACGCCGAGGAAGGATTGGTCATCGCCTACCGGATGGCATCCGCGGCCTTTAACCCCGATGCGATCAACCGCGTCATCCTCTGTTCCGACGGTGTCGCCAACGTCGGAAACACCGGTCCCGACTCCATCATGGAACAGATTCGCGACTATGCCGATCGCGGCATCTATTTGACCACGGTTGGGTTTGGGATGGGTAACTATAACGACGTGTTGATGGAGCAACTGGCCGACAACGGCGACGGTTTCTACGCCTATGTGGACACGTTGAAGGAAGCCGAGCGGGTCTTTGTCCACGATCTGACCTCGACTCTCCAGGTTATCGCCAAAGACGCCAAGATTCAGGTCGATTTCAACCCGGCGGTGGTTAGCCGCTACCGCCTCATCGGCTATGAGAATCGGGACGTGGCTGATGAGGACTTTCGCAACAACGAGGTGGATGCCGGGGAGGTTGGTGCCGGACATAGCGTCACTGCGTTGTACGAGATCAAATTCCACCCCGAGGTATACGAGCACGATCCGGCGATGACGGTCTACGTGCGCTACGAGGACCCCGATACCGGCGAGGTGATGGAGGTCGATCGCCAAAAAATTGCCAAGGCCGACTTTGCACCCAGTTTCAGGGAGGCCTCGGCCCGTTTCCAACTGGCGGCGGTGGTGGCCGAGTACGCCGAGATCCTGCGCGACAGCTATTGGGCCCAAGAATCGAGTATAGAGTACGTGGCCTGGGAAGCCCGCCGCATCGTCGAATACCTGCCCCACGACGCTGACGTAGTCGAGTTTGTGGACTTGGTCGAGCGGGCCAGCAGTATGTACGAGTAGAAGAGTCTGCGGCAATTCTCGTTTTAATTGTGTGGAGAGAGCATTCCCAAATGCGGCGCATTCAGAACCGGCATTTGGGAATGCCTCCCTCTGGGACTGATTTTAGTATTGTAGCCGCGGTTTCCATACCGCGCGCTATGGAAAGCGCGGCTACCGAGTTTACAATCTGGGGAACCTGGGGTACACTTTGATCGTCCTCCGTACACCAAAACGTGTGCTGTGCGGCCACGTCAGACCAGGATCCGAGAATGGAGATACCTATGGTCCTGAAAGCAAAAAAGCTCTTGGTTTGGATACTCGTTGGAATTCTTCTCTTGCCTATTTCGGTGGTATTGGCAAACTCTGGCCCTCCACCCACGATGATCTGGCTAAATTTTGATTACCAGACGTCAAAACCAACAACTTTGGAGGGGGTGCAACTATTTGGGTGTGACACGTCAAGATGCGACCACCCACTACTTCAGCAATATGGAAAGTGCTATTCAGAAGGTTGTTCGAGTTCGCCTCCTGCGCTAACAGGCGTTGTGGATATTTCGGAATGCTTGGAGAATAAATGCCTGCTGACTTTTTACTTTTATTATCAAGATGTTTCTGCTATCAAAGTCGTGGGACAGTTTTCAGATCGGACTCGCGAGAGTAATGTATTTTCAGGAGAATTCCCACGCTATGGAACTATTGCATGGCGAATAGTCGTCCAGGACACCGATCTCTTGATTTTAAAAGATGAGCATTTTCAAGACCCTTATGCAACTTATGATAACTTTATCAAGTTCTTTGTCTTTACAGTGGTTGTCGAATTATTGGCTGCTGCCATAATGTTTTACAAATGGTTAAAGAGCAGAGATGTAAATCTATTCAAGGGCCTGATGTATGTATTGCTTGTCAATCTTGTCTCCTATCCAGTAACCTGGTACTTTTGGCCTTCATTAGGGCAATTCCAACCCAATTCTATTCGGAGGTTTGGACATTTCATTGTCATCGTTGCCGCTGTCTGTACTATATTTCTAGTCGACATCTCACTGGCCAAAGGTGAAAAGCGACGGCGCAAGATGATAATCACCTCTTTTTGGTTGGCCATAGCAGCCGTAATCTCTCCAGTTTGGTTATGTGCAGTATCCTATAGCAATTTTTGGATTACGGCTCAAGGCTTGCCGATTCAACTGACTATTTTGCTTGCCGAGGTATTCGCAGTCACATTTGAGGCAGTGCTAATCTATTTCCTAACTCGGAACTTTTTAGCATTATCGCTCAAGCAAACAACATGGATCAGTTTTGTGATGAATGCCTCAAGTTTCTTGTTGGGTAAATTGGTTTTGAGTAGATGGTTGTAACGCTGCACAATGGAGGTCGGTATGTCCAACTCGATCGAACAGAAACGCTCGCTCTTGGTACGAATCAGAATCACACTAGTCTCGATTCTCTCGTTCATCGTGACCACCGCGTGTTCATTGTCGCGCGTGCGCCCGACTCCTGAGCCTACGTGTTACACGGTAATCTCCCCCACCGAACCTCCCACACCGGAGGTTTTGTGCTACGAGATGGTGATCGAGGCTACCAACACACCGACACCCACCGTCACATGCTACACGGCGACCCCCTCTACCTTTACGTCTCCTCTTCTCACCCCGACGCCAACTCCCACGCCAGAGGCCCGTCATTTGTTGTTAGACAAGTTGCTCACCAAAGACCGTTTTCCTCAAGACATTGCCCGGCAACTGAAAAGCTGAATGGAGGTTATTATGCAAACGTCAGATAAATCCAACCGTTCGCTCAGGCAGCGGCTCAAGATTCTGATGGTCTCGCTTTTCGCATTTCTTCTTCCGCCTTTGTGCGCGTGTTGTTACGCGCCGCCTCCACCCCCCGAAGAGCTTACGCGGATGGCCACGACCCCGACACCTACGACTTTTATGTCTCCCCTCTCGCCTCTGCCAACGCCTACACCTACCCCGACGCCCACGCCCAGCCCGGAGGCCCGTCACCTGCTGCTGCAAAGATTGCTTTCCGAGGGACGTTTGCCACAAGTCGTCGTCCGCGAGTTGGAGACCTAGCCGATGCGCCGCCGAAACTGGCTCCAAAAGACGCTGCTGCGCTGGCAGCAGGAACTCGCCGACGAAGGCGTCCGGCTTTCTGGCGGACGGCCTGCCCCCGCCACTCCCTACTATATCCTTGAACTGACGCCCGATTGCACCCAGAACTGCCGCTACTGCTACAATGTCTGGAAGATCTGGCACGATTTTCTCGCTGGCGAGATGAACACCCAAGAGTGGTGCGACCTGATCGCCAAATTGCAAGACGAGACCGGCTGCCGTCTGGTCACCTTTTCCGGCGGAGAGCCATTGTTGCGCGATGATTTCCGCGACATCCTGGCCTTTTGCCACCGGCGCAAGCTGGAGAGCATCCTCATCACCAACGGCGGCCTGCTCGACGATGACACCCTCGCCTTTTGCCTCGACCACGGCGTGACAATGTTCGAAGTGACCCTGCTGGGCGATAACGCCGAAACCCACGATGCCCTCACCCGCACACCGGGCAGTTGGAAGCGGGCGCTGGCGGCGATGACGCGCCTCTACAAGGCCGAGGCCACGTGGTGCGGCGTGCTCGTCGCTACCCACGAAAATATCGGCCAGACGCGCCAGGTGCTAGAGATGATGATCGCGCTGGGTGCGACCGCCATCATGTTCAACCGCTTTAACCCCGGCGGCGAGGGCGCCCGTCACCTGGACCTGATGCCCTCCGTCGAGCAGGTGCAAGACGCGCTGGCAGTGGTGGACGAACTGGCCGCCGCCTACAGCCTCTTTGTCTCGGCGTCCATATCCATCATGCCGTGCCTGATCGACACCAGCCCCTACCGTCACGTCGGCTTTGGTTTTTGCGCCGCTGGGCGCGAGAACGCCTACTATACCATCGGCCCCGGCGGGCGCGTGCGCCCGTGCAACCACACTGCCACTATACTGGGCGACCTGCGCTCCCAATCGATGGCCGAAATCCTGTCCGGCCCAACGCTTGCCGAGTTCACCAGTGCTGTGCCCGACGTCTGCCGCCTGTGCCCCGGTCTCTCCACCTGTCGCGCCGGGTGCCGCGCCGCTGCTGAGGTTTGCTTTGGCTCCCTCTCCGAGCCGGAGCCCTGGCTGCGCGCCAACTTGGACCGTCTGTCGCCGAATCGCGGATAGGAAGATCTTCACACCGAGACCTGGAAGGTTTCAGAAAACCTCCCAGGTCTTGTTAATCCGTTCACTCTGGTCAGAGCCAAGGTTCCCACTCGCCAGTTGGGTTGCGGTAAGTCTCAACGCACTCGTCAAGGTTCTTCAAAGTCTCCTTGATCAAAGAAACGAGTTTTTTATCTTGCGAGGTCTTTAGAATCCGTTCAAGACCGAGTCGAATCGCTTCTTCTTGCTCCGGCAAGCTTGAGACAAGCTGACTTGCTGCCCGGTTGCTCGGGCTGGACGTTTCTAGCTCTCGCAGATAATACTCAACACCCTCAAGCACAGCTTTGCGGCATGCATGTTGAATCGTTGGTGCATCATCTGGATCGTATTCATTGATTCGTCCTTGGGAATCAATTTGAATTCTCAGCTTTTCACCAAGAATGGCGCAACCGTTCCCAATTTCGTAGAGGACATCCAAGACAAGATCACGACCGTGGGGAACGGATGACTTGAGAATCGAGATTAGAAAAGGCGGAACGTATGCCGCAGCCTCGTACAAATCTCCCTGAAGCACTACAAAGTTATCCAGTTTCCAGTAGGCAGACTTTCTGACGTGAGCGCGCTCTGACACAAGATCACGAATGGCCTGAGGTACGTGAGACGCATTACCATGGGCTTGTCTCAGTTCTTTCCAGGAAACCTTGCCCAAGTTTTTCAATATCTCTTCAAATTGCATCAAAATCTCCTCAGCTTTTTCAATTCCAGGTTGAACAAACGTCTGTGCTTGCCACGGAAATATTGTACCACACCATCTCACCTCATCACAATTCACCATCTCCCTCAAACAAGAATTGACTTCTCACTCTAATCTGTGTATCATAAGAGTGTATAGGCCCACAGGTGAAAAAGGGTGGTCGGTATGTTGCTTGCGATAACGTCGATTGTAAACTTTGTGGCGCTGGCCGCCGCGCTTTGGCTTGGCCTGTACGTGGTGACCCGCAGCCCGCGCCGCTTGACCTCTTGGTTGACCGGTCTCACGCTCTGGTCCTTGACGGGTCCATTCCTGAATATACTCCTGACCCTCACACCGCTGCCAACGCCCACGGGTTCTCCGGGTTGGTTGGGGCCTGTTTTACAGTTTTGGGAAGCGAACGTGCGCGATAGAGCCAATAGCTGGCTTCATGGGTGGTCAGCGATTCCGGCGATCGTGTTCTGGCATCACGCAACCGTGCTGATGCGGCCCGGCGGTCTGAACCGCTGGCGCCGGACGCGAATTTTGTTCGGATACGGCTTTGGTGTGTTGGCCATCATCGTTCAATCCAACACCTCGTTGTTGATCTCTTCTACGTTGGCCGTAGACCCGCTCTATCTCAGCACATCGAGAACCGGTCCTCTTTATCCACTCTTTCTCACTCTCGGATTGCTCCTGATGGGGATGAGCCTGGTGAACCTGATGCGCTCGGCCTATATCGCGCCGACCAACGTTCCCCGCAAGCAATTTGTCACCCTGACCGCCGCGACCTTGATCGCTGGGTTGGCCCTCCCGCTTTCGAGCGCCGGTTGGCTTTTGGGCCTGCGCATCCCGACATTTGTCGGTTCGATGCTGCTTGGACTGGCCGTGGTTTTGATCGGGTACGGCGTGGCGCGGTACAGCGCCCTGGTGGACGGGCGGACGATTCGCCGTGATTTCTACTACAACGCCGTCGCGATTGGCGTGGTGACCGTACTCTACTTGTTTGTCACCTGGATCTCGGTCCAGTTTTTCGGTGTGCCCGGCGTGACCTTTATCTTTGTCGTCCTTTTGGCCATCGTCACCCACTCGTTGGTCGACGTCACCCGTCGCTACCTGAACCCGTTCTTTTACCGCCGGGATATTCGCCAGGTGCGGGCGGATTTGCACAAGTTGGCCAGCATCGCTGGTGAACATGACAGGCTGGACGAGCATCTGTCTATCACGCTGGATTCTCTATGCACCTCTGTCCGAGCGATTTTCGGCCTGATTCTACTTTTTGAGGATAGTGATGGAACCGACGTCCGGATCGCAGCCGGCTACCGTTGGCATTATGGCAATCCGCCATTATCTCCCCAAGACCTGACCGCTGATGACGTGCTCCACCTCAAGCCAGGCCAGTTCTTCCCTCCACTGACAGAAGCCGCGCTCTTGATACCGCTCTATGCCGACACCGAGCAATGCGGGGCACTGATCTTGGGGCAGCCGACAAACGGCACCAGCTACTCACAGGCCGACGTGGACTTGCTGCTCTACCCCAGCGATCGATTGACTGATGCTATCCGAGACGCGCGCCGCAAAGCCGAGTACGTGGCTCAAGTCGCGCAGGTGATCGAAACGAGCGAACCCCAAACGATCGAGTACCCCGACCCGATTTCGATCAAATCTGTGGAGGATGCCCTCCGCCACATCGTAGATTATGCTTATTTGGGCGACCATCCTCTTACCCGATTCAAGCTGGTGAGGTCGAGGATCGCCGCTGGCACTTCCGTCACACACCTCGACCTGGGCAAAGCCGCGTACGATGTGCTCTCTGAAGCTGTCGAAAAGCTGCGCCCTGGCGACACTCTTCCCGGCGATCCGCCTCCCCGCGAATGGTACCCCTACTTGATACTGCACGACGCTTATTTGCAAGACGTCCCCAATCGCGACATCATGTCCCGCCTGTACATCTCGGAAGGAACCTTTAACCGCACGCGCCGTACAGCCCTACGGGCCGTTACACGAGCGTTGGAAGAGATGGAATCCGCTTTGCACTAGACCTGCCAGGTTTTACGAGATACTTTCGAACGGAAATACACCTAATAATCAGGTCGAATCTGGCTTGAAAAAGCTCCAGCGAAAACCTGATAGGTCTTGACACGGCTCAATCAACAACCTCAAATTGGCGGTTTTTGGCAGTTAATTCTCTTGTTTTGGCAGACACGATTTGCTAATCTTGTAGCATAGCAACGAGTGGCAATATCATACGGGAGAATGAGTAATGGAACAAAATCCACTTGAACAAAGGGCCACACCGGGGCGCTTGCGAACGCTCGCCCAAGGTGGTCATCTGGACGCAAAGACTCTGGAAACAAGTCTCAGAATGGCTGGTTCCATCCCCAATGGCAAGGCTTGGGAGAAATTTATCGGTCACGCGCTTTTGCTTTTGGGAGCGGCATTCACCCTCAGCGGCGTATTCTTTTTCTTTGCCTACAATTGGGCCGACATGCATCGCTTTTTCAAATTCGGCTTGATCGAGACAGCCATCCTCTTTGCAGCGGGCCTGGCCTTTTACAAGGGACTGGACAACCTCTCGGGCAAGATTGCCCTGGCCGCCGCCGCTATCCTCGTTGGCGCGCTGCTAGCCGTGTACGGGCAAACCTACCAGACCGGCGCGGATTCATACCAACTCTTTTTGACCTGGGCGCTGCTCATCGCGGGCTGGGTCGCTATTGGTTCTTATGCCCCGCTCTGGTTCGTGTTGTTGGTGCTGCTGAATACCAGTCTGATTCTGTATTGGAATCAAGTCATAGGGTACCGGTATGAAGCAGTTATATGCGAGATGCTCTTTTTATTAAATGCTGGTGCTCTCCTCATCTGGGAATATGCCAGCGGTTCAGGCATACGCTGGCTGCAAAGTCGCTGGATGCCCAGGTTGATCGCATTGGTTACTTTTGTATCTCTGGTGATACCCACACTTTTGCTCATTTTTTCCTTTGGGTATTGGGAAGACAAATTTCTGATCCTTGCGCCTGTGCTGTATATCGGCTTTAGTCTGTTCACCCTTTATTTCTACTCGCAAAAAACTCGTGATCTGTTCATCCTCACCATTTGTGCCCTGAGCATGATCATCGTGATCACTTCTACCGTGATAGACCTGCTCCACTTTGACGGCGGCGGAGATTTCCTGCTGTTGGGCTTGCTCATTATCGGGCAGGCCGCCCTGGCCCTAAACGGCTTGCGCAAACTCGCCAAATCCCTGGAGGATTCTGATGACTAGTTTTACTCCCAGCTTGCAAACAGTCGTGGATCAACTCGTCGCAAAAGGGCACCTCGCGCCCGACGAACAATCCAAGATGGCGACGACACTATCGGCAGCACCTCAAACCAAAACTCCCTGGTACGTCCGAGGGCTTATCGGCATCAGTGCCTGGTTTGCGGCCATTCCTTTGCTCGCATTTTTGTTCTTTATGGACTTGATCTCGTCCGAAGCGGACGCGGTATTCGTCGGAATGTTGTTCTGCGCCGGTGCTATCGTCCTAAAGCGAGTTTTTGCCCGCTCTATCTTTGTGGGACAACTAACTTTGGCGTTCAGTCTCGCCGGTCAAGTGTTGTTCATCGGCGGAATCATATTTGAAGTAAAGAGCATGGCGACCATTGTGATGGTCACGATTGTGCTAGAAAGCGTGCTGATCTGGTTGTACCCGGATCAACTGCACCGTTTTCTGTCTACCATTATCATTATCGTGGCCATCTGTGTCTTGCTTGTTGATCTGGAGGTTTTAGAAACGATCCACTTTGTGATCCTGACGTTGGCGGCGGTCGCGGTCTTGATCTGGGACAACGAATCTTATCTCTCGACAACGGGGGCGGCGGACGCCTACTCTCCCGTAGGATATGGATTGCTCGCGGCAATGTTCGTTTTGCTCTGTCTAGCCACGGTGGACGAACTGGAAATCTTTTGGTGGTGGATTTCTGCCGGTGGCTTGCTTTTGCTCCTGCTGTACCTGGAATATCGTACCCTGTCCTACTATGGCCTCGACTTGCAGCCCGGAACCGTTCTCTGGGTGATGGGCGGCACCATCGTCGCCGTCATCCCATCTATGCATACGCCGGGCATTCTCGCAGCCATCATTGTCCTCTTGCTTGGATTCCGACGCGGCAACCGTGTGTTGATGGGAACGGCAGCCGCATTCCTGGTCCTGTTCCTGGGCGCTTATTATTACAGCTTGGAGATGACCTTGCTGGTCAAGTCCTTTGCACTGATGGGAACGGGCCTGGCGATTCTGACCACGCGACATTTTCTTTTGCGCTATTTGAAACAGTTCCGTAACGAGGTGACCCTATGAAGCTCCGCTATACCGTAATGTTTATCGTTGCCTTATCGATCATCGTTCTGGTCAACGGCCTGATTATTCAAAAGGAGCGCGTGATCTCTCACGGCCAGACGATCTTTCTTGAACTGGCACCCGTAGACCCCCGCTCCTTGATCCAGGGAGATTATATGCGCTTGGGATACGATCTAGCTCAAGACGTGCACGACTATGATCCACCGGCAGACGGCTATCTGGTGCTGCGAGTGGATAAAAGAAACGTCGCCAGCCTGGTGCGCATTCACGATCCCCAGACGCCGCTCGCCGACGGGGAATTGCTCCTGCGGTACCGCGTGCGTGACTGGAACGTTCGTGTGGGAGTCGAGTCCTTCTTTTTCCAGGAAGGGCACGCCGAATATTACGACACCGCCCGTTACGGCGAATTCAGGGTCTCGGAATCTGGAGAAGGCGTGCTCGTGGGATTGCGCGGCCCTGATCTAGAACCGCTTGGGCCTGCTGATGAGGAGTCTGACAAATGAAATGTCCTAATTGCAAACACGTTTCGGATACAGCACTGCTCAAGTGCTCCACGTGCGGCGAAGCGTACGACCGGGATACGCTCGAAACCTTCCAACACATGGAATACCTCCTGGATTGGCTGAACGAGCGCGCCCGCATCCTTGGGCCAACAGCCCACGCGCGGCTGCGGGACGAAACCCTGCGCCAACTGGGCGACCTGCGCAGCGCGCTGCACCTCGCGCCGTTGTTATCACCCAAAGAGATCGCGCCCAAACTGGCCCTGGTGGAAGCCGCCCTCGGACAGGTTCCGGTGTGGGCCAAGGCGACCGGCATCCCCCCTGCCGCTGCGGCCAAACTGCGCGGATACCTCTCCCACCAGGCCAACGACCTGAAAAAACAACTCGCTGGCCGGGCCGTTCGAGTGGGGCCGCCTTCCGAGGTGCAAGTGCTCGACTTTGGCATTGAATCCCTGCCGGTGTGGACCAAATCACTTTCACTCCCCCTAGCCGACGCCAAGTCGCTGTACAATCACCTGACCCGCGAGCGCGCCGCCCTCTCGCAGCGCACCGCGCACCAACTGGCCCTGATAGAAGCCACACGGCAGCATCTCTGGGATTGGGTCAAGACGAATCGAAGCGGCCTCAACATTGCCGACGTCTTGCACAAGTATCTCGCGGGCCAAGCCAACGATCTGCGTAAAAATCTGGCCGACACATCTGTCGAGACAGAGCCGCCTTCAGATTTGCAGGTGTTCGATTTCGCCCTCAAATCGCTGCCACAATGGTCCACAAAGTTCCGCTTGTCTCTTTCCCATACCTCGTCATTGCGTCGTTATCTGGAGGGGAAACGAGCCGCTCTCTTGCAACCCGCGCCACCTGCACCTCCACCTCCACCTCCCGTAAAGATCAAAAAACTTGCCCCCTCCACTCCTGCACCCAGGCCCAAACCGGCTGCGCCGCCAGCGCCTCGTCCTAAACCCATCCCGAAAGCGCCGCCCAAACCCAAAAAGCCGCCCATCGACTGGGGCAAGGTGTGGGAAAAAGCCGTCGAGGCCGCTGTCTCTGGCGCGCTATTGCGCGGATTGCTCTACCTGGGTGCTTTTATGATCGTTGTTGCATCTGCCATCTTGGTCATTCTCTTTTGGAATAATTTCCCCGGAATAGTGAAACTGACCTTTATGGCCGCAGCACCGATGGCATTCTACCTGCTCGGATGGGGCGCTCGGGCCAAGCTCGAATTGCCTGAAGTAGGAGGCGTGCTAACCGGTATCGGCGCGCTGCTCGTGGCAGTGGCCTTTGCGGCGGCGTACCAACAGTTCTTTGATATGGGCGTGCGACTGAACGGAAACGCCTACTGGATGGTAGCCTCGATCTTTTGCATGATCGTCTATGCGCTCACTGCGTGGCGGCTTCCCAGTGAGTTTTTCGATTACATCACCCTGATCGGCGGGAGCAGCGCGATGTTGGCCTTTACGCGTCTGCTCAGTCTGCCGATTGAATGGAGCGTGGCCTCGGTGACTGCCTCGTCGCTACTGATGATCGGGGTTGCCGCGAGTCTCGGGCAGGCGACCGGTCACTGGAAAAATATGGCCCGCGCATCCCGATACCTGCCGCAAATCCTCATCCCCGCGAGCCTGGCCGTTGTGATATTTGTTCCCGGAGACGCGGCGTTTGGGCAAATGGCGGCGTTTTTCCTGGCGACGCTCAGTTACGGCTTGCTGGCGTGGCGTTTCCCGGCGACCATCGCTGCCCACGCCACAGTGTGGAGTTCGGTCGGTGCGGTGCTCTTTGCGCTCATAGCTGTGGATTTGCCCATCGAATGGTACGCCTCGATCGCGGCTGTGGTGGGGTTTTTCTACATCCTCGCCGGACGGTGGATGGGAACGCAACTCGACAAAGGCTGGAAACAAAGGCGCGGCTATCTCGCGGCGGCGTACTTGGTTGGCTTTGGGATGGTGTCGGTTGCGGTGCTGGTCGGGTTCGGGACGCTGCCGTCCGATCTGTGGGCCGGTGTCATCGCCCTCACGCTGGCGGCATTCGTCCTCGCGGCGTGCGCCTACCTCTTCCGCCGCCCGGTCCTGGTGCTCTTGGCTGCTGGATTGTTCGTCGCGCCGTTCACGTTTGCCGTCGCGCAATGGCTGGACGACTTGGCCGTGGCGTATTGGGGTGCGTGGTTGATGAGCGCTTGGGCAGGATTGGCCCTGGCATACCTAGGAATCGCGGTGATCCTTCGCGCGGCGGACGAGTATGGCCGGTGGCTCAACATGTGGGCGCACATTCTCGCTCTCTTGGTGCTTTTCGGACTGTGCGGGCTGATCTTTACTTATGGCCTGACAACGATCAGCGTACCGACCTTGGTCGCGCTGGGAGGCGTGATCATCGTCTATATCGTCTCGGCAGTGGTACACGATAGCGGCCGACACCCGGCACTCTCCAACTGGGTGACGTGGCTGCCAAACCAGATCGAGCGCGCAATTTTCCTCTGGCCTGTGGGCCTATTGGCACCGGTGTGGCTGACGGTGTTCTGGTCTGCTGCGGAGGGCGATCGGCCCTGGTTGGGCGTGGCGCTGGCGGGTCTCGCGCTGGCCTACGTTGGCCTGGGGCAATTATTGTCCCAGCGCAAAGTAGAATATCGCCTGCCATTCCATACCTATGCCTATCCGCTGGCGGTCATCGGTGTGCTGGCCGCTTGGAGTGATACTTGGGCGCAGTTGATCACCTTGTACATCGTCGTCGGCGTGCTGGCTGCACTGGCGTCTGTGTACCGTCGCGTCCTAGAGACGGCCGCAGCCGCGTTGCTGTTCATCTGGCCTTTTGATCTTTCCTTGGGACGCACGTCACTGCCCTCGCACGCGCATTCGTTAGCCTATGCACTGTTAGTGAGCCTGGCGTACATACCGTTGGGCGTCTGGCTCGACAAGCAAGAGCGCAAGCTCTCGCTGCCCGTTTACATCGTGGGATACGGACTGTCGGCCTATGCGTTATTGACCTCCCTGATGGGGCGCTTGGGCGCGTACCGGCCAGACTTGCCAATGGTAGGCGTCGTGGTTCCCCTGATCGTGACCGGCTTGCAGGTCTTTGGCGCCTACCGTTTCCGGCAGCCTCCCTTTGCGTGGGTGGGCGCACTGACCTTTGCCATCGCCTTTGGCCAGACGCTCACACTCCTGCACATCCCCCCCGAATACGACGCCACCGCCTGGGTGGGGCTGGCCGTGGCATATATGCTGGCCGAGCGCGTCATTGCGTTAGCCAAAGAGAAAGCGTGGTTCCTCACCTTCCGCTGGCCCCTGGGAATGGGAACCATAGCCCTTTGCACCCTCGGCCTGCTGCTCACAGCGAGCGGAACAGTGGCGGCGTTCACTGACAGACCGGTCGAAAACTTTTTCCCCATCATCCTGGCCCAGTCGCTGGCCGTTGGTCTGACAATGCTCGCGGCGCGGCTCTATTACAGCCGCTGGCCGCTCCACTTTGAACCGTGGCTGGTCTTTTTCCCGGTGACATTGTTCTTTGTCGGCTACGGCGAGGTCATTTTCGGCCAACCCCTGACACTGCCCCAGTACGGAATCGTCTGGTCGGTGCTGGGCTGGGCACACCTGCTGGCGGGCGTGCTGCTGGACCGTGCCAAAGTCCAGTACGCGCACGGGCCATACCTCGGCGGCTATGCCCTCGGCGCGTTCGCGATTGTATGGGCATTTGCGCTTGCGATGCAGGAGACATTGCCCGACTATACTATGTTGTTGTGGACGTTGGGCCTCGGCATCCTTGCGGCTGTCTGGTCGGCGATCCTCGTACACTTTAACCGGCACCGCACCTGGGATGACCTGATGGCCGACCTCTTTGGGCAAAAGCAGAGCACGGCGCGTTCGGTGGCACGGGGCGCGTTCCTGTGGCTGGCGGCGTGGTCGTTTCCGATCTGGTGCGTGCTCTTGCTGCGTCAACTAAACGTCATTGGAGAATTCGCATGGTTGGGCTTGAGCGCATCCGCCTTGCTGTTCCTTGGGTTGGCTGTCTGGTTGCGACGTGCTGAGCGAACATATTCCTGGCCGTTCCACACCTCTGCCCAATTCTACACTGCCCTGGGTTTGTTCATCAGTGCGTCGCTCACCGCGCGTTTCCTCGGCGGACGGTATCGTCTCCCCGACGAGGAACTGAGTGCTCTAGCCTTTATCATGCTGCAAGCGCTGGCGATCATCTTTTACGCGGCCTCGGCCCGGGTACTGCGCTCGCGCTTTTTCACATACGTGACCACGGCGTTGAGTTTCTTCCCAGTGACATTGTTCTTTATCACCTATGGCGCGGCCATTTTCGGCCAGCCGTTGACCTTTCCGCAGTACGGCATCGTTTGGTCGGTGTTGAGCCTGGTGCATTTGCTGACGGGCGTGCTGTTGGACCGTGCCAAAGTCCGTTACTCACACGGGCCATACCTCGGCGGCTATGCCCTCGCCGTGTTTGCGATTGTGTGGACGTCTGCCCTTGCGGTACAAGAGATGGTGTTCGATCGTGGCGTATTGCTGTGGACACTGGGCCTCGGTATCCTTGCCGCTGTCTGGTCGGCAGTGCTGGTACACGTTAACCAACATCGGACCTGGGACGAGTTGATGGCCGCGTTCTTTGGAAAAAAGCAGAGCACGGCACGTTCGGCGGTGCGCGGCGCGTTCTTGTGGCTGGCGGCGTGGCCGTTCCCGATCTGGTGCGTGCTCTTGCTGCGCCAACTGAACGCCGTCGAGACTATTACGTTTGCGGACGAGTTTGTCTGGCTGGGTTTTGGCGTGCCCGCCTTGCTCTTTCTCGGATTGGCGGTTTTGCTGCGGCGTGCCGAACGCACATCTGGCGCCATGCGCACGTATGCCTGGCCGTTCCACACCGCTGCCCAGTTCTATACCATCGTCGGATTGGTCATCAGCGTGCCGCTCACTGTATACTTTTTCAGTGGCAGATCTCATCTCCCACCAGAGGCACCGCGTGGGCTGGCCGTTATCTTGTTGCAGGCATTGGCCGTGACCTTTTACGCGGCCTCGGCGTGGGCGCTTCGGCGGCGCTTTTTCGCCCACGTGGCGTCCTGGTTGAGCGTGTTTCCCTACACCCTGGCCTGGATCGTCTACGACCGGGCTGCATTCACGCAGGTTTCCCACCCACGATTTGCCTGGATATGGACTGGGTGGGCGGCGGTGCTGCTCGTGATCGGATTCGTGCTGGACCGGGAGAGAAAAGTACGCTACGCGCACGGTCCGTATCTTGTGGCCTACACCCTGGCTGGTTTTGCCCTCGCCTGGTCTGCAAGGGACCGTCTCGTCAACGTCTATACCCTGGCCGCAGCCATCGGGTTGGCATTGATCTCGCAAGTGCTGGTGCACTACAAGCAACACCGCTCATTTGATGATCTCATCGGACTCTTTTGGCGCAAACCGGGCACGGTGGCACGACGCGCGGTGCGCACGGTCTTTCTCTTTTTCGCCGCCTACGCTTTCCCGGTCTGGCTGACCCAACTCTTGACACATAATCAAGTGCCCCTGGCCTGGCGTGGGTTGGCCCTGGCCCTGTCCGCACCGATCTATATCGCCTTTGGGCTGGCGGCCCGCCGCGTCAAATCCGAGTACACCTGGCCCCTCTACAGCGCGGGCTATGCTCTCACCGCCCTCGGCGCAATGATAACCTACGACGACCTGGCACTGACGATCTATGTGCTCGCCCTCGACGTGGTGGTCTATGCGGTCTCGGCCTATATCTTTCGACAACCGTTCTGGCTATATCTTGCCAACGTCCTCGTCCCGGCCATTGCGTTGCTCACCCTGCATCACAACGAATCCCTCACCGCGCCGTGGGTGAGCGGCACGCTGATGGCATTGGCGTTTGTATACTTTGGAATTGGGCGCTTGTTCGACTGGGGTCGCAAGGGCTTGGTTTCCCGCTTTGCGCTGCCGTTCTATGCGCCCGGTTACATCCTGAGCGCAATCGCCCTGGCCGCTGCCAGCACCAGCGACGAGTACTTGGCGATCAATATCTATTCGGCGGGCGTGGTGCTGTACGCTCTCTCGGCCTGGGCTTTTCGTGAAGCGGTCTTTCTCTACCCCGCCGCGTGGTTGGCGGCAGTGCCGTACTATCTCGGCATGACGCTCACATCGTTGGAGCCGCGCTGGTATGGGCTGGGCTGGCTGCCTCTCATCGTCGCCTACATCGGGTTGGGACGGCTGGGTTTTCAAAGGAAACCGCTGGGTATCAAAAACCTGCGCACGTTCATCGCCGCCCTCACTCACCCGGCGATGCCGTTCTACCTGCTGGCCTACGGGATGAGCGTGAGTATGATGGTTCTCTCGCAAGGCGATATGCGGGCGTTCACGATGGCCCTGGCGGCGGGCGCGGCCATATACACGGTCTCTGCCGTCCTTTTCCGCTACCCCGCCTGGTTGTATCCGGGTCTGCTGACGGCGCACCTGGCGCTGGCCACGTACTTTGCCATCGATCCCTCCGGGAACCCCAAGTACTATATCACCTTGCCGTTCCTGGGGATGACGTGGATCACGGCCCTGATGGGGTACGCGCTCAGCTTGCTCTTTCCGGTCGCACGCCGGTCTCGCACGGGCAAATGGATTTTCAAGCTGGAGCGATACAAGCTGGATTTTGGGAACTTGCCTTTCTTGGGTCATCTCGTCACGCCCTCGTGGGCGCAGCCGCTCTTTATCTTTGCCGCGCTCGACCTGGTCATCTGGCAAACGCTCGCACTGCTCAGTTTTGAGACGGGCATCATCCTCGCCGCCGGGAACGCGCTTTTGTTAGGATTGTTCGCAATGCTGTGGCTGGATACCACGCTGGTGTATGGCGCGCTAGGCCTTTTCCTGCTCGGCGTGGGCTACCGGTTGGGCTGGGCATCGTTCCCCTTTGCCGATACGTTCGCCTGGGTCGGAGGGATCGGCTTCGGGCTGTATTTCGTCGCACTGATCACAGAATATACCAAAAAGGCCGCCTTTACCATCTGGAGCAAACCACTGACCAACGTGGCGATGTTCTTGACCGCCGTGGCCGTTGTCGCAACTTTGCCATTCGTCGCTTCGTATACCACCGCGTTCGCGTTCGCGCTGGCCTTTGCCGGATCGCTCTACCTCGCCATCGCCTACCGCGGGCACCGTCACTATCTGGGCTATCTGGGGATGGCGATGCTGCAACTGGCGTGGGCACTGATGCTCATCGACCAGGATGTAAGCCAGCCGCAGTGGTACGCTATCCCCGCTGGTCTCTATTTCACCGGCGTGGGCTATCTCGAACGCCGCCGGAAGCGTGGTGTGTTTGCCACTATCGTGGAGAGCTTTGGGCTGGCCGTGCTGTTAGTGACCTCGTTTATCCAATCGCTCGACGGCGCGCAAGGATTCCCCTATTTCGTGCTGCTGCTCGGCGAGGGGTTGATCGTGATTGGGTGGGGGGCCACGCAGCGGCTCAAAATGCCGTTCTTTATCGGCTTGGCAGCCAGCGTGCTCAACGTCGTGGCGCAAATCGTGGTGCTGGTCCAAGTGTACGATATCAATCGCTGGTTCATCGTCCTGGGCGTCGGCCTGATGCTGTTGGCCGTCGCCGCATGGGGCGAGCGAAAGCGTGGGCAGATCATTGCCCGCACGCAGGAATGGCGGGATACGCTGGAGACTTGGGGGTAAGAATGGTGACAAAGACATTGACGCAAATGACTGCTGTGGCTGTTGTCATCACTGCACTTGCGATTACTCTGGCCTTGGCCGGGGCGTTCTGTCTCGTCATCGCTTGCCGTGATCGTCGCTATCGTTTGGGCTATCTCGGAACGGCGATGCTAGAGTCGGCTTGGGTATTGGGGCTCATTACGTGGGGTGTCAGACAGCCGCAGTGGTACGCCATCCCGATTGGTCTGTATTTCACCGGCGTGGGCTATCTGGAACGTCGCCAGGGGCGCGGCCCGTTCGCCACCATCGTGGAGAGTTTTGGCTTGGCTCTGCTGTTGCTCATCACGTTCATCCAATCACTCGATGGCGCGCAGGGTTTGCGCTATTTTGGGCTGTTTGTCGTTGAGGGATTGATCGTGATCGGGTGGGGGGCATCGCGCCGGGCAAAAGCGCCGTTCTTTATCGGCCTGGCGGCCAGCGTGCTCAACGTCGTGGTGCAAATCGTGGTGCTGGTCCGTGTGTACGAGGTGAATCGTTGGTTCATTATGCTTGGCGTTGGTTTACTGATGGTGATCGTGGCTGCGCTCGTCGAGCGGCGGCGTGAGCGCATCATCACCCGCGCGCAGGAATGGCGGGATATATTGGAGACATGGAAGTAACTATGACAAAAATAAGCAGACGCAAGTTTCTGGCACTTGGCGCAGCAGCGACGTTGGGCTGTGCCGCTACTTCTTCCACCTACTTGTACCTGCACAACGAATCGGATCAACTGGTGATCGAACGGGTCCAGGTCCCCATCCGGAATCTGAAATCGGTGTTGGAGGGGTTCACCATTGTCCAACTCACCGACTTTCACTTGTACCCACTGACCCAGCTCGATCTGGTGGAACGGGCGGTCGCCATCGCCAATGACCTCAAGCCAGACCTGGTCGTCTTGACCGGAGATTACGTGTGGCACGAGGCCGAGGCCGTTTTCGACCTGGCACCGGCCCTGGCAAAGCTCGACGCCCGTCACGGGGTCTTTTCGATCATTGGAAATCACGAGATATGGACGGACTTGGACGCCATCAAGAGCGCCTTTGCCGCAGAGGGTCTGCCGATATTGGAAAATCAAGGTCTGCCGCTGACGGTTGGACAAGACACACTCTATCTGGCGGGTGTGGACGACGGTTGGAGCGGTCACCCAGATTTGGACGCCGCTTTAACAGACCTGCCGAACGGGGCACCGGTGGTCCTGCTGGCGCACGAGCCGGATTTGGCCGACACGTTTTCCCAGGATGGCCGGGTGTCGTTGCAACTTTCGGGGCATAGTCACGGAGGTCAAATTCGACTGCCGCGTGTGGGCGCAATCCTCTTGCCCTACATGGCGTGGAAGTATGACCAGGGATTGTACCGGGTCAACGATATGTGGCAGTACACGAACCGGGGCATTGGGGTGACGAACGAGCCGGTGCGATTCAATTGTCCACCCGAAATCACAGAGATCACGTTGGTTGGGATGTAGTTTACCAATGGTATGTTTGACCCAAAGCTAAACCCCGCTGCGCGGGCTACCAAAGCCTCCGAAGGAGGGTTGAGCTTTGAGCCGGGCGGTTTAGCGCCCGGCGGCAGTGATTTCAAAAAAGTAGAAATCTGGGAGCAAGGCTTATGGTAGAAAAGACCAAATCAGAGCAAAGCATCCGCTGGGTGTATCACTGGCTGCGTTGGTCGGTGTTTCTCACTGTACCGTGGATGATCTTTGGCTTGATAATTGTAGATATCTTGTTCTATGCAGCGACCGATTGGAGCTATGTGTTGGCCGTCCTGTTGCCCGCATTGGCTCACCTCGTTCTCCTTTTCGGTTTTAACTCGCCGTCTCTCTATGCGCGCCGGCATACCCAACAAGCCTTTATACTTGCCGGGATGCGTGTTCTCTCTGCTTTGTTCTTTGTCGGCTTGTCCGAGGGGTCGGCCACGTGTCTCTGGATCATTGTGAGCGGCTTTCTCTGGGTGTGGGGAACTGTATGGGGCCTGCAGCAGATCAAGCGTGGCGATTGTTGGCTGATGCGGTGGAAAGGCGAGGGAGCCAAGTTGCCTCGTTCGTGGGCGCTGCCGGCAGGCGTTGCCGCCATCCCCGTCACTGACGCACCCACGCCGGTTGCCCCAACGAGAGTGGAACCGACCGTGACCAAGCCAGAGGTTGAGGTGGCGACATTGCCGGAAACAGTCGGTGCTCCAGCGCCAGCGACGCCGCTCCCAGCTGCTCATTTATCACCAAAAGCATCCGCCGATCCGAACGCGGCATTCAAGAAAGGCTTGAGCCTATTGCACACAGACAAACAGACCGAGGCCATCGATTGTTTTCTGGCAGCGTTTCGCACCGGTCCGCCCGACCTGCGCCGCCAGGCGCTGGTCGAATTGGAGAAATTGGAGCAAGTGGAGACCTTTTGAGGAGGTAATCATGACTATAACCAGACCGAAACCAAGTAAATTCTGGGCCTATGTGGTCCTGATTGCTGGCGGAATACTGCTGTTCAGCGGCGTGGCGGCGGCTATTGGCTACTTTGGGCTGCCGTTCACCACTGTGATGGAAGATATCCTTACGCCTCAGTTAGGACAGATGGCGGCGATATTTCTCGGCTTGGTGGGCGGCGGGCTGGCGGTCTATCATGGATTGGGTTCCGTTTTCAACCGGCCATCGAGTGTGCTCAAGCTGCCGCCGTTCTATCTCTTTTGGATCGTTTTCGCGGTGGTGCTGGGATTGGGCAACGTGCTGCTCAATTTTCACGTGGTCGAGGAGCTTTTCTTCCCACCGCTATTTTTGTTGGGGGCCGCGCTGCCCACAGTTGCTGTGCTGGCCTGGGCGGGACGCCATTTGAATTGGCCCGCCACCTGGCGGCAGGGTGCGCTATCGCTCGTCTCTGGCAGCACGCTGTCTATCATGGTCACGATCTTGCTCGGATCGGTGCTGCCTCTTTTGGTCTATCTATTGATTGAACCATTGGCCGACGCTCTGTACTATTTTTGGCGCGTCCCCAACTTTTTGTTCTCACCCGATGTCCTGTTCTTTATCTTTTTCACCGCGATACAAGCCCCTATCCCAGAAGAATTTGCCAAAGCGTTGGGGCCGGGATTGATGGTGCATCGCCTCAAATCCGAACGTCAGGCGTTCTTCGTCGGGCTGGCATCGGGGGCTGGATTTGCCATCCTGGAGAATATGCTGTACGAGGGGTTGTATGCCCAATGGAACGGCTGGGCATGGGGCGGCATCACGCTGCTGCGCGGCTTTGGATCGGTACTGCATCCGCTGGGTACCGGCATCATCGCCCTGGCATTGTTCCGCGCCAGGGGACGTCCGCCAGGGTGGTTTGGCCGACTGGCACGCGCCTACCTGATCTCGGTAGGTTTGCATACGCTCTGGAACGGCGGATTTAGCCTCTTTACCTATTTCACCGGCATCAGCCTGTACGGCGGCGTCCGGTTGGATTTCAACGGGCAGGCCATCAGTGTATCGTTGATTGTGTTCTTGATTGCCTTCTCGTCCGGGTTGTGGTGGCTGCTGCGCAAGATCGTGCGGGATTTGGCTGTCCCGGTGGATCAAGTCGCTGCTGAGGCGGCTCCACTGCCGGAAGTATCGCCCCGCGCGCTGGCTGTATGGGCGTTGGTGAGCGCGCTGGTGATCGTTCCCATCGGGGCCGCCCTGGGACCAGCGTGGGAGCAGATTCGGGCGGTTATTCTTATGCAAGTGCCGTAGAGAGGTATTGAGAGCCAGAGTAAGAAAATGTCAAAATTATCCGGAACTGGAATCATTGCAAAGGCCAAACCAACCATTCGCAACCGGTGGATGAAACGACTAACCACAATCGGCTTGTACGCCACGTTAGCCGGAGTCTTTCTGGCTTATCTTCACACCGCCGTGCTGGTCGGAGCCAAGGATGCCCATCCAGAGGTCCTAGTGTTCCCATTCACAGGGGCTTACTCGCTACACCAACGTGGGCAGAACAAATTCTCTTTACGGGTGATGACGCTCAACGTCGCCCACGGCAGAAAAGACGGGCTGCATCAGATATTCCAGAGTGGCTCGACCATCGAGGCCAACCTCAAAGACGTTGCCGCCGCCTTGCGCCAGATCGAGCCGGATATCGTCGCGCTTCAGGAGGCGGATGGCCCTTCGATCTGGAGTGGCAACTTGAATCACGTGCAGCGCTTGGCTGAGGATTCGTCGTTCCAATATGCCGTCTTGGGCGAACACGCGCAGGCTCCCTGGCTGACCAATGGCACGGCGATTCTGTCCAATCTGCCCCTGGACGCGCCGCTCTCGGTCACTTTTTCCCCAACACCTCCATCCTCACCCAAGGGCTTTATCCTCGCCACCGTGGAATGGCCCGGCGATAGCCGAATAGCCGTTGATATTGTCTCGGTTCATCTAGATTGGTCCAGACCGTCCGTGCGCGACGAACAGGTTGATGAGATCGTTCAAACCCTCTCACAGCGCGAAAATCCCCTCATCGTGATGGGTGACTTTAATTGTGACTGGTTCACACCGGACTCGGCTTTACGCAAGCTGGCACGGGAATTGCACCTCAAGGCCTACGAACCCGAGTCACCGGACCACGTGACCTATCCACCAAGGGACAGTCGCTATGATTGGATTATGATTTCGCATGAAATGGAATTCAAGAGCTATCAGGTAGTATCGAACCTCATCTTGGACCATCTGGCAGTTGTATCCGAGATTACATTTCAAGAATGAATAGTTGTTCGATTTTGTCTCTTGGATATAATACACTTGTTATCGGGCCTTTTTTATGCCACGAATTCTCACTGATTTTGCCGCTTTGCACCACACCCTCATTCATTCGTGAAATTCATGGCAAGAAAACAACATCTTTTAGCAACTTTTGATCAATTGTCTCGTAATAGAATACTGGGAGGAGGTCTCTGATGCCACAAGCAGGAATTCATAGTATAGTTGGTATGGCAGTCCGCAAGTGGACGCCAAAGCGAGAGTGGCTGATGCTGGGCATCGCCCTCGGCAACATGCTGCCCGACGCCGACTATTTGGCTGTAGCCGTTGCTACGCTTACCGGACAGTCCAGCGAGGGGTTGCACCGCACCTTTACCCACAGCCTCTTTACCGTCGCCATCGTCATACTCGCCTTTTACGTCGTCGCGTGGACCGCCAAACAGCCCCGCTGGGGCAACCTGGGATTGGGGTTGGGCATCGGCATATTGATGCACATCCTGCTCGACCTGTTGCTCTGGTTCAACGGGGTTGAAATCCTGTGGCCCATTCCCTTGTGGGTGAACCTGTGGGGAAACGTCACCCCGCCCATGTGGTGGAGCAATCTGATGATGCCGGCCGAGTTTTTGTTTTGCGCGCTGTTCTTTATCCTGCTCGATCGAACGGCTCGCAAGCAAAGCACAAACGGCGGATTCTTGCGCACGCTGCGGGTGTGGATCGTGGTACAGGCCGTGCTATTCGTGGTTTTCACCGTGCTGGTCTATACGATGGGGCAAGAGTCTATCATGATCCCATTTGGCGCGTTCTATATTCCGACGCTGGGACTGATTTTTGGCGTGATAATCCGTATGCGAGAGACGGTAAAAGCTGTTGCTCGGTAATTGTTCAGACCACCAATCCTTTTTGGGTTAGCAGTTGCGGCTGGATTAGGTAGGCATCAAAGTAAACTTTGGTGGGGCTGGAAGAGACTTGGGCACCTCTACCAGTTGCTGATTATTCCTTGCCGTTGCTACATTGTCGAAATGAGGGTTTGTAACCATGTCTCTATCAAATTGGGGCTCACGTATTATGCTTCCATCTTGGCTTTCGTTCGTCATCATTGTGATGGCGGTGCTGATCTCTTCGCTGTGCTTTCTCTGGCCCGCTCCCCGCGAGTTCCCGATGGACGATACCTACATCCACTTTGTCTATGCCCAAAACCTCGCTGAGCAGGGCAAGCTGATGTTCAATTTTGCCAGCGAAGAGGGCGTGGGCAGTACGAGCTTGTTGTGGGTGTTGCTGCTGGCTGGCGGGCATAAATTGGGCCTTTCGATGCACGTGCTGGCCAAAGTACTGGGGATCGCATCGCTTGCGACCGTGGGCGTGGGGCTTTACCGGTTGCTGCGCCCAATCTGGCATCCTGTTCAGGCCCTGGTTGGGTCGCTGTTGGTCGTATTGTCGGGCCACATGCTGTGGTTTTCGCTCACTGGAATGGAGACCATGTTGTTCCTGGCACTGGGCATACTGGCGTTGCTCGTTTATCGAGACAAACGATGGGTTTGGTTGGGCCTTACACTAGGACTGCTGCCCCTGGCTCGCCCGGAGGGATTGGCGCTGGCGGTTGCTGTCGGATGTGTCGAGTTGTGGCGACATCGAGAGATCAAACGTAATATTATCGTGATCGGTTTGATATGCACGATGGTCTGCGGGCCGTGGTTTGGCTATTTACTGTGGCGAACCGGGCACGTGGTCCCCACCAGCGCCATCGGCAAACAATTGAGTTTTGCTGTCGGCACCCAAATGCTGGCCGAGAGAAATGCACTGGTAGCAATACTCGGCAGTTTCTCTACGCTGGCTTATGTGAGTTCGTGGGTGCTTTACTTGCTGGTGTTTGCCCTGGGAGGCATCGCGCTTCCACAGCCACACATCCCGATTGGCACTTTGGTGGATCAACCGGACTATACGCTGTCTATTTGGGCCATCGTCGGATGGGTAGGTGTGATCGCGCCTCTTCTATGGATGGCTGTCCGGCGAACGAGTGCGCCCCGCCGCTGGCTAGGATGGCTGCAAGATCAGGAGCGCCGCCCGATGATCGTCTTTTTAGTCTGGGTGCTTTTGCACAACTTGGGTTACATCATGTTTATGCCGATTCCGGGGACTGCCAGCCGCTACGGGGCGGTGAATCACATCGTCCTCTGGCTGGCCTTGACGCTGGGGCTTGCTCATTTTGCCCGGCGCGCGCGCCTGCGCTTGTGGTTGGCTGGGGGATTGCTCGCCATTACCGTGGCAAACTCGGTGTATTGGAATGGCGTGTACGACGCCAATCTCGACCACATGCAAAACGCCCGCATCGCGGCAGCGCATTTTGTGCGTGACAACGTCTCTTTGGAGGATCAATGCGCCGCGTTCGACCTGGGCGCTGTGCGTTACTATGGCAAACGTCCGCTCGTGGACTTGGCGGGATTGATCGATCCGAATGCTGGTCAGCGATTCTTAGAAGGCGATTTTGATCGTTATCTGGTTGAGAATGGGATTGACTGCCTGATATTGCCGGGGCGTACCGGTGCGACAGATGGCGGCCTGTTTGACTTTGCCGAGGTGATGGGCCTCAAGACTACCTCGTTGTTCGAGATGCGCCAAGTGGCCGTATTCGAGATCGATCACGAGCGCTGGCTTCAGGGCTATTTGCCCACCAACAACTATCACAACGCGGTGACCGTTTACCGGATTATGACGACGGATTTAACGTCGAGCGAATAGGCTTGTAGGTCGGATTAGGCGGCCTACGCCCGTTATCCGACTGAAGCTAGGCGGCTAGCAAAACCGTCCTACAACACAGGTACGACAGCGATCTGGTTGCCCACACTCATAAAAATGAGATTGGCCTTTGCCTCCACGCCCAGTTGCAGACGCACAGCACGCACGTAGCGTCGAACTTGGTCGTCGTAGGCTTTTTTTTGGATGTGAGCGGGCAGGTCGGCAGCGGAGCGTACTTGGTCAGTCTTGAACTCGGCGATCTTCCAATCTTCGCCGACGCGGTAGAGCAGGTCGATGATGCCGCTCTCCGGTTGGCCGTCCTCGACGATGCTAAAGGGCACTTCGGGCCAGCGCTGCGCCGCGTCTAGCTCCGCCCACAGAGGATGCGCCCGGAAGCGGCGCAGGTTGCGGGCGGTTTCCAGAATGGTGTTATGAATCTGTTTTTCGTCCACGACGCCCATCTCTAGCGCAAACGGGCGCAGGAATGCGTCCAACTCCTTCCTTTCAAAACGCCAGTGACATAGCGCGGCGTGGGTCAACGTCCCCACTACCCAGGCTGGAGCTTGTGGACGTTTCGCCAGCGGCACTATGCGCCAGACCCGGCGCGGCGGTTCGACCTCGCGCGCCTCGAGTTTGGGGTCGGTACCAAGAGAAAGGGGCGTGACGAGCGGTGCGACTAGATCTTTGAGAATGGGTTGTGTGTCTTGTGTTTCGGGCAATCTGTGATTGCTTGTCGTGTCGCGTCGGCTTGCGGGACGGTCTTCTTGCCAAGGGTAGAGTGTGCATCCAACGTCTGGTGTCAGGGGTAGTTCTTGTGGTCCAATAGGTGTCCCGGCGATGGCGACATCATCCAGGCCCGTGACCTGGCCCAACAGCTTGAGCCAGCCGGACGTGCCCAGTCTGCCGCCCTTGAGGATTTTGGTGTGGGCACTGACCAGCAGCTTTTCGCGTGCGCGGGTGGCAGCCACGTACAGCAGGCGGTGATTCTCCGCCTCGGCGCGCTCGATGTCGCGTAGTGACGCCAACTGGTGCGCGGCGGGGCGGCGTTTGTCGTCGTCGCGCCGGTTTCGCAGGTTGAGCGTCACACCTAGTTGCTCGTCCAGCCAGAGATTGGCCGCTCTCCCACGACCAGCGTGAGCGGCGTCAGCGATGACGATGACGGGGAATTCAAGCCCCTTGGATTTGTGAACCGTCATCAGTTGCACCGCGCTCCCGGCCTCGGTGGGGGCTTCGCTCTCGCGAGCACCGGCGCCGCGCAATGTGTGGACATATTCCACAAACTCGCGCGCACTCACTAGGCCGCTGGTGTGGGCGTCTGCCAGCAGCTTGTCCACATTGCGTTGGGCGCGTGCGCCTCCGTCGGCTGTTTGCAGCGCGGCGCGATAATGAGTTTGGTCCAACAACTGCTTGAGCAGCGCGGCGACCGGCACGCGGCCTGCCATTTCGTGTAGTTCTCTGACCAAATCGCGACCTTGCACCGCGCGCGCCAGGTCATCCGGCGGGACAATGTCGGGCAGGCTGATGTGGTTGAGGATCGCCCAGATGGAGCACGGCTTGTACGTTTTTTCCCGTGGGACGACCGCCGGGGGCGGAAAGCGCAGCAGGTAGAGGGCCGCATCGGTCAGGCCGACGGACGGGGAGCGTAGGAATCCGACCAGCGCCAGGTCGTCGGTGGGGTCGGCGATGGCGACGAGGGCGTTGAGCAGATTGCGCACCTCGTAGCGCTCGTAAAAGCCGCGCCCAGATACAGTGACGAACGGGATACCGGCCCGTTCCAGTGCGTCCTCGTAGACGCCGAACGCGGTCGAGGCGCGAAACAGCAGCGCCACGTCCTTCCACTCGACGTTTTCGCGGGCGCGTAGTTCACGCAGGCGCGTCGCCAGCCCATCCGCCGCGGCCTGCCGTCCCGCGCTGGCTGACGTTCCAAGTCCCAGGAGCAGTTCGACGAACGGCGCGGCGATGCCGGGCCGTGGATCGGAGCGGAAGGCTGTCAGAGGGGCAAAGGGCACGGCGTACGGGCGGCCCGGTCGCTCGACCTCGCCCATGATGGGGGCGAGTAATTGGTTGGTGGTCTTGATCAAAGCCTCGTGTGCCCGAAAGGTCAGGTCGAGGGGGATGACGCGGCCTCCAGCGCTTGTCATATCGTCCTGCACACGGCGAAAGACGGTCACGTCGGCCCCTCTAAAGCGATATATGGATTGTTTTGCGTCACCGACAACAAAGAGAGAGGCGGGTGTCGTGTCTCGTGGCGGAAAGCCGGTCAGGGCGTAGACGATTTGTCGCTGGCGCTCGTTAGTGTCTTGGAACTCGTCCACCAGCACAGCCTGGACGTTGGCCTGCCAGGTGGCGCGGACGTCTGGGTCGTCCAGCATCTCTAGCGCCCCGGCCTCCATATCGTCGAAATCGAGGGCGTTTTCCGTCCGGCGGGCCTGGGCGTAGGCGTCCAGGGTGCGTCGGTACGTGGCATGGAGGGACCAGATGATGCCCGCAACCTGCTCGTCGAGGGTCCAGGAGGCAGGCTTTTTGGGGTCGGCCAGGGGTTTGAGACGGTCGTCAAAATGGGCACGTAGCGCGCGCATAACGTCTTTGACATCCGCCAACGTGTCGCCGGGCCAGTTGGCCTTGCGACCACCCAACGCCGTGGACGCGCGCAGCGCTGCCAGTTCGGTCAGCGTCGCGTCGAAATTGTTCTGCTGGCGCGCATCGTCTACAGCTTCAGCGTGGGCCAGCACGGCCTGGCGGGCGGTTTCCATTTTGTCGGTGGGGTCGTTGGCTTGCAGGTCAGACAGTTCGTGCAAGAGTTGCCGCCACTGGGGGACGTCCAGATTTTCGCGTAACCAGCTTGTCAGTGCGGCGGACCAACTGTGCAATGGGTCGTCGGTCAGTTGCTCAAAGGATGCGTCGGCGTCGAGACGTTTTGCCAAAAGCACCGCGACCGCCGCGCGCAGTCCAAATTCGCCCAGTGCGCCGAACAGGTGCGAGGCGGCATCGTCATCGGCAGCCCAGGCCAGCGCCTCTTCGATGGCGTGCGTCCGCATCACGGCGGCGCGCCCTTCTTCTAAAACGCCGAATCGCGGCATAAAGCCCAGCCGCGCCGCCTCGACTGGGTGTTCGCGCAGGATTTGGGCGCACAGGCTGTGGATGGTGCCGATGCGGGCCGCGTCCAGATCGGCAAAGGCTTGTTCCCAAAAAGCGCGTCGGGGCGGGTCCTGCACCAGCCATTCGGTGATGGTCTGACGGATGCGGGTGCGCATTTCGCGGGCAGCTTTTTCCGTAAAGGTGATGGCGACGATCCCGCGCAGCGGCACGCCGCTTTCCAGCAGCGACAGGTAGCGCCCGACCAGCGTGCGCGTCTTGCCCGACCCTGCCCCGGCGGTGACGACGAGGTTGCCGGGATCGGTCGCGGCCTGGGTTTGTGGCTTGTTGAGTTGGAGTAGATTTAGAATTGTCATTTTACTACGTGAGACTTTCGAAGTTTTCCGAACTTCGGAAGTCTGGGTTACCATGATCTAGGATTGTATCCTTCGCAGAACCCCGCTGCCGAACAAAACGTCGGGCAACCATCGTCTGACGATGCGGGCGCAAACTGCCCGGTGCGCACGGCGGAACCAATCGCCAGGGAATAATTGACCGCCGTCTCGATGGCCCCGTCGACGCCTCCCTCATATTTCTCCAATTTGAGACTGCTCGGTTTGGATGAGCCAATGTGCCAGTAAAAGCCGCCGCTCACCTCGGCGTTGAGCGCCTCCTGCGCGGCCAGGGCGTAGAGGGGCAGTTGCAGCCGGTAGCCGTCGGTCAAGTCGCGGGCCGGGATCAGCGTCGAACCGGCTTTATAGTCGATGATACGCAGCCGTCCGTCCGGCGCTTGGTCCACGCGGTCGATATAGCCGCGTAGATAGAGGGTTTGCCCCTCCGCATCTCGGAGCACGAGGGGCGGTTTCTCGTGCAGGCCAAAGGCGAGTTCTTGGATCAAGGGCTTGTATTCCCCGGCGGTATCGATCAGCGCTTCGAGGGTGCGGTGCAGCACCTCGGTCATCTCTTCTTGCTGGCGCTGCCACAGCGGCGAGGGGCGGAAACCGTAATCGTTTGGCGCGGCGTCGTAGACCTGGCGGGCGACGTTGGGCAGTTCGGCGCGCAGGCGGTCGGGGGCGCCGTCGTCCACCAGGTCGTAGAGGCGTTCGAGCACCAGGTGGTAGATGGAGCCGAGGATCAATACGTCGAACCCGGCCTGGGGCAGTTCGCGCGGTTCCAGTTCCATCGCGTAGGCGGCCCAAAAGTAGAACGGGCACTTGGCGTACGTCTCCAGGCGGCTGCTCGACCAGGGTTGGTCCGCGCCGAAACGCTGCGCCAACGGCTTCTCCAGCGTCGAGAGATCGCCGTTCCAGGGTGAGGGGGCGGTTTGAGGTGTGGAACGGGTGTGGAGGATGGCGGTCGAAACGCCGGTCACATCGCCGGGCGTCGCGCTGGCAAGTTCCTGGGCCGAGGCGACGTCGCGCACTGGGTCGGTGGGGCGGACGTGGGTTACGGGTGCATTCTCGAACAGCCCCAGCACGGCGGACCAGTAGGGAGACGATTCCCAAGATTGCCCGTCGCTGGCCAGGTACGGTCGGCAGAGCAGCAGTCGGCGGCGGGCGCGGGTGACGGCCTGGTAAAAGAATGTCGCTTCGTCGCCTTGTAGGCGCGCTTCGATGGCGAAACCGCGCTCGGCCAGCCAGACACGGTCGGACTCGCGCAGCAGGGCGTCCTCCCGCTCGGCGCGGGGAAAGTCCCCTTCCGCCAGCCCCAACAGGGCGACGGAATCAAAGGTTAGCCCGCGCACCTCCAGCACCGAGGCGACCAGGATCGCCTCGCCTTTGACGGGCGTCGTGTAGGTCGTTTCTCCGACGGCCTGGACGAGTTCGGTGACAAATTGGCCGAGGGGTAGGTGGGATTCGGGTTCCCCATCGAGCACGGAATCGGCCAGCACCATGCCGCGCAGGATGTCCTTGAAAATCCGCAGGGCGGCGACGTCGCGCTCGGCGGTGGCGAGGTTCTGGCGGGTGCGGATCACGATGCGCAATGACGCGGTGTCGTCTTCGGCTGGTGTGCCTGGCGACGTCAATGCCGGGTCCGGTCCGATGAGTTTTTCTATCCACATCACCCGCTCGCGCAGTGTGGCCTGGGGCGGGGGCGTGATGCGTGTGATGATCTCGTCAAAGATGGCTTCCAGCCGCGTCACCTGGGCCTTGGCAAGTGAAGGTCGGGGGGCAAAATCCTCCTCGTCTAGCGCGACAGGTGTGTCCTCCTCCGATGGGCGGGCGGACAGGTTGTGGAACGCCTCACGCCACTGGTCCAGCCCGGTGACGACTTGCCCGGCGCGGGCGACGTCGTACAGGTAACCGGCGTCATTGGACTGCAGGCCGCAATCGGTCCAATCGAAATAAGGGCTGGTCAAGGCATCGATCAGCGCCTGCGGCGACCAATCGACCGATTTTAGAGACAGCGTCAAGAGATTCAACAGTGCGGCGATAGCCGGATTGGCGCGCAGGTCGGCTCCGGAAGCAAAGCGCAGCGGCATTCCAAACTCGGCGGCGACCTGTTCCAGGAATGACCGGTAGGGGAGCACGTCGCGGGCGACGATGGCTATGCCGGAGAGCGGCACGCCGTCGCGAACCAGGCGCGCTTTGAGCCAGCGCAGCGCCTCACGAGCCTCGGACGCACGGTTCTGGGCCTCGATGAACGTCACGGTTTCGTCGGCGAGGATGGAGGGAGGGCTGGGTTCAAAAAGTTTGGCTTCAATGTGGGCAAGGGGACAAGGGGACAAGGGGACAAGGGGATTGTCCTCTTGCCTCTTGTTAGAGAGAGATGTCGGTTCGACGTCGAGTGCGTGCGCCAAAGCGGCGCGGGCGCGGGCCAGCCGGCGATGGGCCAGCCGGTCGGGGTTTTGCGGATCGCCGGTGAGGGTGACGATGGTGGTCGCGGCGCGGTTGGCCAGGAGGCGCAGCAGGTAGAGTTGGGTGGGGTTGAATTCGTCAAAGCCGTCCACGACCAGCAGCGACAGGTTGGAGAGCAGCGACGGGTCTTGTTCCAGCGCAATCGCCGCCAGCCAGCCCTGGCCCTCGGTGTCGACCCAGCCGGTGTCGATCAGCCAGGATTGGTAAGCGGTATAGATGCGGGCCAGTTCGACCAGGCGGGGTTTGTGCCCGGCCAATGCTTGTTCGAGATCCTCTGGAAAGACGCGGGCGCGCTTGAGCTCCCCGAACAGTCCCCCCAGCAGGCGCGCAAAGCCCGCCGAGTGGCGCAGGGGAGCATAGTAGGCCAGTTGACCGGCGTCGCACAGAGTTCCCGTGATGTGTTGGATCAGCCGGTAGCGGACCGAGGGTAGCAGGCGCGCCATCCCTTGCTCTGGTTCGGCCTGTGGGGGCGCGGCGGTGCCTCCGGCCAACGTCAACACATCGGCGTAGAGTTTGTAAAAGGTCTGCACCTCGGTGCCGAGCGCGCCGCCGGATTGCGCCAATCGGCGGCGAAACGCTGCGGCCTCCATCTGGTCCGGCACGAGGACACGGATGGAGGAGAGGGGCGGCAGGGCGCGGATGCGTTCGATGGCGTGAGCGGTTTTGCCGCCTCCGGCGGGGGCGAGGAGAATTTTGATGATCACTTTATTCTCCGGTCAGTGCTGGCTGCTCCTCACCGGCAGGCAATGTTTCACCGGTAGCTACATCGGTTAGTTTTTCGCCAAAGCGACCCAACTTGATGTCCACCTCGTTGTACTTGCTTTGAGCACGGGTGATATGCGTGCCGAGTGTATTATATCCGTTGTGAATATCCCCAAAATCTTTTTTCAGTCGAGAGAGTTGACCCAACAAGAGACGTGCTTTTTCCTCAATGTCCAGGCCGCGCAGTCCAAAAGCGATGACGTTCAGATAGGCAAAGAAAGAGTTGGGCGATACAGGAATCACGTGTTGTTCAAGAGCGTACTCGAATAGGTCTTTGGCACTGAGGACCTCGTAATAGACGTTCTCGGCGGGGATATACATCATGGCGAATTCAAAGGTTCCTTCATCTGGCTGGATGTATTTGACTGTCTCATCTACTCGTTTTTTGACATCGCGGATAAAGGCCTTTTGAGCGGATTTACGTTCTTTGTCATTCGCTGCATCCAATATGCGTTGAAAGTTTTCCAGTGGGAACTTGGCGTCTATCGGAACGACGTGGTCGACCAGGAGGATGGCTGCATCCACTCGCGTGCCGTCGTCAAAGGTGTATTGGAGTTGGTATCGCTCGCTTGGTAGAACTTGTGCCAGTAGGTTACCAAGCAGAATTTCACCCAGGCCGCCACGCGGCTTGGGCGATCGCAGTATGTCTTGCAGGGCAGCGATGTCTTGACCCAATGCAAGAATTTGATGGGTTGCTTCGTCAACCCGTCCAATTCCCTCCTGCACACTGCCAAAGACAGCGACTTGCTGGGTCATAGTTCCGAGACTCTGACCGACTTGCTCACGTAGCACGCGCATTTCTGCTTGTAGAATAGCCATGTGTTCTGTCTGAGGCTCACTGCGGCCGCGCAATGCTAGCCAAACAACTGCCGCAATCAGTCCCCATACCGACAAGATCAGTGTAAGCAACAGGAGCACGGTCAAGGTTTCCATCTTTACATTCCCTCTTTAGCGATCCACTCCCGCCCCAAGTCAATCAACTCTTGGATCGTGGCGATAAACCCCTCAGCAGCCTCGATGCTGGGCGGCGGCGCTTCCTCTTCGTCCTCGGCGGGTGGGGCGGTGAGGGTGCGGACGCGGTCTGTCTGCGCGGCCAGGTCGGTTGTGACTCGTCTGGAAGCGACCAACTCGGCCTCCACCAGGCGCGGGGAGGGTAGATTGTCGTCGAGCGCGCGTTTTTTGGCGAGTACGAGAGAGAGGTGCGTGTTGAGGGCCCAAGCGAGGGCTTGCCGCACGGGACGCATTACTTCCTCGGGAAAGCCGCCCTGCAACACGACGGACGCCAGCTTGAGCCGCTTGTCGGCGGTATCAAAGCCCTTGTTGGCGCGGCGCAGTTTCTTTTCCAGCGCTTTGCGCGTGTCGTCACGGGCCGGGGCGGGGATAGCGGGCGCGTGGTAGACAGTGGCCGCCTCGGCGGTTTGATCTATCAGCCCGCCGGTGAGGGCGGAGAGCGCCCGGTAGCCCTCTTGCTCCATCAACAACAGGCCCGGCGTGGGAAGATCGCCATAGTGCTCGTTGATCAGCGCCTCGACCTTGGGGCGCAGCTTGCCCGGCTCGCGGTCCACCACGATGAGGATATTCCCGTCGACGGGCGCGGTGGGGAGCTGCGGGGATTCGCGCACCAGCAGGATGCGGCCCGGGTAGCGGCTCACCAGCAGGTCGGCCAAGCCCTGCAACGTGGGCACGGGCACGGCCTCCGGTTCCGCCTCGGTCGGGGCGGCGGTGGGAGTGAGCACCAGTTCCGGCTTGGCGGCATCCCGCGTGCCCAGGAGCACTTCGAGCCGTTGCAGGACGCCCGATCCGGCTTTTTTGAACGAGAGGTCGGAGACAGTGCTATCTTCGTTGAACGCCGCGTCAAAGATGGCACGCTTGGCAGCCAATGTGTCGAGCATGCGCTCTTCGATGGTGCCTTTGGCGATCAAGTTAATCACGTTGACAGGGCGCGGCTGGCCGTGACGGTGCGCGCGGGCGATGCGCTGGGCGAGTACGGCCGGGTTCCAGGGCAGGTCGAGGTTGACCACCATGCTGGCCGCTTGCAGGTTCAGTCCCACGCCGCCCGCGTCGGTGGAGAGGAATACCTTGCACTTGGGGTCCTCAAAGAACTGTTCGATGAGGGCGCCGCGCTTTTTGGTGGGCACGCTGCCGCTCAGTTTGACCCAGCCCAGATCGAGTTTTTCCAGCATTGGCTCGGTCAGGTCGAGCATGCGCGTCCACTGGCTAAAGAGGATCGCCTTGTGGCCGTTGCTGGCGACCTCCTCGCCGAGAATCTCGCGCAGTTCGCGCAGCTTGGGGGCGGTCTTTTCGTGGTCCTGGGGTTTGATCTCTGGGTCGTGCAGCGCCAAGGCGTTGCATATCAACCGCATCTTGACCAGACTTCCCAATAGGATGTTGTGCTCGTCCGGCGTGAGCGGACGGCGCTTGGCCCGTACCATCAACTGGGCGACCCGTTGCTCGTATTCGTGGTAGGCTTTCCACTGAGGATCGGTCATTTCGACGAAAAAGTTGCTGTCAATTCGCTCTGGTAGATCGAGCAGTACCTCCTCACGCACGCGGCGCAGGACGTAGGGCGCGATGCGTTGGCGCAACTCGTCTAGGTTTTGGTAGCCCAGCACTTTGTAGGAACCGGTAGGCCGTCGTTCGGTCTCATAGTAGCGTTGGTTAAAGCGCCACAATGGGCCGAGGATAGTGGGATCGATGAACTGAAAGATCGAGTAGAGTTCGTCCAGCCGATTTTCCAACGGGGTGCCGGTCAGGACAAAGGCGTAGGGGCTGCGCAATCGTTTGACCTTGTCGGCGGTTTTCGTGCGCCAGTTTTTGATCCTTTGCGCTTCGTCGAGAATCACCAGGTCGAACTCGCATTGGGCGATTTGTTCCTCGTCAAAACGCACCAGTTCATAGTTGATGATGTTAAAGAACTGGGGGTCACGGTAGAGCGCGCGGCGCTGGATCGGGTTCCCCTCGATGACCTGGACAGACAGCGACGTAAAGCGCTGGATTTCGCGCGCCCATTGGTGCTTGAGCGAGGCGGGCGTGACAACCAGGATGTGTTGGATGTCGCGCAGTTGCTTGAGTAGGGCGGCGGCGGCGATGGCCTGGATCGTCTTGCCCAGGCCCATGTCGTCGGCCAGCAGTGCGCGCCGTCCAAAGGTCAGGTGGAGCAATCCCTCCTCCTGGTAACCGTAGAGCGGGGTCGAGAGGACGCCGAGCGAACGATTGCCCTGTTCTACTTGATCAAGGAACCATTGTTTTTGTTGAGCAACCGCATCAATGTCCTGTTGGTTTTTCAGGTGGTCGTGTACCGTCTGGTTCACGAGAATCTGCTTGCGGTCGCGGGCGGACAGCCGGTTCAGTTCACTGAGCAGCGCAGGCAGGCTCTGCGTGATCTTGCCTTGCAGAATGCCTTGAGCGTCAAAGTAACGGGTCACCAGTGCATTCAATTTCTTGCTCTTGGGAAAAGGCAACATGACACGGATCGTGGTTTGTTCGGCGTGGTGAACGTACACCTGTGTGACCGGTGGAGCCTGGGCGACGAACTCGTCCCACTGATCGGCAAACTCTTTTTGCAGGTTGACCAGCACGCCTTCGATGTGTTTGCAGGTGCCGATGGTGTTGGTGCGATAGTCGGGACATGTACAAGAGTTGAGTTGCTCGGTGAGCGAGCGGACCTGGACAGTATAGATCCGTTCGGACGTGGATGTCACTTCAAAGGTGCTGTAAACCGAATGCCGGCCCTGGTTGACGATCTTGGCCATTTCCTCCTTGCCGCGCTTGCGACGGCGTTTGATTTGTTCTTGGAGCATCTCGGATTTTTGTTCTTTTGTTTGATTCATTTGTCCCCTCCCTTGGATTACGTGTGCTCGTTCAATTATACCAAACGTCTCCAAAAACTGAAAGAAATTTTTACTACGGGACTCTTGGTCTGAGTATGTGCTTGACACAGATTTTTTCCAGCCTATATTTGGAATCAGTTTGAACAGTATTTCACAGCCATTAACCAAGTCGCCGAAAACAGAAAAAAATCCGTGTTCATCTGTGTCCAATAGTGAAAATAAATTGGCTCTCTGGGACTGACCCCACGAAATCCCAGCGCCAATATATTTGGGCTCTGCACTTGTTGTCAACCACTCTTATCTGTGCTAAAATAACTTTGTAGGGTGGGTGTTATACATCACAAGAGGTGAAATTGACGTGGAAGACGCAAAAGGTCCTCCAACTCATCAAGACGCTAAAAACGGCACTCCCACACTCACCTGGGTTATCATGGTGGGGCTTGCCACGACGGCAATACTTTTGATCATGGCCGCTTTCTTGGCCTGGCGAACCTCACGAACCCCGTTCCCCGGCTTGCTCACCGAACCAACTTTGATCATCAACAATACAGGTGACCCCAACTGGCACGGTTATGCTGCCGGACTTGGTTTCCCAGCACGTTTGGTCGCGCTCGACGATCAACCGCTAGAGAGTCCGGCTGCGTTAATGCGCGAACTGTCGCGGTACGAGCCGGGCGATGTGGTCACGTTCGTGGCGCAGGACGATGGTGAACTGTTACCTGGTGTTCGCGTACAACTGACACCTTTTCCCAGTGTGACGCTGGTCAATTTCTTTCTTCTCCCCTGGGGATTGGGACTGATCTATTTGGGAATTGGTTTTTGGGTGCTCTTGGCGCGGCGGCGCGAACACTCGGCCCAGGTATTTGGGGTGATGTGTGCCATGATTGCGCTCTGCGTGGGTTTGATGTTTGATCTCTATACCACCCACTGGTTCTCACGTGTATGGGTCATTGCTATTTCTTTGACAGGCAGCGTTATGGCCCATCTGTCACTGGTGTTTCCCCAACGGACCCGGCTTGTTGAGCGTATTCCAGTGTTGTGTTATCTGATTTATGTGCCGGGTGTTCTTGTTGCCATCGTTAATCAATTTACCATTTCAAATTTCCAAGCACCCACAGCTTATTTTGACACTTGGTTCGCGGCCTTTATCTGGGTGAGTATGGGGCTTGCTGTTATTCTGACAATGATGATCTTTCGGTACTTGCGCTCTGAATCGCCTATTGTACAGACTTGCGCGCGCACCATTCTGTGGGGTTGTTTGCTGGCCTTTGGTCCCCTTGTGATTTGGTTCCTGATCACTCGTTTTGTAGAGGGAGCCGGATTTCTTCCCACGATCACTTTGCCGTGGTTGGTTCTATTTCCTCTCTCTATTGCTTATGCCATTTTGCGCTATCGTTTGTTTGACATTGATCTGGTGGTTCGACATAGCCTCGTTTACGGCTTGTTGAGTGCCGTAGTGGTCAGCGTCTATTTTCTCCTGCTTTATCTGATCGGCTTGTTGTTTGGCGTGACACTGGCGGCCAATGATCCCTGGGTGCTTGGCGTGTTTGTGTTTTTGCTGGCTTTGCTCTTGAACCCGGCACGTATACGTTTGCAGCGTGTGGTGGATCGTATCTTTCCGCACGAGGTGGTTGACCAACGTCAGGTGATGCGGCAGTTTGTTAATCGTATGAGCGAGACGACGAGTTTGCCATCAATTTTACAGGTTTTGGATGAAACGCTGGAAGCAGGGTGGGTCTTGGAGTTTTCGGCCTTGTTCTTGCACAACTCAAAAAGCGCACGTTATACGCCTCACGCCGTCGGCAGCGAGCCATTCCCTGATGTGGACTTTGAGCCGGATGGTCCGTTGGCTCATCAGATGTTGCAGCAGCGTGAAAGTGTATATCTTTACAGTGACCGCCCGCTCCCTTTGGGTCTGGAAGCTGAGGCAGAATCGTTAGAGATGTTGCGTTCTGCGCTTCTCATTCCGGTACCGGCCCGTGGCTGGATTGCATTGGGCCCCAAGCGCGATGGTACAGCTTTTTCCTCAGATGATCTGTCCACGCTCGAGTCGCTGGGCTTTCAAGTCGCAGTGGCTTTGGAAAAAGCCCGTCTCTTTAGTGATTTGGAACAGCGGATGACCGAGGTGGACGTGCTGCGGTGGGTTGGGCAGGCGATCACTTTTGCGATGGATGTAGATGATCTGATGGAGTTGGTCTATGCGCAGACCAGCCGCGTGCTCGATACCAGCAACTTTTACGTCGCATTGTATAACCTGGAAAAAGAGACCCTTTCATTTGCGTTTTACGTAGAGGAAGGCGAGCGAATCTACCAAGACAGCGAGTGGTCGGTGGATATTGGTCTGACTGGCAGAATTGTTCGCACAGGTCGCTCTATTGTGACGGAAGATTATGCTCAAGAATGTGCGCGTTTGGGAATCATGGCTGGGGGACGTCCGGGCAAAGCCTGGATGGGAGCCCCCCTCAACGCGGGCGACCGTATCATTGGAGTGATGAACGTCTCTAGCTTTGACCCTGCCGTGACCTATTCCCACGAGCAACTGCAATTCTTCTCTGCCATTGCCGATCAAGCGGCTGCGATTCTGGAAAAAGCACGCTTGTACCAAGAGATGGAGGAGCGCACCCGGCAGTTGACGGCCCTCAATGAGGTTGGTGGCGTGATCACATCGACCCTAGACTTGCCGTCAGTGCTGAACCTGATTATGGAGAAAGCGGTCGATCTGCTCCAGGCTGAGGCTGGGTCGCTGGTACTGGTAGATAAAGATACGGGCGAACTGGTTTTTGAGGTGACTGCTGGTCCAGGCTCTGCCGATCTGGTGGGTATGCGCCTTCCTCCTGGCACCGGCATCATCGGTACGGTGATTTTGGAGCATCAGCCGATCATTATCAAAGATGCACAGGCAGACAAGCGTTGGGGCGGGGATGTGGACGCTGAATTCGTCACACACTCGATCATTGCTGTGCCCATGATCAGCCGGGGGACCGCTATCGGCGTGATCGAACTGTTAAATCGGCGGGATGGTATATCGTTCGACAAAGACGACGAACGACTTTTGACAGCATTTGCAACCAATGCTGCCGTATCTATCGAGAACGCCCGGTTGTTTACGCAGACTGACCAGGCCCTTGCTGCACGGGTAGAAGAGCTTTCGATGATGCAGCGCATCGACCGGGAACTCAATGCCACCTTGGACTATGGCCAAGTGATGCATCTGACCCTCGATTGGGCATTGCGGATGACAATGGCCAACGTTGGTGTGGTAGCCGTCATCGCGGAATCTGAAGATGGCACGCGCGGGCTGCGTTTCCTGACGAGCCAGGGCTACCCAGAAGAATTGATGGCCGCTTATGAAAAAGATGATCTCTGGTCTTTGGATCAGGGGATTATCGGGCGCGTGGTGAGAGCCGGCGAGCCTGAACTTGTAAAAGATGTGGCCGGTGATCCTGATTACGTAGAGATTGTGGCCAACATGACGGTCCAATTGGCGGTGCCTATTCGACGAGAAGAGCAAATCATCGGCGTGATCTCTGTGGAATCTTTGGCCCCATTGGACAAAGAAGCATTGGAATTCGTCGTCCGTCTGGCCGATCACGCCGCGATCTCGATTGAGAATGCCCGCCTCTTTGAGCAGGTGCAGCGTGCCAACGATGCCAAGACCGAGTTTGTCTCTTTTGTTTCCCACGAACTCAAGCAGCCGATGACTTCGATGAGAGGGTACACCGACCTCTTGGTCTCGGAGGCTGCTGGTGAATTGAACGACGCCCAACGCAGTTTCCTCGATACGATACGATCGAACGTGGTTCGTATGAACACCCTGGTCAGCAGCTTGTTGGACATCTCTCGCATCGAAAGTGGTCGCATCAAGATCAACCTGGCAGATGTATCTATGGAGCAGATCATTGAAGAGGCGCTGCGCACGATCCGTGGTCAGATCGAGGCCAAACAGCAACCGCTAACAGTAGACATTGCGCCAGATTTGCCACTTGTCCGGGGAGATCCAAACCGGTTGGGACAGATTCTGACCAATTTGTTTAGTAATGCGTTCAAGTACACCCCTCAAGGAGGACAGATCACGATCCGTGCTCACAGATGGAGTGATATGGAGGGTGACTCGGGCAGGGATGGATTTGTGCTGTGCTCAGTCACTGACACTGGCTTTGGAATGTCGCCCGAGGA
The DNA here is from genome assembly GCA_024232355.1 of Chloroflexota bacterium. The sequence goes on along the minus strand of JAAEPW010000183.1, from coordinate 6,811 downwards.
TCAAGATCGCCTCTTTACCAAATATTTCCGTTCCGAGGATCCTGACGTACGTAGCGAAAGTGGTACCGGACTGGGGCTGGTCATCACCAAGAGTTTGGTCGAGTTGCAAGGGGGCGAGATTTGGGTCGAAAGCGAGATGGGCCAGGGTAGTACGTTTTCCTTTACGGTCCCCATAGTTGAGGGATGAATTTCACAATCGCGCGCTAGAATTCCCTGGCCTACGGTTCGTGAAAGCTAGCCTCTAGTTGAGCCAACAGTTCTGCGGCTTCCACCAGTTTATCGAGCGGATTCTCCTTACCCACAAAATACCGATAGTCGCATGGCATCACGTCGAGTGTGTCTACCAAGTCGGTGTGACGGTCGCGCACTGCGCCGTCACTGATGCCATAGAGATTGGCGATTTCACTGCGTTTCACGGGGTGTAAATTTACTTTGCGTACGGTATAGTCCAGTGCCGCTGCCCAGGTATTTGGCTTGCGTATGATCAGAGATTCTTGTCCGAGAGCAACGCGATACTCGAGCCAAATCTGTATCGCGGCGCCGACCTCTTCGATAGACATCCCGGCTGTCGTCATCTTTTCAGTAAGTAAGGTTTCTACCGGGTCCATTCCGCTGGCAAAAAGTGACTGAAACCGATCGCTTAGGGGCGAATCGGGCCGTAGTCGGATAAAACTAGCCAGCGCTCGTAGTGCCTGGTCGAAATCACCGCTGCGAGCCAAAGCCCGTGCCAAGTTGAGCACGCAATCCGGATCATTGGGCACAAGTTGAACGGCAGACTGAAAGTGCTTGACTGCTCCGTCAATATCCCACTCCCCATAGGCCTGAAGACCAAGTTGCGTGTACTTTTCGGCTTTGCGAAGATCTCCTGCACTGGGCTGCTTTTGTGTCATTTTTTGCTCCTTCAAACACCGAGGCAAAAGTCACTTGTTTCAAAGATTGTCCAGTTCACACTCTAGGCTTGATTATAGCACAGTCATTAGAGATGGGCAACGCCGAGTGATGGTAAATAGCGAGAGTAGATTTCTAGAGCCGTAGACAAGACTTGATCCGCAAGATGGCGGAACATTGAGCTTTTGACTATGATGAAGGAGTGACCGTTGGGCGTGAGAGCGGCGGCGTGGGGCCGGGTGGAGGGGATGTGGGCGGCGGTGGCGGGGGAGATGTGGGGCGTGTGGATGGGGGAGATGTGGGGGGTGGTGGCATAGTGGGTATCAAAGTCGGTGTTGCCGTCGGCAAAGGTGTTGATGTGGCGGTTGGTGTTGCGGTTGGCGGTATACGAGTGGCGGTTGCAGTTGGAGTTGGTGGGATTGGGGTGGGTGTGTTTGTAGGGGCTGGGGTGTTGGTGGGGGGGCGCGTCATTGCTTGGGTGCTCGATGAGCGGGGTGTGGATGTGGGTGCAGCGGTCGGAGATGGGCTTGGCGATGGGGGTGTTGGCGTGGCACTGGGGGTGCCGGGAATTGGTGTGACCGTCACAATGGGTGTAGACCAAATGACGGTCATCGTGGCCTGAATTTCGTTCTCGGACGGCCGGACGGTGGCTTCTTCGGCAATTACCTCGGCGACAATTTGGGGATTGAGCGGCGCAAATTTCTGGTCTCGCGGATCGGCACTATAGTCGGCCAACATCCTGGAGCGCAGATCGACCGGATAGTGGCTGGCCAATACCATTTTAAAGCTGCGCAGCACCACGACGAACAGCACCAGCCCGACCAGGGATACGATCAGGATCAACAGGAAAAGAGTTCGAGTCGGATGGTCACGCATCACGTTTCTTCCTCAGCACGGAATAAATATGGACCTGGGATGTTTTTCCTTTGACCTCGCACAGCCCCAGATCCTCAATGACGAGGCCATGATCTGGCCCATACACGTTTAGTGTCTGGTTTTCATTCCGGATCAAGTACTTTTTGTCGCCGTCGACAATTGTCCAATTGTTTCCAACTTGTTTCACTTCCACCAGAGCCTGTGGAGTGAGAACCTCATTATGTTCTTGAAACTGCTCATGCAACTCTGTAGACACTGTGCCTGTATCCAGTTCATTCCAGTCTAACTCGATGCTAAACAAGTGCTCTGGCCCTATAGCATCTAGGGTGGCCTGACTGATGAGTATATCGTGACGTTTGAACCGGCGGGTAAGCCCCTCGATGCGCGAGGCCGCGTTGACGGGGTCGCCGATCATGGTATATTCCAGTCGCTCGTCTGTTCCAACTGTGCCTACGACCACATCGCCAGTGTTGATCCCAACGCCGATGTAGATGGGGACTTGATTTTTGGCTAAACGACGGGTGTTCAGGTCAACCACTGCCTGTTGCATTGCCAGACCCGTGAGCACTGCCCGCCGGGCGTGGTCAGGCTGGTGGACGGGCGCGCCAAACATGGCCAGGGTCGAATCACCGCCGAACTTGTTGATGACTCCCCCATACTTGGTGATGGCGGGGTAAATGGCCGTGACGAACTCGTTGAGCATCGCTACTACCTGTCCGGCCGTATGCTGCTCGGAAAAAGTCGTAAAGCTCTTAATGTCGCTAAAGAGAATACTCACCATTCGATTCTCACCGCCCAAAGAGATCTCGCCGTTGGAGACAGATTTGATCAAAGCGGCGCTCACCTCGGGAGACACGGCACGTCCAAAGATGTCTTTGACCGTTTCCGCCAGGCGTAACTGGCCCACCATCGCGTTAAAAGCATCGGCCAGGTCGCCCACTTCGTCTCGGGTGTTGACCTCTACCTGCTGGCTCAGATCACCTTGAGCCACATTACGTGATGCATGGGCGATTGCCAGGACAGGACGGGTGATGTGTCGGGCGACCATCGTGCCGATGCTGAGCACTCCCAGCAATGCGGCGACAATGATTAGCGTCAGGCTGAGACGGCTCACCGGGCTTGCGTGAACCAGATAGCCTTGTGACAGTGCGATGGACATGACGCCCATATCAGACCCGTGGCGTGCCTCGAAAGGCAGAAATGCCTGGCTGTATTGTTGATTGTCTATCTGGATTGTATTGATCTGGGTGTCTTCTTGTTGATTGATTACGTCATCGTACCATGCAGGAGTGATATCTAGTGCGGTACCAGTATCATTGGAAAAAGTAGTGATCAAAGGTTGCCCGCTGCTCGCATAGATGGTGATGTGATGCGCACCCGAGTCCAGGCGCAGATCGGTGGCCAGTTGATCCAAATAGTTCCCCACCAGGATCACGCCGACCAATTCATTATCGAGAAAAACTGGCCCGGCGATGTAAAAAGCGGTTCCCCATGAGGCATCGGAAATCAAGTCGGCGAATTTGTCACCGGCTTGGTCTTGTTCACCGGCTAGCACCCGTTGCACGAGTGGTTGAGTGGTATAAAAATCGGTGCCTGTGACCGTCTCATAATCGGTTGCAGACCCCGCACGTTGATGGCGCAAGGAGAGTTGTGCAATTCCATTCAGGTCCAAGAGTTCGATAATGTCGATCCGGTTGTTGACGGCCACCGGGTAGACGAGTTCACGAAGGGTTTCTGTATCGCCGTTTTGCAGAGCTTGCGGGATGCCGTCGGTATAGGCTGCAACTCGCAGCGTGGCCAGATTATCTTGCTCGACTTGGACAACTTGGTCAGCCACCAAGCGGCCAGTTTCTAGCAACTGGTTAACGAACCGTTCCTGTACCGAGTCGACGACGAGTTGGGTAATCACCAAAGCTCCGGCTATTGCCATCAGAATCGCCAGAATAATGTAGGGCAGTGTAATCTTGAGACGCAGGCTCATACGCAGCGACAGAGTGGACCAATCGGCGAACAATTTGGACAGAGTTTTGGTTTGTTGTGTCATCACAATAGTCCCTATGAACCATGTAACAGTGAGATGATTGTACCTTTTTTGTATTATTACAAGTATACTCAAGCCTCGTTTTATTCAGGTTACAATACTGTTACGTTGAGGTTAATGCAAAAACGCCATCGGGCATAGGCACTCTGCACTTTACCCGCGCATTGTCATCCTCAATAAACACTTGTACTTGCAAATCTTCCAAAGCTCGTCGCTTATCTTCAAAGGTCGCGTTCTGCAAGCCTGTTATCACATCTTGGTTTGTTAAGTCTACATAGTTTTGACATTTTCTCATTGAGCCACCAATATTAGAGCACAACGGTTAGGAACGGTAGTTGAAGAAACCGTGATCGGAGGGTCACAGTAAGAAGGTCCCCAATGAGGATCGTTAGCCATAGGTTCCAACCCAAGGATACCAGCGAGACCACGAATGACAATTGCGCGTCCAGCAAAACGAGTGATGGGCGATTTCCAGCCCAAACTGCTGTGGAGTCGATAGTTGTTATAGTAGAGCAAAAACTCATTGATGGCTGTCTGTAGCTCCTCGACAGTTTCAAAAGTTCGACGTCCGAGCAGTTCACGATTGAGAGTACGAATGAATGCTTCTGCCTTGCCATTGCCTTGTGGATAGTAGGGAGAGGTTGTGACATGATCAATGCCCAGTTCTTCCAACAATTTACCGAACTTGGTCAGACTTTCTTCCCAGACCGAAATGAATTCGGTGCCGTTATCGGTGACTACCTGTTCAGGTGTTCCGGCCTTGTCGATGGTTTGCTCAGCTACCTGGGCTGTCCATTCGGTGGTCTTTTCCAACCCCACTACAGCAGCCAGGGCATAGCGGGAATAATCATCGACGACAACACAGATATATACCTTGCTCCCGTCAGCCAAGCGGGTTTGTTTGAGATCAAAGTGCCACTGGGCATTGGGACGGTTTTTCTCATATCGCTGATAAGCAATTCCGTCCGATTTACCCTTCAGGGCGTAGATTTTCACCAGCAAGCCCAGACGGTCGAATATCTTGTACACTGTTCGGCCACTGATCTTGGCGATCCCACGTTCTTTCAACTCGGCGGCGATACGATGTCCACCCCAACCCAATTGATGCCGCAGTGTGAAAACGATACCCACCACCTTCTCTGGTACCCGGAAAGTGATTTGTTTAGGTCGGCGCGACTTGGGTCGCAACACGCTACGATCCCCCTTGGCTCGTTTCACCTTCCGTACCCAGTTACGGATTGTGCTGGCACTCAAGCGCAAATCACCTTGCTTACGGGGACGATATTTCTCTAATGTGAGTGCCACTGCTCGCTTCTCCGATACACCTTGTTCACGCAACCGATCAAAATGGCGCACTACCTTCACCCGGAACTTGAACTTCCCCATGTGCTAAGATGAGTGACACAACTCTGTTCGATAATTTAGGGTAGAATAGAGAGCAGAGGAGTGTGAAAAAATGATTGAAAAGGAAACCAACAAAAGACCTGATCCAGAAGTCAACTCCACACCGCGTAGACGTTTTAGTGCGCAGGAGAAACTGCGCATCTTGGAAGAAGCCGAAGCATGCACAGAGCCCGGTGAGGTTGGCGCGCTGGTCCGTCGAGAAGGGATATACTTCTCGTATCTGAGCCGATGGCGTCGGGCGCGGGATCGCGGACAATTGGAAGGGTTGAAGTCGAAGAAACGTGGTCCAAAGAAAAGCGTAGACCAGGAACTGGGAGAAGAGAACGTGGTGTTGAGGCAAGAGAACGAACGATTGCGATCTCGGCTCCAGCAAGCGGAAATGAAAATAGATGTCCAAAAAAAACTCTCGCAGCGCCCTAGAGCGCGGCCTTTCGCTTCACCTAGTGAAAGTCTCAAGCGCAGTTCGGGAGTGGCGATGGGGAAGCGATTCGCGCTTCATTTGTGGTGACTGTCATTGTTTTCAAAGCTGCTGCGCGTGCGCATACTCTGGAAAGAGCTCGATTTCTTCTCGCATAATTCTGCGGACCAACAGCCCATACACGTTGCGAAAGTCTACTGCGAAATCCACGTTATGCTGACTTGCCGCATGTTTGTCAAAGAATTCTAGTAATTTTGTGTTGATGTTGCGCATATCGTCCGCAAACGCATCTAGTTTCTGCTTCAAATCCGGGTTATCCGGGGTCATTGCCCAAAGAACAGGATAGAATTCTTCATCCTCCTGCTTCAAATGAGCCAGTAATGCCGCTTGTGCCTCCAGTAGTTTCTGCCGACCTTCTTCCGTGTCAATATCGAGGAGTACGATTTCGAGGAACACGTCTGAAATTGCAACATGATCCTGTTTTAGTTGTGTTATCAAGTGTAGCATACAAGTAGCTCCTTGTCGAAAGAAATGTTATGTGATCCGTAAAGCACGTACCAGCCAGAGTTCTGAGCATCAAGTCCCCAGGCCCACATTACTGGTAGGGGCACTTTGCTGATGTGCCACAGCCCAGTGAAGCTTTTCCTGACTCGGGCGTGACGCTCTGCAAATGCACCTAATCATCACCAGGTTCTTCCGCCCTGTAAACCTCAGCCTGCTTACCGCCTGCATAACGCCCCCGAGATAAGCCGCCCGCTTTTCAGGGTCGGCTTTATTGAGAGTTGGGTAGGCACGAGTAACAAGGTTCAGAGGTAAATCTAAGGGCAATACCCGTGAATGAATTTTGAACTTGATAAATCCTTGACCACCAAGCGCTTGGGAATTGTTTTCTGCAAGATTTTGTACCCTCGGGACACTTTTTCGGTTGAAAAAGGCTCACAGGCGCTGTTCCCAAGTCAAATTCTTGCCAAATTGTATCAAAATCTCACTGGATGAGCAATGAGTGGTCACTCATTCACGGGTATTGAATCTAAGGGTTAATCTTGTTCGCTAATGTTAATGGTGTATTTTGTATCCCCGAAAGCTTTTACATAGAAGCGTAAGACTCCTTCATCATAAATTTCTACCTCAACTGATACATCTGAATCTTCTGATTCATCTTCAAACAAGATATTACCTTCATT